>NZ_CP095049.1:4242500-4547500 GCF_022919135.1 Hymenobacter cellulosivorans | reverse complement strand
TGCACGATGCTGTGCGCGTCGCGGCTCCGCTCGCGGCCCCGGGTGAAGGGCACCACGCAGAACGAGCACATATTGTCGCAGCCGCGCATGATGCTCACAAAGGCAGTGATGCCATTGGAGTTGAGGCGCACGGGCGTGATGTCGGCGTAGGTTTCGTCGCGCGAGAGCAGCACGTTTACCGCTTTCTGGCCACCGTCGACTTCCCGGATCAGGTTGGGCAGGTCGCGGTAGGCGTCGGGGCCCACGACGAGGTCGACGAGCTTTTCTTCCTCCAGGAACTTGCTTTTCAGGCGCTCGGCCATACAGCCCAGCACGCCCACGAGCAGGCCGGGGTTGCGCTTTTTGTGGCTGTTGATCTGCGAGAGGCGCATGCGCACGGTTTGCTCGGCCTTTTCGCGGATGGAGCAGGTGTTGAGCAGCACCAAATCGGCGTCGGAGAGTTGCTCGGTGGTATCAAAGCCTTCCTCGAAGAGGATGGAGGAGACGATTTCGGAGTCGGAGAAATTCATCTGGCAGCCGTAGCTCTCGATGTAGAGCTTGCGCTGCCGGCCGGTGCGGGTGGCCGGGCTGACGCGCACCTCCTGAGCCGGTTGGTGGTCGGCAGCGGTGGGTGCGGCGGGCGTATCGAGAAAGTCGAGGGTGAGCAGAGGCTGGGACATAGATATCGTAAACACAGAAGGAGGGCAAAGGTAAGGGTTTTTGCCCCAAAATGACAGAATGGCAGAGCTTCCGAAGTGGTGAACTAGTGAAATGGCGAAATGGTGAGTTGTCGTTCGGCTGGCGCGAAAGGCATACTCGTGTCCTTGTGAGGAGGCAGGACGAAGCTATCCGTCCTCTGAAGTGGGCAAAGTGCCTTGAAGCGAAAAGCCCTAACGTCAACTCTGGCGTTGGGGCTTTCTGGTAAAGAACGTTTGTCACAAGCAGCGGACGGATGGTTTAGCTCTGCTCGCAAGGACACAAGGTAATTGAACAGCAACTCACCAGTTCACTAGTCCACCAAATCCAGCACCTGGCGCAAATCCGTGACGGCGTGAAATTCTAGGCCGGCGAGCTTTTCGGGGTCGACGTGCTCGAAGACCCAGGTGGCGTGGAAGGGAACGTGTACGGCGCGGAAACCGAGCTGGGCTACGGGTAGGATGTCGGACTTGAGGGAGTTGCCAATCATGAAAAACTCGCCGGGCAGGGCGTTGTAGCGGGCCAGCAGACGCTGGTAGGTGGCCTCGTCCTTTTCACTGACGATTTCCACGTAGTCGAAATACTCGCCCAGGCCGGAGCGGGCCAGCTTGCTTTCCTGGTCGAACAGGTCGCCCTTGGTGAGCACCATCAGGCGGTGGCCGCGGCGGCGCAGCTCGGTGAGCACCTCGACTACGCCCGGCAGGGGCTCGATGGGGTAGCGCAACAGGTCCTTGCCCATATCCAGGATCTGCTGGATTTCGACGCCGGTGACCTTGCCGTCGGTGAGCTGGATGGCAGTTTCAATCATGGAGAGCATGAAGGACTTGGCCCCGTAGCCAAAGAGCTTCATGTTCTGGCGCTGCACCTGGTTGAGCTGCTCGGTGATGCGCTGGGCATCACCGCAGTGGGCCAGAATTTCCAGGAGCTGGGCTTCGACCTGGTCGAAGTGGGGCTGGTTGGACCAGAGCGTGTCGTCGGCGTCGAAGGCAATCAGATGGGGAGCAGACATGGGCTAGAAAAAGGGAAAAACCAGGTTACAGAGTCATGCGGCGGGTAAAGTTACCGAACTTGCCGCCCATGAAACAGCTGATTGACCTACAAACCTGGAACCGGCGGGAGCATTTTGCCTTCTTCGGCGCTTTTGAAGAACCGTTTTTTGGCCTCGTAGCGCCAGTAGACTGCACCGGGGCCCAGGCCGAAGCCAAGCGCCTAGGCGTGTCGTTTTTCCTGTACTACCTCTACCACGCGGTGCAGGCCGCCAACGAAGTGCCCGAGTTCCGGACCCGCATCGAAGACGGGCAGGTGTACCGCTACGACCGGGTACACGCCTCGGCTACCCTGGGTCGCTCCGACCACACCTTCGCCTTTTCCTTTATCGAGCAGCACGATGAGCTAGCCGGATTTGTGGCTGCCGCTCAGGCCGAAATCGAAGCCGTGCAAAACAGCTCCGGCCTGCGCCTGAGCAACACCACTGCCCGCGTCGACGTGCTGCACTGCTCGGCTATCCCATGGGTGCGCTTCACCGGCCTGACCCACGCCCGCAGCTTCCAGCACCCCGACAGCTGCCCCAAGATTTCCTTTAGCCAGCTCTACGAGGAGAACGGCCGCACCTACATGAACGTGGCCGTCAACGTGCACCACGCCCTGGCCGACGGTTATCACGTGGGTCAGTTTCTGCAAGCCTTCGAGCAAAGACTTGCCGTGAATGAGCGAATGAGCGATTAAGTGAGTTGTCGTTCGGCTGGTGCGGCGGGCATCAGAGGTATATTGCCAAGCCGCCGCTTCTACTCGCTGGGGCTTGTAATGCGTAGAGAAATGGCCCACGAATAGAAGCGGCGGCTTGCAGCGCTACCAAAAGTGCTTCCCGAGTAGGCGGGGAGGGCTACATGAATTGCAAAAGCCTCTTCTGAGTACTCGGGAGGGGCTTCACGACTTGCAAAAGGCCTTCCCGAGTACTCGGAAGAGGCTTACCAAACTCCAAGAATGCCTCCCGAGTAGATGTAGCGCCGTTGGTGCAGAATGAACGGTAAACTCACTCATTCGCTCATTCGCTCATTCACCGTAGCTCCCAGCACCTGGAGCAGGGCGCGGGCCTTGAGCAGGCATTCGTCGTATTCACGCTCCGGTACCGAATCGTAGGTGATGGCCGAGCCGACCTGGAAGCTAAGGTAGCCGGTGCCGGCGTGGTACTGCAGGCTGCGAATAATGACGTTGAAGTCGAAGTCGCCGCTGGGGGTGAGGTAGCCCATGCTGCCGCTGTACAGGCCCCGTTTGGTGCGCTCATAGTGCTCAATGAGCTCCATTGCCCGGATTTTGGGGGCGCCCGTCATCGAGCCCATCGGGAAAGTGGCGCGCAGCATATCAACCAAACCGAGGCCGGGCCGAGCCTGGGCCTGCACGGTGGAAATCATCTGCCAGACGTGACGAAAAGGGTAGAGGCCGAATAGCTCGGGAACCTGGACGGTGCCGGTTTGGGCCACGCGGGCCAGGTCGTTGCGCACCAGATCCACAATCATCAGGTTTTCGGCCCGTTCTTTTTCGTCGTGCAGGAGGTGCTGGCGCAACTGCGCGTCCTCGGCGGGCGTGGCCCCGCGCCGGATGGTACCTTTGATGGGCTGGGAAACCAGCTGCGGGCCTTTTTTCTGCAAAAACCGCTCGGGTGAGGCGCAGAGCAGGTACCGGTCCTGCCACTTGTAAAAGCCCGCAAACGGCGTGGGTGAAGCTTCCAGCAGGCGCAGAAAAGTTTCGACGGGCTCCAGGGTTACTTGCTCGGCGTAGAACTCCTGGCACAGGTTCAGCTCGTAGACTTCCCCGTTGAGAATGTCCTCCCGAATGGCTTCTACGGCGGCCAGGTACTCTCCCTTTGGCAAGCGGGGCCGCATGGTTTTTACCTGCGCAGGCGCCTCAGTCGGCACTTCAGTAGCAAGGATGGCCTCCAGTACGCCCACCGTATCCCCCTGAATTTCCACACCATCCGGGCGCCAGCACAGCCAGGTGTCGGGCGCGAAGAAATGCAGCGCGGGCCATTGCAGCCCATCAAAATGGCGGCTGTGCAGGGCCTCCACCTC
This sequence comes from Hymenobacter cellulosivorans, assembly GCF_022919135.1. Taxonomy (NCBI): domain Bacteria; kingdom Pseudomonadati; phylum Bacteroidota; class Cytophagia; order Cytophagales; family Hymenobacteraceae; genus Hymenobacter; species Hymenobacter cellulosivorans. Next base: position 4,543,757 of record NZ_CP095049.1, on the reverse strand, counting down.
ATTTTTTACGTCGTAGGTCACGATGCCGCAGCGCGGACCAGTGGCGGATTGCGCCAGCCAGGCTTGTAGCTCGGGCAGGCTAGCCGGCGACGCCTGCGGGGCCTGCGCCACAGCCAGCAACTGCTCAAAGGCGCCCTGCGGATAGTCCAGGCCATTAGCTTCATAGTAGGCGCAATACGCAAACTGCGCGGCCCAGTGCAGGGCGCGGGCCCGAAACTCGGCCGGGGCGGGTAAGGAGCCAAAAGAAACGAAAACAGCCACGGGCAGGAAGAGAGGAACGGGAAAACAGGGCCGCAAAAGTAACCCCCGCTACCGAACCTTAGCCGCGGGCAGTCCGGCTAGCGCCACTTTAGCCTTGGCGTCGGTGCTGTTCTTATACTCGTGCTTGGGCGAATCGAGCACTTTCTGGAAGTAAAGTCGGGCCATGTTTAGCTGCCCCTCGGCCTGGCAGAGGTAGCCCATCTGCAGCGCCGACTGCGGCCCGAAGTAGTAGGGAGCCTTGCCCGCCAGCGCAATGGTGCGAGTATAATACAGGCGGGCCGAGTCGAGGCGGCCCAGGCCCTGATAGGCCCGGGCCCGGCGGTAAGGCTCTTCGAGCCGGTCGCGCAGTAGTCCGCCCGCAGCCGTGAAGCCGCGCAACGTGGCCAGGGCCGGGCGGTAGTAGCCCCCGTCAATCTGCAGGCGGGCCCGGGTCAGGGTGCGGTTCAGCGGAACCCGGTCCTCAAAAAAGCGCTGGGCATAGGCATCTTCCTCCACTACCGTACGGCCCCCCTGGTTTATTTGCTGGCGGTACCGCTCGGCAGCTTTGTCGTCGCCACTCAGCCAGGAAGCCAGGTACAGCTTAAAAGCAGCATCCTTGCGGTAGTGCGTGCCCGGGTAGTCCTGCAAAAACTGCTGGTTAGCCCGCGTCGAAGCCGCGTACTGGCCCTGGTAAAGCAGTAAATCGGCGGCCATGTGGTGCAGGTAGGGCACGCTCAAATAGCCCGGGCCGGTGGGCCGGCTGCGGTAGGCAGCCAAGGCCGCGTCGGTGCGGTGCAGGCGCTTATTGAGGCTGAGCAGCAGGTAGGAGTAAAGCAGGTTATCCGGCTGCTGGGCGGCGAGCTGCTGCACGAGCCGGGCCGATTCTTCACCTTTCTTGAAGTAGGTTTCCTGCACCAGCGCCAGAATAATGCGGGCCTCTGGCTGAAAGTCGTTGGGCTTTTGAGCCGCCAGACCCAGATTCTGCACCCCGGCGGCCACGCTGCCCGGCAGCCCAAGCAGCTTCAGAAACCACCGGTAGCCTTCGGGCACGGAGCCAATCATAAACTGACACATGCCCAGGGTTTTGCGGGCCGGAATAAAGTCGGGGTAGCGCTGCACCACTGCCTGCATCTGCTGGTAAGCCTGGCGCAAGCTCCAGGCCCCCTGGATTTCGTGCTGGTACGTAACCTGGGCCGCGGCTTGGTGCAGACGGATTTCGGCCCGGGCAAACTCGCGTAGCGGCCCGGGCTCCCGCAATTTTTCCAGCGCCGCCAGCCGCCGGTTCTGGGCCGCCACTACGGCCTCGTAGCGGCTGGCGTCCTGCCGGATCATGAGCTCGGTAAAGTCGATACAGTCGGCCACAAGCAGCGTGCCGGCGCTGGCAGGGGCTCGTTTGGCTTCTTCCAGGAGTAATAGCCGGGCCGGCTCTATGCGCAGCTTGAGCAGCTCGGCGTAGGCCAAGCGGGCGCCAGGTGTCAGGTTGCCAGCGGCTGCATTAGCCGCTTCCGGGGCCTGCGTGGCCGCCGGCTCGTGCTGGGATGGGCCAGCGGCGCACAGAAGCACGAGCAGCAGCCCCAGCAGCAGCCGGAGTCCGGAGAAAGGGAGAGCGGAAGGAGCTGGAATGTGAGCCACGGAAAAGCCAGAGCAAATAAAAAAGGAACGACTGGTGGGCCGTTCCTTTTTGGGGTGCGTTCGAAAAACGAAGCGCGGAAATTAAGCCGGCTGCTTCACGTCCACGTCGGCCAGAACCCGGCCGCAGTGCTCGCACACGATGATTTTCTTGTGCGAGATGATGTCGGCCTGGCGCTGAGGCGGTACGGTGTTGAAGCAGCCGCCGCAGGCGTCACGCTTCACCATTACCACAGCCAGCCCGTTGCGGACGTTGCCGCGGATGCGGGTGTAGGCCGTCAGCAGGCGCTCCTCGATGGGCTTTACGGCGTTTTCACGCTCGTCGAGCAGCTTTTTCTCGTCGGCTTCGCTTTCGCCGATGATAGTCTGGAGCTCGGTGTTCTTGTTGGTCAGATCTTTCTTGCGCTCATCGAGGCGCTGCTTGGTGCCGGCGATGTCGTTGTTTTTCTGCTCAATCTGGTACTGGGCCTCCTTGATTTTCTTTTCCGAAATCTGGATTTCCAGGCGCTGCAGCTCGATTTCCTTGGCAATTGCCTCGTATTCGCGGTTGTTGCGCACGTTTTGCTGCTGGTCCTCATACTTCTTGATGAGGCCTTCGGCGTCTTTGGCGTTCTGCTTGCGCTGCTTGATTTGGTCGTTCAGGGCTTGAATTTCCTCGTCAAACTTGCTCACGCGCACCTCATAGCCAGCAATTTCGTCTTCCAGGTCGCGCACTTCTTCGGGCAGGTCGCCGCGGACGCGCCGAATTTCGTCGAGCTGCGAGTCGAGGCGCTGCAGGTTCAGAAGGGCTTCCAGCTTACTGGCGACGGTGGTTTCCGTGGAAGGATTAGAAATCATAACGGACAGGGTTGGTGAGGGTCTCAGCGATTAAGACCGCAAAAGTACTTTTAAAGTTGGCCGTAAGCAAATCCCGGAAGATTTCCCCGGTAAATTGCTCACTTTCGAAGTGCCCTACGTCGCAGAGCAGCAACTGGCCCTCGGCCCCAAAGTACTCGTGGTACTTCAAATCGCCGGTGACGTAGGCGTCGGCCCCGGCCCGACGGGCATTGCTGATCAAAAAGCTGCCGGCTCCGCCGCACAGGGCTACTTTTTTGATGGGACGGTCAAATTCGGTGTGTTTAACTACAAGTACGCCCAGGGCCGAGCGCAGGCGTTGCCGGAACTCGGCCGGCGACAGGGCTTCGGGCAGTTCGCCGATCATGCCGGATCCCACATCCTGGTGCGAATTTTCCAGTTTTACGAGCTCATAAGCCACTTCCTCGTAGGGATGCGCGGCCCGCAATGCCCGCAACGCCGCGCCTTGCAGGTGCAAGGGCAGCAGCACTTCCACGCGTTCTTCCCGCACTTTTTCCGGCTGGCCCGGCCCGCCAATATACGGGTTGGTGCCGGCGCCAGGCGTGAAAGTGCCGGTGCCTTCCACCCGGAAGCTGCACTCCGAATAATGACCGATCTGACCCGCCCCAGCCGCATATAGAGCCTGCAGGACGGCCTCGGTGTGGGTGGTGGGCACGTAAGTGATGAGCTTGCCTAGCGTACCGCTTTTGGGGTCGAGGATGCGCAGGTTTTCCAGGCCTAATTTTTCGGCCAACTTACGGTTTACGCCCGGCAGTACATTGTCGAGGTTGGTATGGGCCGCGTAAATGGCCACATCGTTCTTGATGGCCTTAATCAGGGTCTGCTCTACTTCATTGGCTCCGGTCAGGCGCTTCAGAGGCCGAAACACCACCGGATGATGAGCTACCACCACGTTGCAGCCCCGCCGCAGGGCCTCGTCGATAACGGCCGGAGTGCAGTCGAGGGCAATGAGTACGCCCTGCACCGCGGCCTGCGGGTCGCCGCACTGCAGGCCGGCATTGTCGTAGGATTCCTGGTAGGCCAGGGGCGCCACACGTTCCAGGACGCGGGCAAGGTCAGCTACGGTCGGCATTTTGAGAAAGTAGGAATGGTGAGTTTTGAAGTAGGAATTGGGGCGGTTGCCGGGGTGCAAATTGAGAGTTTCAACTCAATTTGGCAGTCAACGGCTCCTGTTTATCGGCTGTCAAACCTGAATTAGTCTTTGCCATTCACCATTTCCCGGGCTTCGTGCAGCACTTCCACGTAGCGGTCCACGTGGTGGGCCAGTTCCCGGCGCTTGTACTGCATCAGGTAGCGCGGGTGGTCGAGAATGTGAATCTGGTCGAAAAGCTGCAGCTCCGCATTGAGCCGCAGCAGGTGCTGACCATTGCGGCGACCCAGGCATACAGCCACCGGCCGGGACAATCCTACCTCCAGTACCTGCTGATTTAGTGAGAGAATCATATCCGGATCTAAAGCTTTGGTTAGCGCTGGCGAGTCATAATAATTGTAGTTGCGGCCGTGGCGCAGCAGCACCAGCGGGTAAAGGGACCCCAGGAAGAAATCCTGGTAGAAAGCCGCTGGCCCGCCTAGCGCAGCTATTACTTCGTACACGAATTGGCTCGACAATTCGCGGTGCCGGGGCAGCTCGTTGGCAATGTCGCAGACGTCGGCTAAAGCCACCGGGTCGGTGAAAGCCACACCGGTGCGGCCGTGGCCGAGGCGGCCCGGATTGATACCCAGCAGCGCCACCCGGGGCCGGTTGTCGTGGTAATATTGCCGGGCAAAGCGGGTAAACAGCGTCAGCGGCGTATTTTCCTGGTACGGGCTCAGGGCTACTGCCTCGTCGGGCAAAGTAGCAGGAACGGGAAACGTGGTCAGAAAATGTAGCAGGCGGTCAGCAAAGGTGGGCATAGGCAGTAGGGCGTAGAATTTGGGCATACGCAGAAGCCGCGCGGTCCGGTCGGGTGGCCCGGTTAGCTGCGGCGGACCCGAATAGCAGCCCGGTAGCTCCGCCAGGTTTCGTAGCTTGGCGAAGTAGGCGTACTTTTGTGGCTCTGCCTTGTTGCCGCCTTCTTATGCCTCATCCGTTAGCCTTGCTGCTGTTGCCCTTCGCTTGGCTGTACGCCGCGGTGCTGGGTGTGCGCAACTGGCTATACGACAAGGGTATAAAAGAAACCGCGCGGTTTGCAGTGCCCGTTATCAGCGTAGGCAACCTGCGGGCCGGAGGCACGGGCAAAACGCCCCACGTGGCTTGGCTGGTGCGCCAGTTGCAGGCGGCCGGGCAGCAGCCGGCCATTCTGAGCCGGGGCTACGGCCGCCAAACCCGGGGCTATATCGAGGCCGATGCTGCGGCTACGGCCGCTACCATCGGCGACGAGCCCCTGCAGCACTACCAGGACTTTCGGGGCCAGGTGCCGGTTGTCGTGTGCGAAAACCGGCGGACGGGACTGGAAAATCTGCTGCGGCAGGAACCGGCACCCTCCGTCGTGGTGCTCGACGATGCCTACCAGCACCGCCGCGTGCAGCCTACCCTGAATATTCTGCTGACCGAGCAGCAACGGCCTTTCTACCAGGACTACGTGCTGCCGGCCGGCCGGCTGCGCGAAAGCCGGGTCGGGGCCCGTCGGGCCGATGTGGTGGTCGTAACCAAGTGTGAATCACTTCTGAACGCGGCCCAGCAAGCCGCTATTACCGCCTGGGTGCGGCGCTACACCCGGCCGCGGGTGCTGGTGCTGTTTTCGACCTACGCCTACGGGGCGCCGGTAGCGGTGGGTGGTACCGGGCAGGTCGGAAGTCCGGAAATCGTGCTGCTGACCGGCATTGCCCAGCCGGGTCCGCTGCTCGACTATCTGACCGGGGCGGGCTACCAGATTGTGCACCACGCCGCTTTTGCCGACCACCATGCCTTTACTGCCGCTGATATTGCGGCCGTAGCCAAACAATTACAACCGGGTCAGAGCGTTTTCACTACTCAAAAGGACGCCGTCCGGCTACTGGAGCCTGCTCTGCAGGCGGCCGTGGCAGCTCTGCCCATCTTTTATATTCCCATCCAGGTCGAGTTTCTGGCCGATGGGGCTGCCCAGTTGCAGCAGTTGCTTTCTTCCTTATTTCAGCCCCACGCTGTTGTCTGATCTGCTCGTTCCGTTGGCTTCCTTCCGCTTTTTTCACCGCGTTTCCTTTGTTCTGCTGCTCGGGCTGCTCCTGTGGCCGGCTCTGCTGCGGGCCCAGGTCCTCGACGACTCCACCAAAGTCATCTACGGGGCCAAAACCACCCGGGTCCTGTACGAGGCCGACATCATGCGCGAGCAGTACGAAGGCCGGGTTATCGATACTACGCTTACCAATCAGGTGCGCGACCGGTACTGGTTTCACGATACGACCTTCCAGCAGGATCTGGGCAACATCGGGACGGCCTCGCGCCGCCTGCTCTGGGAGCCCAACAACGGCATTGGGGCCCGCTACGGCCGCACTGTGTTTGACAAATTTGCCCGCAATTCGGCTGAAATTCCTTACTACGATACCCGTTCGCCCTTCACGTTTTTCCGCTTTATCCAGAGTGCTGTGGGTGAGCAGGTGTTCGAGCTGTCGTACTCGCGCAGCCTGGGCAGAAACCTGAACGTGGGCCTAGCCTACGAGCGGTTTGCCTCCCGTAAGGTCATAGCAGCCAACGGGCGGGAAAACTTAACTGAGCACAGCAACGTGCTGTTGTTTGCCCGCTACCAAACCCAGGACGACCGGTACCACGCCCTGTTCAACATCAATACCGCCCGCCACCGCGTCCCCGAGCAGGGTGGAATTAGCTACGGCCCCACGGATAGAATTGAAGAAGGCGACCGGAAGGGCGCCCCCCGCCCGGGCAGCCTGTTCGGCTACGATCTGGAGGATGTCCGGCTGGAGCGGTCATTGAACATTGATGATCGGGACGAAATCCGGCTGGTGCAAACCCTGCGGCTGCTGGGCCGGGGCCTGACGGCCTACCACATCTTCGACTGGAAGCGGCAGTTCAACAACTACACCGACCGGCCTCGCAACGGCCCGTTGCCCGTCAATGCCACCACCGGTCTGCTTCAGTTTTACAATTCGGAGCCCCGGCTGAACGCCAACCTGACCAACGACCGGTCAGAATACCGGCAGCTGGAAAACGAAGTGGGCGTGATGGGCCACACCCCGGCCGTAGGCTACCGCCTCTACGGGCGCTACCGCAACGCCAATTTATTTACCAAAAACGTCCAGAATCGCTACTTGAGCCGCGGCGACTCAATTCCTTACCAGCTGCGCTACGGCCAGATTTTTCTGGGCGGCACGGCCAGTTTCCGCTACCGCGACCTGGTGGCCGTGGAAACGGCTGGCGAAATCCTGGGCCCGCAGGTGGCCGGAGACCAGAGCAAAGCCTTTAGCGAATACTGGTTCCGGGGCACGGCCCGGCTGGGGCCCCTGAGCGGCGAGTTTTACAGCTCCTCGTATTCGCCCACGCTCACCCAGCAGCGCTTCGAGGGCAACCACTATGCCTGGGACCACACCCGCAACTCCGGGGCCGAGTTCCAGAACACGCTGGTTAACCAACTAACTGGCCGGCTCAACCAGCAGCTGGGGCGCCACCACCTCGAGGCTTCGGGCAGCTTCGTCACCATCAACGACCTGGTGTACTACAACCAGGCTGCCGTGCCGGCCCAGCTCGATGAGGCCAAGGTGCTGCTTATTGGCACCTTGCGGCACCGCTTCAACCTGGGCAAGTTCTTCTTCGACAACCTGGGGACCGGTACGCTGGGCGGGGAAGACGAGGGGCTGCGCATTCCCAAGCTGGTCGCCAATAGCCGGGCTTACTACCAGGGCTACCTGTTCAAGAAGGCCATGTTCAGCCAGATTGGGGCCGATGTGTATTTTCAGTCGCGCTTCAAGGGCTACGACTACAACCCCACAACCCAGCAGTTTTATCTGCAAGACCACTTCAGCATCCGTAGCTACGCCGTGGCCGACGTGTTTTTGGTGACGGATATTAAAACTGTATCCGTATTTTTGAAGATGGCTTACATCAACCAGGGGCTCTACAATACTGGGAACGGCTACTTTGCTACCCCGCTCTACACGGGGCTGCCCCGCCGTTTTCAGTTCGGGATTCGGTGGCAGTTTTTTGATTAAGGTAGATAACGAATCCAGCGTCCGGCGGCGCTTTGCATAATATGGAACCCTTCGAACCCAAGGAAAAAACCATTCTCAAGCTCAAACTCAATACCGACCCACGGTGGGTGGATATTGCCAGCAAAAACATTGAGGATATTCTCGTCGACCACGCTTACTGCGAGCAGAAGGCGGCTAGCACCGGTATTTCCCTGATTGTGAAGTACCCCGAGAAAACCCGCCTCGTGGACGAGCTTACCGCCCTAGTGGCCGAGGAGTGGGCCCACTTTGAGCGGGTGTTGCTCGAGCTGCGCAAGCGGGGCTTCGAGCTGGGCCCGCAGCGGCGCGACGAGTACGTGGTGCAGCTCATGACCCACGTGCGCCGTGGCGACCACCGCGACCGGCAACTGATGGATATGCTGCTGGTGTCGGCCCTGATTGAGGCCCGCAGCTGCGAGCGGTTTAAGCTGCTGTGGAAACACATTCCCGATCCTGACCTGAGCAAGTTTTACTACGAACTGATGGTTTCGGAGGCGGCCCACTTCGTGAGCTACGTGGATCTGGCCAAGGAATACCGCGACCCCAAGGAGGTAGACGCCCGCCTGCAGGAACTACTCAAGATTGAGGGTGAAATAATTACCAACCTGCCCGTGCGCGATGACCGGATGCACTAGCCGGATTTATGGCCGGAATATTGGTAATGAAAAAAATAGCAGTTGCTGCTGTTCTGCTTATTAACTAAAACGTTTTACTTTACTGACCATGAAAGTACTGTATACCCTGCTCCTGTTATTTACCTCTGTCGTTGCCTTTGGGCAAACGAGTCCGGCCTCGGTCAACTTCTGCGGACAGGATTATCCTCTCCCGGAAGGTGCCACGCTGGTGTCGTCGTACGAGGTGAAGGCCGACAAGTTTGACCTGATGCTGATGTACCTCAATCCCGCGGACCTGCGCAACGGGGCCCCGGCTGATTACACCAAACAACGAATGAAGAAGCTAAAAGGCAAGGACTTACAGGAAATGGCCTGCTTTATTCAGGGCACCCCAGCCAAGGCCTTCAAGTTTAGCCACCCCACCGAGACGGGAACATCCTACGAGCTTCTGGCCTACGGCATAACCAAGGGGCAGCCGGTGATGATTCAGCTCACGCTCGACGTGGACCCCTACAATAACGTCGAGATACCCGAGTTTCCGCGGCAGTTCGTGCACTTCGATAAGTAGAAGGCGGCAGTCAGGTCCGGGTTCAACGATAAGTACAAAAAGCCCGGCTGCTACAGGCCTGTAGCAGCCGGGCTTTTCTATGCCTCGGAAAATTGACACCAGGAGTGCTAGCGCGGCCCTTCAAACTGGCGGGAGTTGAGCAGGCCCGGCGGCACCGACAATTCGCCGGTGTGCGGGTCGATTACGCCATTGCGCTCATCCTCAATGTTGGTGGCTTGGGTATACACGTCGCCGGCAATGGAGCGGGCCCGCAGTTCCTGTTTAAACTGCCGAATCCGCTCGGTGCGCTCTTCCCCGGCTTGGGGGCCGCCGTAATCGGCAAAGCCAAAGCCGCCCCACTCACTGACAATCAGTGGTTTCTGGCGGCGGTAGAAAAACGCGTCGCCGATAACCAGCGGAAAAGCCGCCACGCCGATCATTTCCCCAGCCACGAGCCGGTCGAGCAGGTCGCGCCAGCGGGGCAGGTCGGGCGTGTAGAGGTGGGCCGTGAGCAGGTCCGACTTCAAACGGCCTTCCTGGGAAATATGCTGCCAGCCGTCGTTATCGACCACCAGAAACTGCGGATGCTCGATCTGCATGTAGTGGTAGGTGTCGGTGATGTAGCGCCGGGTTTCGGGGTTGGTGGCAATGTCCTGGCAGCCCCAGTCCTCGTTATACAGGCTCCAGATAACCACCGACGGGTGGGACTCAATCAGGGCCAGCATGCGCAGCAGTTCCTCTTTATGGTTTTGGCGGCTGCGCGGGCTAGAGGTGTGCGGGCTCGGCACTTCCACCCACAAGAGCAGGCCCAGTTCGTCGGCTAGGTTGTAGATGCGCGGGTCGACGCCGGCAATGTGTACCCGCACCAGATTGCAGCCCAGCTTCTGCATGGCGTGCATGTGGCGCTGCATTTCCTCGTAAGTAGCCGTGCCGGGCTGGTAGAGGATGCCGTCGAGGTAGGTAGGTTCGTTGTTCAGGTATACGTGCTTACCCCGGGACTCGATTTTACGCAGGCCGAAGTGGGTTTCAATCTGGGCCGCGTAGCCTTCCGAGTCCACGAGCTGGGCCACGAGCTGGTAGAGGTTGGGCGCTTCCGGGGACCAAAGCCGGGCGCCGGGCATCTCCAGCACCACGCGCTGCTGCCGCTGCCCGGCTTCCAGGCGCAGGGGAAAGTCGGAAGTATAGAGGGGAGGCGTGCCGTTTTTGCGGCCCCGCTCATATACCTGCAGCCGCAACGTATACAGGCCTGGGTCGTGAATACGAGTGGTGATGTTGAAGCGCACGAGCTGGTCTTCTACCACGCTGTCGACGCCCACGCGGGAGCGGAGCCGGTTGCGCTCCACCATTTCCAGCCACACGCTGCGCACGGCCCCAGTATAGGTCTGGTACCAGATACCGCCGCGCTTATAAATGTGTGACTCCTGCTTGCCCCGGGTAGTTTCGGCGTCCATCGTGTCGGCAATGCGGACGGTGAGCCGGTTGACCAGATGCAGGTTTTCTTCCCGCAGCTCGTAGGAAAACGAGGTATACTCGCCGTAGTGCACGTCTTCGCCCTCGATGGTGCGCAGCTGCCGGCCGTTGAGCCACACCCGGGTTTCGTAGCCGCAGGCCCCGAAGGTGAGCTGAAACATGGAGCGCAGCAGGGGCTCCTCGACCTCGGGCAGGGTAAACTCCCGCTCGTACCAGGCTACCACCCGATCCTGCCACTGCGTAGGCTGGCTCTGGCCTTTGGCCTGGGCCATGTGCGCCTCGATGGAGCCGGGCCACTGGGCTTTGTATTCATAGTTGTGCCCCAAATACCATCCATCCCGCAGGCCCCGGTCGTCGGCGTCGAGGGCGAAGTTCCATTCCCCGTCGAGCAGGGCGTGGTTATTCAGGCGTAGTACGGCCCGCGGCAGCGGGTTGGGCATCTCCTCAATCGGTTTGGTTTCTTCCTGGCTGGCCGAGAGGCCATAGTTGATGTGCTCTAGGTTCATACGAGGGGCGTTGGTGCAAAAAGCAGCTTTGTGGCCGTAGCTAGGCGGGCCATGGTTGTTTGGTATACGGGGAGCTTACGGGATTTAGTTTGTCGAAGCAACGGTTCGGTTCAAACAATATGCCCGAGCCCGCACTTCCCGTTGGCCATCCCGCCCCGTGATGTAACTGCCAAAAGCCCCACTAGGGTATCCAGCGGGGCTTTTGGCAATTGCGCCGGAACCCAGCAGGCTCTCTCGGCTACTGGCGGCTGGGCTGTTTAGTATGTTACGTTGAAACGGCCGTTCGTTACCGCTACGTCCTCATACCCAAGGGTAAGTGGGGTACCCACAAACTCAAACGTCCCGGCGACGGTGCGGGCATTTTCGTCGAAGCTGGTTATTGTGATTGTGCCTCCCGGTTTGCCAGGAAAACCTGTAACATGCCTGATCGGGTTGCCATTAGCATAGGACGTAAAATCGGCGAAGAGGTAGTCGGACGTTTCTAGCGGGTATGTGCCCACGCCTTTGAAGGGAGCGGCAGTGCCAAACCCCTCCCCGGGAATAACCAGGCTGACTTGTTGCCAAACCGAGCCCAGACTGGTGGTCCCGGTCAGAATCATGCTCGATTTACGGATGCTTCCATAGTAGAGTGTGGCGGAATAGGAGGTAGAGCCCACATTCCACGTCATCATACCCCGAATTTTGCCATCCCGGACCGAAACGATGCGGCCCACTGATACCGAGCGGCCGGGTTCAGCTGTTACTTTCACCGGGTCCGGATTCACATAGCCCGTTACGGAACGGAATGTCAGGGTATAGACACCGGCGGGTAAGCTGGTTAAGCTAAACTGGCCGGTAGTACCATCCGGTGTCGCCTCAAACGTGCGCCCGTCAGGGCCTGTCGCCGTCACCAGCTGCAGCGCATGAGCCGGAGAAACGGTGCCCTCTACTATTCCGGTTGTAGGTTGGGCAATATCTTCTTTAGAGCAGGCAAGCAGCACAAACGGCAGGCATAGGCTCAGCCACAGCAGCAGAGCACGAAACCGGGGAACGAAGTACATCATGGATAGGGAAGAGTTAGCTTAGTATAGAAGGGCAAGTAAAGTAGGGCAGTAGGCCGGTAATAAAAAAGCCTGCTGCGGACTGCAGCAGGCTTTTTTATTACCGAATTCAGAAGGGCCCTATGGCTTAGGTCTTTTGCTTTTTCTTCTTGGCCGCCGGAAACAAGATATTATTCAGAATCAGGCGGTAACCAGGCGAATTGGGGTGCAGCGCCAGGTCGGTGGGCTCTTCCTCCACCAGGTGCTGGTAGTCTTCCGGGTCGTGGCCGCCATAAAAGGTCCAGGTACCCTTGCCCAGCGTGCCGTGCATGTAGCGCACTTCTCCCGAGGCCTTGTTGTCGCCCATCACCACCACGTCCGACTTGATGAGCTGCTTGCGGAAGGCGGTGGTCTGGCCCATAAAGCCCTTGATGGTTTTTTCGTGGTTCTGGGTCAGCATGGTCGGCACCGGGTCGTACTTGGCCGAGAAAGTGAAGAGCTGGAAATAGTCGTTGTCCTCGTACACGCCCCGCTCCCCGGGCTGCATGTCGATATTGGAGTACTCGTACTGATACGGGTCCCGCACGATCTGGAAATCCTTAAAAGCCAGGGTGCGGTTGAAGTTGAGCTTGGACTGGGCCGTGGGGTCGGCCGGGTCGCCGTCGTACATGCTTTCCACCATATCCAGGCCCAGGCCGGCCAGGGCAATGTCGTAGGTGTCGGTGGCCGAGCACATGGCAAACTGGAATCCGCCGCCGGCAATGAATTCCTGCATCTTGGTCACGACGGCGCCCTTCATCTGGCTTACCTTGTTGAAGCCGTGGCGTTTGGCGGCAGCCTCCGCGTCGCGCTGCTGCTGCTGGTACCAGGGCCGGTTGCGGTAGGAGGCATAGAACTTGCCGTATTCGCCGGTGAAGTCCTCGTGGTGCAGGTGCAGCCAGTCGTACTTGGGCAGCACCCCGTTGAGCACGTCGTCGTCGTAGATTTCGGTGTAGGGAATTTCGGCGTAGGTCAGCACCATCGTCACCGCGTCGTCCCAGGGTTGCTTGCCCTTGGGCGTGTACACCGCAATTTTGGGTGCCTTCTCCAGCTTCATGATGTCCATGTTGGCGTTGGGGTCGGCAATTTGCTGCAGGATGCTGCTGTACTGGGCTTCGGAAATGACCTGGTAGCTGATGCCGCGCACGGCCAGCTCATTCTCCAGGCCCTGGGCCGCCTCGCAGGCAAAGCTGCCCCCGCGGTAGTTCAGCAGCCAGTCGACTTCCACCTGCCGGGCCAGCAGCCAGTAGGCAATGCCGTAGGCCTTCAGGTGCTCTTTCTGCGCCTGGTCCATCGGAATAAAAACGTGGTTGGCCCAGGCTGCGGCCGGGCCACCAAGCCAGAGAGCCACCAGCAGCAGCAAAGGCAAAATTCGCTTCAGCACCATCGGGTTCTGCTAAGTCAGGGAAGAAGGGGTACAACAACCGTACAACAAACCGACGCAGAGAATTCCGTTGGGGTTGCCAGGGTGGGCCGGGCGGGCCTAAACAAATGTAGCGAAACGGCCCGGAGTTTGCCGGAAACGGGTTACCTTGCGGAGCCCGTGTATGGCTTAAAATCGGTGTTTAAGCCCGATAAAGCCAGTTTTAGCTTTTTACTTCCGGTCGATTTTATCCTTAGCTGCTATGCACCTGCTCGAAAACATCAAGGAGGCGTTTCGCTCCATTCACAGCAACTTGCTGCGGACCGTCCTGACGGCCCTGATTGTGAGCATCGGTATCATGTCGTTGGTTGGCATCCTGACGGCCATCGACGCCATTAAGTATTCCCTGAACCAGACGTTTGCCAGCCTGGGCGCCAATTCTTTCGAAATCAAGGCCAAGGGCTACTTTAACCGCATGCGGCGCGGCGGGGTGCAGGACAAAGTGTATCCGGCCATTACCTACCTGCAGGCCCAGCAGTACAAGGAACAGGTCGGCGACGACGGGCAGGTTGGTATTTCCGCCTTCATTGCCGGGGCGGCCGAGGTGAAGTCTAACGGCAAGAAAACCAACCCGAATATGAGTGTGGTGGCCGGCGACGAAAACTACCTCCAGATTCAGAACTACAACCTGGCCCGGGGCCGGGCCTTTTCGTCGATTGAGCTAGAAAACGGCACTAACGTGGCCATCGTAGGCAAGGAAATTACCGACAAGCTGTTTCCCAACCAGAGCCCGGTCGATAAGTACATCTACCTGCTGGGCCGCCGCTTTCAGGTGGTAGGCGAGCTGGAAAAAAGCGGCTCGACCATGGGCGGGGGCGGAGCCGACCGGATGGTGCTGATTCCGTTGGAAACCGGCAACCAGATGCCCCGGCAGCGGGCCCTGACCTACGACGTGAAAACGGCAACACTGGAGCCTGAAAACTTGGCTTATCTCACGGGGCAAGCCACCGGCATCATGCGCGCCGTGCGCCACGACCAGCTCGGACAGGAAGACAGCTTCGACGTGGAACGTAGCGACTCGCTGGCCGGCAAGCTCGACTCCCTCTCGGGTAACCTGCGCGTGGGGGGCGGCTTAGTGGGCTTCATTACCCTGCTTGGGGCCAGTATTGCCCTGATGAATATCATGATGGTATCGGTGACCGAGCGCACCCGCGAAATCGGGATCCGCAAGGCTCTGGGCGCCACTTCCCGCCAGATTCGCCAGCAGTTCCTGATTGAGGCCATCGTAATCTGCGTGATGGGCGGTTTGCTCGGCATCCTGCTCGGCGTCACGATGGGCAACTCGATTTCCCTGCTCATCGGCGAAGGCGCCTTCTTGGTGCCCTGGTTCTGGATGACGCTGGGCCTGGCCATCTGCATTGCCGTGGGCTTGGCCTCGGGCTACTACCCGGCCAGCAAAGCCGCCGGCCTCGACCCGATTGAGTCTCTGCGCTACGAATAAAGCGTTACTGGTGGGCTAAAGGTCGGGTAAGTGAAGCAGCTGCTGCGGTGGTTGCTGAGGATAGGAGTGGGGCTGGCTGGTTGCTCGGCGGCCGGGGCCCAAATACGGCCCGGCCAGCAGGCCCAGGTATATACCATCACCCATGAAGGCAGGGGCGGAAACTTTCAAATTCCCCAGGTTCGGCTGCCCAATACGGTCGTGGCCCGGCGCATCAACCGGCAGCTGCTAGGCCTCGTCACCGACTATAGCAGCGCTGTCGACTCGACTGCTAGTCCGCGGCGGCAACTGACCCAGCTGGCCCGCGAATGCTGCTATGATGAAGAAAGTCGCCACTGGCTGGCCGCGGGCAGCGGTCTGACCGGCATGACGTACGAGGTGCTGCTCAACCAGAATTATCTGCTTTCCTTTCAGTTTCAGCGGAAAGATCAGGGCCTCGTCCAACCGGGCACCAGCCACCTGACCTTCGATTTGCGCACCGGCCGGCTGGTGACGCTTCCAAAGCTAGTTGCCGACCCTCTCGCGCAACTGGAGCGTTGACTAGGAGCCGCTATCCGCCGCCGTTTGCACGACGAGCTGGCTGACGTAGTGGCCTATTACGGCGACGACTCAACGCTGATTGCGCGTGTAGCGCAGCTTTACGGCCTCAATGAATGGAGCACCACGCCACAGGGAGCTATTAGACTTGAGGCAGGCAATTGGGCTGCAGCTGGCCCGAACGAATCTACGTTGCATCTAACCGAATTCGCCCTGCGTCCCGATGCACTGCTGCTGTTTCATCCCGTGGGTATGTCACGCCTCGACTTTGAGTTTTTGCCTGACGAAACCTACGTGTTTCCCTAGGCACGGCTGCAGCCGCATTGCTACAGCCCGTAGCGCAAGCCGGCTCCATAAAGAAAAAGAAAACCCCACATGCACGGCAACAGTATTATTGTTACATTTGGGATATAAAACATTTGGATATGGTGGCTACTGGAACAGTTGGGCAGCGCTTTACACAGCTTATTGCTCATTTGGGGATATCAAAAAATGCCTTTGCTTCGTCGCTGGATAAGACGGCAACCGTCATTCAGCACATTGTGGATGAGCGAAATAAGCCCGGGTTTGACCTTTTGTGTAAGATTTTTGAGGTGTATCCAAATGTGTCAAAAGATTGGCTGTTGCAGGGAACGGGCAGTATGCTGGTTGCCGGCTCCTCACTGCCGATTGACCCCGTGCCAACTGCGCCGACAGTTAGCGCCCGGGTAGCAGAGCCCCGGCCAGAAGCGTCTGTTGTAAGTCATTCACCTGTTGTGGAGCCAGTAGTTGCCAACCCCTCTGTATCCGCTCCAGTTGCTGAGCCAGCAGTTGTAACAGCCTCTGTTGTGGTAGAACCCACAGTAGCTCCCGTAAAAGAAGGCGCTGTAGCTGAAGTACCTGCGGCTGCCCCGGTTATAGAGCCTGTTGCGGCCGCCCCTGCTGTGTCACCAGCACCAGCACCAGCACCAGCACCAGCACCAGCACCAGCACCAGCACCAGCACCAGATATCAGCTGGCAGACGGCTTTGTACACTCAGCAAATGGCGCATCAGCTGGCTATGGCTGAACTGCGTAACCAGCATCTGCAGGAACAACAGCGGATGATGCAGCAAATGATGGATTTGATGAAACAACAAATGGTTAAGTAAGATATTGTTCATTTGGATAAAACAAAAAAGGCCCGTCACTTCAGTTGACGGGCCTTTTTTGTTGGTAAAAGCAGTGTTGCCAGATTGATTTGCTAGCCAGGAGAGGCCTCAGTGCTGAAAAACTTCTACGCCCAGCTCTTCGGCTTCCATCAGGTTCTGCGGATTAACAGCCGTTAGGCGCAGGCGCTTCAGTTCACCCACCAGCAGCGGGTCATATTTGGCCACTACCCGGATGTAGTTCGGCGTAAAACCTTCCATGTGTCCGTTGGTCACGTCGTCCTCAAACAAGACCGCCGTTTCGGTACCTAAGTGCTGCTCGTAGAAATAGCGCTTCTTCTTTTCCGACAACCCGCGCAGCTGCGTGGTCCGCTCGTGGCGGTGGCGGTCCTGTACCCGGCCGGGCAGCGTGGGGGCCAGCGTATTTTCGCGCTCCGAATACGGGAAAACGTGCAGGTAGCTCACATCCAGATCGTTCAGAAACTGGTAGGTTTCCAGGAAATCGGCCTCAGTTTCGCCGGGGAAGCCGACGATGACGTCGACGCCAATGCAGGCGTGGGGCATTACTTCCTTGATTAGGGCCACGCGCTCCTGGTACAGCTCCCGGCGGTAGCGGCGGCGCATTAGACCCAGAATCTTATTGGAGCCCGACTGCAACGGGATGTGGAAGTGGGGCATAAAGCGCTTCGAGCGGGCTACGAAGCGGATAATGTCGTCGGTGAGCAGGTTGGGCTCGCAGCTGCTGATGCGGAATCGCTCGATGCCTTCTACCTCGTCGAGGGCCTGGACCAGGTCGTAGAAGTCTTCCAGCCGTTGCCGGTCGGGGCCCTGCAAGCCGAAGTCGCCCAGGTTCACACCCGTCAGCACGATTTCCTTGACGCCAGTTTCGGCCAGCTTCTGCACCCGCTCTACCACACTTTGCACGCTGCCCGAGCGACTTTTGCCCCGGGCCAGAGGAATGGTGCAGAATGAGCAGGAATAGTCGCAGCCGTCCTGCACCTTGAGGAAGGTACGGGTCCGGTCGCCGTAGGAGTGGGCGGCGTGAAACTCGGTGGCCGCCGCAATGGGTGAGGCGTGCACATGACCGGGTTGCCCGATTGCGGGCTTTTCGAACCCGGCCAGAATGTCCACGAGCTGAAACTTCTCGGCGGCCCCAAGTACGGCGTGCACCCCGGGAATTTCGGCAATTTCCTGGGGCTTGAGCTGGGCGTAACAGCCCACGATGGTCACGAAGGCCTCGGGATTATGCTTCAAGGCTTCCTTGACCACCTTGCGGCACTTCCGGTCGGCGTGGTCGGTGACGGAGCAGGTATTGATGACGTAGATGTCGGCAGCATCCTCGAAGGCTACTTTGCTGAACCCGCGTTCCTCAAACTGCCGTCCGATGGCCGACGTTTCGGAGAAGTTGAGCTTGCAGCCCAGCGTATAAAAGGCAACTTTTCTGGTTTCCATAAGTCAAGACCACAAAGATACAGCTTCGGAAGTTCAAGCACGGACCAGCCGTCGGAAATAATGCGTGAACTTTTTGGTAAGAAGCCCTGCCCGACCCGCTTACATTACTGCGGCCAACCGCTGCTGAATCAGCTGCATCAGGCCCGGCAGGTCGGTTTGGTTGAGCTCGGCAGCCGTAATAAAGGGCGTTAGCTCACCGATATCATTTGTTAGAAAGACGGCCGGCAGGGCCGTAGCGGCCTGCTGCGGGTACCTTGCTAAGAACTCGTCTCGATGCAAAAACTCCGTCGGCAGGGGCAGGCCTGCCACAAACTCCTTCCATTCGGGGCGCATCCGGGTGCCGTGGGTAATGGCGCACAAGGAGCACGGATAAGTAGCCGGCGAAACGAGCTTGTGCGCCAAATCCAGCAAGCTGTTGACCAACCCGGTATCGGCATTGTAAATAAAAAGCAGATGTGGCATCACGCAGCAATAGGGAAAAGTCGGTCCGGCTGAGTTGGCCGCTAACGAAGCTTACTTACGCAGAAAATCCTCATACGAAGCCTGCTCAAACGCCTGGCCCTGGCGCAGCTGCTCTTTCGTGACCCGTGGGTCGCTCTTGATTACTTTGCGCGGTACGTTGTCGAACGTAACCGTGCCGGAGGAACTGACCATGCCGAAGCCGTCGGAAAAGCAGTAGAAAGCAAACGGCTGTCGCAGGGGCTGCAGCAAGTCGTGGCTCCACTTGTAGTCGGCAGTGGGTAGCTGCAGCTGCCGCAGCAGCGTGGCGGCGATGTCAGTCTGGGAGGCTATTTGCGAGTACACCCGGCCGCGGGCTTCGGGGCGTAGCGCGCCGCCGGCCAGCACCAGCGGAATCCCGAATTTGCGGCCACTCTCGTTCGGGTCGTTGCCTGGCAGCGTATGGCCGTGGTCGGCTACGAGTACCAGCAGGGTATTATCCCACCAAGGCTGCTGCCGGGCTGTGTGCAGAAAGCGGCCCAGAGCCCAGTCGGTGTAGTACACGGAATTGCGGAACAGGGCTGTTTCGTCGGTGCCGGGAAACTTGCGCGCTATCGGAATTTCGAACGGCTCGTGGCTGCTCAAGGTGAAGGCCGTAACGAAAAACGGCATCGGCTGCGTCTTCAGATCCTGCAGCACCCGGTCGAAGAGCACGTGGTCCTGGGCGCCCCACTTGGAGTTCTGCTGGCTGCGCGAGAAGTCGGCTCGTTCGGTAAACTGGTCATAACCGGCCGCCACCAGGTAGCTTTTCATGTTGGCAAATGCCAGTTCCCCGCCATAATAATAGTGGGACTTGTAGCCAACCTGCTCCAGGGAGCGGCAGAGGTGGGGGAGCCGCTCGGTTTTGCGTGGGTACTTGATAATGCTGGTGGTGGGCTGGCTGGGGTAGCCGCTAAGCAAAGCCACCAGGCCCTTCTGGCTTCGGTCGCCGGCCGCGTAGATGTTGTTGAAGAGCACCCCGGTGCGGGCCAGGCTGTCGAGGTTGGGCGTCACGTTGATTTCGCCGCCGGTGCTGGCCACAAACTTACCCGTGAAACTCTCCAGGATGATAAACAGCACGTTGGGTCGGGTGGTGCGCAGCAGACGGGCTGTATCGGGCGCGGCGGGCTGGGCTGGGGCATAGAGCTGGCGCACGGTGCGCGTAGCGGCCGAGTCGGGCATAAACTGGTAGGGGTTCGGGCCGTTGTCGGTCAGCAGCAGGGTCTGGGCCACATTCCAGGGCACGTTCAGGGCGGCATGGTTGGCAAAGGGCAAGGCACTGAAATACACGTCGCTCTGGTTGATGGGAATCTGCTGCAGGCCTCCGCGCAGGGGCACAATGAGCAGGGCCAGGTACAACACGCTGGCCAGCACGGCCCGGGGCCGGCCAAAGTGCGGCGGCAAGTCCGGAATCGGGCCCACCATCTTTTGGTATAGCCACCAGCCCAGCCCGAGCAGGCCGGCCAGAATGCCCGTTAATACTAGGAGGGGCGCGCTGCCGGCCGAGGCCGCCATTTCGCCCGGCGAATTCAAATACTGCAGCGGCGTCGCGTCGAGCCGGAAACCCCAGGCCCGGTACAGCTCCAGGTCGGCCACGGTGAAAAAGGCCACCACCACGCCCAGCACAGCCGAGTAGAATGTAAGCAGGCGGCGCGGAAACCAGCGGGCGGGCAGGGCACTGCCGATGGCGAAGAGCAGAAAGGGCACTACGCTCAGGTAGGCCGTGGCCGAAGCGTCGAGGCGCAGGCCGTAGCCAAAGATGCGCGCGACGCTGCCTGGTGGCAGGGCGGCCGTTTGGGTGAAGTGGTAAAGTAAAAAAGCAGCCTTCGTAATGACGAAGTACACCAGCCAGAACAAAAAGTAGCGGGGCTGGAACGCAAAGCGGTTTCTCACCCCGCAAAGGTAGGAGGAAAGCCAGTGGCTACCGAAACCCGACCTAGGAAACCACAATTCCGAAAATTCACGGGTTGAATTGCCTTTTTAGGGTAGTCGCTGGTAAAAACATGTTAGTATTTTGTAAAGTGCCCCGAATCGGAGAGGGTTAGAAAGGAAAATTAGGGTGTTTGTCGAAAAATTACTCATATTTGAAGGGTGGTAGTTGCAAATGCCAAGGGAGTGCTCTTACATTTGCCCCTGTCAATTACCCATCGTTGCTTTCCGTCTAAACAGTACATGGCAATTCTCCGCTTTAAAGCTCTTGAGTTAGTCGACCAGCGCAAGCCGCAGGCCGTTGTTACTTCCGATGAGCGTCGCTCCGACAGCTTCGGCAAGAACGTGTTCAACCTGGACGCCATGCGCGCTACCATGCCGGGCGAATATTTCAAGAAGCTGCAAGCCGCTATCAAGCAAGGCTCGCCGGTAGAGCGCTCCGTAGCCGACGCCGTGGCTTCGGCCATGAAAACCTGGGCCATGGCTAAGGGTGCCACGCACTACACCCACTGGTTCCAGCCCCTGACCGGCTCGACGGCCGAGAAGCACGACTCTTTCTTTGATCTGAACTCCGACGGCCGCCCGGTTGAGAACTTTAAAGGTTCGGCGCTGGTGCAGCAGGAGCCCGATGCTTCCTCGTTCCCCAACGGCGGCATCCGCAATACCTTCGAGGCCCGTGGCTACACTGCCTGGGACCCGACTTCCCCCGCCTTCATCATCGAAACGGCCGGCGCCAAAACCCTGTGCATTCCCACGATTTTCGTGGCTTACACCGGTGAAGCCCTCGACTACAAAGCCCCACTGCTCAAGTCGCTGGCCGCGTTGGAACAGGCTGCCGTCGACGTGTGCCAGTACTTCGATAAGGACGTAAACCGCGTGAGCACTACGCTGGGTATCGAGCAGGAGTACTTTATCGTCGATAAGGCGCTGTTCGACGCCCGCCCCGACCTGGTAATGACCGGCCGCACGCTGTTTGGTCATGCTCCAGCCAAGGGTCAGCAGCTCGAAGACCACTACTTCGGCTCCATCCCGAGCCGGGTACACGCCTTCATGCTTGACTTCGAGGAAGAGTCGAACCGCCTCGGTATTCCGCTGCGCACCCGCCACAACGAAGTAGCGCCCAACCAGTTTGAGTGCGCCCCGACTTTCGAGGACGCTAACTTGGCTGTCGACCATAACCAGCTGCTCATGGACATCATGGACCGTGTGGCCGAGAAGCACAACCTGAAAGTGCTGCTGCACGAGAAGCCCTTCTCGGGCGTCAACGGCTCGGGCAAGCATAACAACTGGGCCATGAGCACCGACACGGGCGTCAACCTGCTGGCTCCCGGCCGCCGCCCCAAGGAAAACCTCCAGTTCCTGGCGTTCTTCATCACGACTATTAAGGCCGTGCACCGCTACGGCGATTTGCTGCGCGCCAGCATTGCCTCGGCTTCCAATGACCACCGCCTCGGTGCCAACGAAGCCCCGCCGGCCATCATGTCGGTCTTCGTGGGTTCCCAGCTGAACTCGGTACTCGACGAGCTGGAGCGCACGGCCAAGCTGCCGCTCGACAAAGGCGACAACATCTACCTCAAGCTCGGCATCGACAAGATTCCGGCCATTCTGCTCGACAACACCGACCGTAACCGTACCTCGCCTTTCGCCTTCACCGGCAACAAGTTCGAGTTCCGCGCCGTGGGTTCGTCGGCCAACTGCTCGTCATCGATGACGGTGCTCAATACCATCGTGGCCGACCAGCTCATCGAGTTTAAGAACTCGGTCGACGCGCTGATTGAGCAGGGCAAAAAGAAGGAAGTGGCCATCGTGGAGGTGCTGCGCGAGTACGTTATCAGCTCCAAAAACATCCGCTTCGAGGGCAACGGTTACTCCGACGAGTGGAAGGAAGAGGCCGCTAGCCGTGGTCTGTCGAACATCCCGACTACGCCTCAGGCTCTCGACGCCCTGGTGCGCGAAGACGCCGCCGACCTGTTTGCCCGTCATAACATCTTCTCGCACGTGGAGCTGCACGCCCGCCACGACATCTTGCTGGAAGAATACATGAAGAAAATCCAGATCGAGAGCCGTGTTATGGGTGATCTGGCCGTGAACCACATCATTCCGACGGCCGTGGCCTACCAGACCAAGCTCATCACCAACGTGCGCGGTCTGCGCGAGCTGGGCCTCGACGACGAGCTGTCGCAGGTGACGGTGGATACCATCAAAGCCATTTCGCGCCACATCAGCACCATCAAAACCCAGGTAGATGAGATGGTGAATGCCCGTAAGGTGGCCAACAAAATTGAAGATACCCGGGAGCGTGCCATTGCGTACTGCGACACGGTTAAAACGCATTTCGACACCATTCGCCGCTCCGTCGACAAGTTGGAGCTGATGGTAGCCGATGAGGACTGGCCTTTGGTAAAGTACCGCGAACTGTTGTTCCGTCACTAAGTCCAGAGGTTAGAATCGGGCCGGAGTTGGGTGGGAATTTTCTCCGGTTTCTCGATTTCACTAAAAGCCGTTCCGGGTGGGGCGGCTTTTTTTGTGCTTTACAGTTTATGAGAAGACGGTATCTGACTCAGGCGCAGCTCAAGCTACAACGGCAGCGAAACGCGGAGCTTACCGGGCGCAGGTTGTCGTCGAAATAGAGTAATACCCGCCGGGGCGAGTTGCGCGCCGCTGAAAAACCAACCGGGCATCGGTTAGCTCGGTAATCGTCAAATCATACTGGTCCATCCGGCGCATGTTCACGTTGTACTGCATCACGTGCAACACCGAGCCTTCCCGGGCGTAGCGGCTGTGCGAAAGAAGCGTTTGATTCTCGAAGTACCGTATCGTGTCGGCAGAGATGGTGTAGTACAGCTCTAGTCCCGTTGGCTGATCCTCGTAAGTTGCCAGCACGTTGCCCGTTGCATCATAGTCGATGGATACAAAGGCATTTCTGTTCCAGCGGCCTTGCAGTGCTGGCTCAGGCTCGGCGGCTTCCTTCTTACAGGCAGCCGTGAGCAGCAGAAAGCTTAATAGGAGCAGGCGGGGCATGGGATAAGGAATAACGAATTGCAAAGGCGCCGCCCCGGTGGCCCCCTGGAGAAACCAGCCCTGGGCTAGCGGGAAAAGGTCAACCGCCAGTCGGTACGGTTGCCATTGGCATCCGGGAATTGCTTCTCGTAGAACAACACCAGCTGGTGCTGGGTCAAGGTGAGGATTTGCGCTACTTCCCCGTTCTGGTCATGCATGAGCTTGTTGCCCACTCGTTTGAAGGTGAGCGGGGGGCCAGCCGGCGTGTATTGCCCGCGATACGTGAAAAAAAGCTGATGGCTGGTAGAGGTAAACTCCCAGGTGAATCCCTCAAGGTTGGGGGAAGTATAGGTGTCGAGCAGTTTGCCGGTAGGGTCGTAGATAGACTTGACATCTTCGACCTTCAGCCAAGCGCCTTCCAGCGGCGGCTCAGGCTCGGCAGAGTCTTTCTTACAGGCGGCCAGCAACAGCGTCAGGCACAGTAAGAGCAAGGGGAACAAGCGAGGCATAGGAATACGAATAGCAGCGAGAAAACTACGCCGCCGCGGCGGGCCCTAGGGCGACTGAGCGCACTAGCGGGTGTACTTACGCACGACTATAGTATAGACATCTTCAGAAAGAAAGACCGTATCGGAGTGCAGAGTAAGGCGGTGCTCGGTCAACTCGATAAGATGTTCGTCGATGCGAGTGACGGGAACAAAGTCGATGCGGTTGTTGGTGCGGATATAGTTGGCCGTGTGGAGGAGCGAATTATCCTTCACGTCGTGCTCCGTAATGACATCGGCTGTGATAACCCGGTGACTGGGTAGCATAGACAGGCTATCTGCGAGCAGGAGGGTGCCGTTGGAGCGATAGAGGTTGTAGACAATACTTTTATGTTTCCAACGGCCTTCTAACGTGGGCCCGGGTTCGGCCGCGTCTTTGGTACAGGCGGCCGCGAGCAGCGTCAGGCACAGCAGGAGCAGGAGTAACAGGCGAGGTGTGGAAATGGTAGGTAACATGCTCATCTATTGATTGTTAAAGTGTTGTTGCATAGCTTCTAGATCACCTGCAATTTTTGTCAGCAACTCAAACTGCTCATTGCTAAACATGGAAAGAGTGGAATACTGCACGAAGCCCGCAAAGCCAAGTCGTTCGGTTACTTCGGGGAGCTCTTGCTCTTGGGGCAATTTGCCATAACGTATTGAAATAGGGTTAAATGGATATGTTCTGGCTTGTGCTAAAGTGTCTTGTACTGATTCGTTAGTGTGGCCTCGTGCCAAGTGAAGTCTTTGGAATCGTCGTCTACCATAGCAGCAGGAAATTTTACCAGATCATCAGAAGGATGAAAAATCATTTCGATAGAGTCAAAATAGAGCTCGACTTTATCATCTTGGAAAAGCCGTGCTACTTCCTGCTCTATAGCTTCAGGTAGATAATCGTTCGGATTTACTTCGGGAGTATCCCATTCAGATATGAATCCAGAGGGCCGCACAGGAGTGTTAGGAAACCGGACTAATCGTACCGTTTTACCTTCCCATGGAATGTCAGTATACCTGATTTGGACTTGGCTCATACCATTTCAGAAGAGATGAATTGCTTAAGAACTACTTTGATAAATTTTGTTGCCGCTCCAACAGCTGGATAATCCGCTCCTTATCCGCCAGCTGGCTCCGGAGTAGGTCGTTCTCCGAGCGCAGAGCAGCTGCGTTCCTCTCGCAATCAAGGAGATAAACTTGGTTTTCGTGAGCAGATTGGGTTATAGAAACTCAGCAGCAAGCTACTCAATTCCTCGCAAGCGAATACATGCCTTTGCCATGCTTTTTACTGAGTTTTCGCCTCTACTGCTGATTACATAATCCAACCTTAGCAGTAGCAGTGTGGCGCACACTGTCAGGGGAGAAGTGTAAGGCTGGGCTTCGAAGTCACTAGTGGTGGCGTTCCGCCTGATCACTCGGCTACTGAGTCTGCTACAGTTGCTTGCCCGGGCTTTGCTGCAGGGGGCGTGGAGGTAGTGGACTTACCGAACAGGGCAATCAGGATCAGGATGATAACTAGAACAATGATGCCATTTTTACTGGAAATAGAAACCCCGGCTACGTGGGGTGCGGGAGTAGGATGCTGGGGCATAAGAAGAGTAAAGAAAGATCAGTAGCTAGTGGAAAAAGACGTCGTGCTCAGCGGATCGAAAGATAGTAAAATGCTTATGCTTGCCGTTCAGCTTTAGCCCACTAGCTGGCTCTTGTGCCCCGAATGCAGCAAGAGCCACCCAAGAATTGGAAATCCCGGTGCGGCGGCCGTACTTTAGGAGAGCACTAGATTCGTCATGGCATGGAGGCTGATAACAACAGGGGAGAAGTAATGCTGGATACGGCCGGGGCACCGCCGGAAGAAGCACTGCTGGCGGAGCGGCTCCGCAAGCGCGACCGGCTCATGAACCCGCTGGTGGCTACGGCCGCTACTACGGCCACCAAGCTGCTGCCCCTGGTGGAACTGGTGGAGCGAATCCGGCCCCACATGGAAAACGACTCGGTGTTCACCTCCCGGCGCGACAAGCTCCGCGCCCAGTTGGCCATTGTGCAGCAGGAGCTGCACGCCGACAAGCCCCGGCACGAGGCCATTGCCCACTCCTTTAAGCTCCTGGCCGAGTTTGTGCGCGAAGAATCCCGGGAAGTCAGCAAGGACGAGGTGAAAGAGTCGGCCAAGCGCTTCGTGCACGTGGCCCTCAAAACCGCCCCGGAACTGATTCGGGCGGCCCACACGGCGGGGCTGTTTTCCTGATGCCTACCGGCTCCCCTGAGGCCGGCCCGACCCGTTGCCAAATCAGTTCAGCTGCAGACGCTGCGTGGCCACGTAACCCTCGGGACCTTCCAGGCGCAATAGGTAGAGCCCGGCCGGGTGCTCACGAAGCGTAAGCGGTACTTCGGCCTCGCCGGTTGCTGTTACGCGTTGACTGTATACAGTGCGGCCCGTGGCATCGAGTAGTGACAGGCGCAGGTTGGTGCGCGGGGCGCCATTGCCCAGGCGCACGGTGAGCTGGCGCGTGGCCGGGTTGGGATAAGCCTGCAAAACCTGGCCGGCTACCGGGGCCGCCGTGGCCGTCGTGACATTGCCCAGCTTGATAATCCAGTAGTCTTGCAGGCCTTTGCTGGACTGCGTTTTATCAAAGCCGCTATTGGATTCACTGAATACGGCCAGCAGCAGGCTGCCGTCCGGGGCCACCTGCATGGCCTGGAAGGTCAGCAGGTAATCCAGTTTGGTGCCGCCCATGGTGCGGTCCCACTGTTTGATACCGTTGGCGTCGATCTTAATCATCCAGACGTCGGAGAGGCCAATGATATTCTGGGTCTTGTCGCCGCTGATATTCGAGTTGGAGTAGCCCGCGGCCAGAAAGCCGCCGTCGTTGGTTGCCACTACCGAGGCGGGTTCCTCGGTGGCAATGCCTCCGAAGGTGCGGTCCCATTGCTTGGTACCGTTAGCGTTGAGCTTAATCAGCCACATATCTCGCCCGCCGCGGCTGGGTTGCGTTTTATTGCCGCCCTGGCCCGAGATTGAAGACCCCGCCACGATGTACCCCCCGTCCAGGGCCTGCCGGATACCGGTGGCCTGGTCGTCGTCGGTACCCCCAAGGGTGCGGTCCCACTGTTTGGTTCCGGCGGCATCAATCTTGACAACCCAATAGTCGGAGCCGCCCTGGTTGGCCTCCGTTTTGTCGGCGCCGAGCACCGAGCCGGAAGTCCCGGCCAGGATGGCTCCTCCATCCTGGGTGGCCACCATGGTGCTCAGGTTATCATAGAAGGTACCGCCGTATACCTGGTCCCAGAGCTTGTTACCGGCGGCGTCAATCTTGATTACCCAGTAGTCATTGTCGCCTTTGCCGGGTTGGGTTTTGTTGCCGCTAACGCCCGCGCCCGACGTGCCGCCCAGCAGAAAGCCCCCGTCCGGGGTGCGGACCATGGCCGTCAGCGCATCGGGGCCCGTACTGCCGTAGACCCGGTCCCAGAGCTTGGTGCCGTTGGCATCAAGCTTAATCACCCAGAAATCGGTGCCTCCGGGCCCGGCCTGGGTTTTGTCGCCACTGACGGCTGTATTGGTAGTGCCGCCCAACAGAAAGCCGCCGTCGGCCGTAGCTTCCAGCGTTGTAAACATATCGTTGCCGAAGGTGCCGAAAGTCCGGTCCCAGATCTTGTTGCCACTGGCGTCGAGCCGCAGAATCCAGTAGTCGGTATCCGTGCTGCTCTGCGTCTTATCACCCCCAGCGTCCGAGTACGACTGTCCGCCAATGATGGAGCCGCCATCGGGTGTCAGGACCACTGCTAGGGGGCGGTCCTCCAGGGTGCCGCCGTAGGTTTTGTCCCATTGCTTAACGGGACCCTGGGCTAGGGCTTGGTGGGCGCTGGAGCCGGCAAACAGCAGCGTTAGGCCTAAAAATAGTTGGGGTAGCGTTTTAATCATGCCCGCAAGGTAGGAAAATCGGCTGCCGGCTTACTGCCTTTTCGACCAAACCAGCCGGGCAGCGGGTGGGACTCACGCCGGGAGCCTGGGTTTTCCTTGTTCCTTACAACTCAGAACCGGCCGTAGGCGGCAGTTGCGCGGGCATCGGGTGGTCGTCGGGCAGCACTTCGGCGCCGCTGCCGGCATCGGGAACCATGGTTTTCCAGGCGGCGCGCTTGAGCTCGTCGAGGCGGCGGAGCGTGTCGGCAACGGTAGCGTGGGTGCGCACCTTCTCGAAGAAGCCGGTACTGACCCCCACTTTGATCAGGCGCTCCAGCACGAAGGGCAGAATCCAGCCGACGACATTGGTTGCCAGGGCCCCGCGCAGTCCGATGCGGATCAGCAGCCGGGCGGCCATGCGCTCCAGCAGCAGGGCTTTAGCGGCGGGCAGGGCCTTGTCGGCCAGAAAATCGGCCACGAGCTGCACGTTGCCCTTCTGCACTTCGGCCCGCAGAATGTCCTGGATGGAGTCCAGGGCTTTTTTGGCCAGCTGCTGGAAAAGGCGGCCGGTTTGCCAGGCCGTCATTCCGGCGGCGCGGGCGGCACTGAACAGGGGCGGAAGAAACAAGGGCTTTTTCATGACTAATATGGGCGTATCATTGCTACGCGGCGGGGCAAAGAAAGGCTACAAAAAGCAAAGGCGGCCCTTCTGCTGACTACGAGCCGGCACCAGCTAGTGCCAGTTAAGAAACGCTCCGCCGGGCAACAATCGTGCGGCGGAATGCTTCAGTATGGCGGCGCTTACGTATACTGCCCCGCCAGCAAGGAGCTTCTGCGGCCCGTTATGATTCTCTTATGCCCGCCCAACCCGACTATCAAGCTCTTTTTGCAGCCCTGCCCGGTATTCACCTGGCCCTTTCGCCGGCGCTGACCATCGTGGCAGCTTCGGCCGAGGCTGCCGAAACCGCTGGGCAGCCGCTGGAGCAGCTGCTGGGCCAGGTCGTGGAGGCGGTATTTGGGCCGGAGTCATCGGCGGAGTGGGGAACGGTAGGCGCCGAGCTGCAGGCCGGCTTGGCGGCCGTAGCCAACACTTGGGCCGCGCACGAAGCGCGGGCTGGCGGCTGGCAGCACCGTACCTGGCCCGTGCTGGGGCCCGAAAACGAAATCCGCTACTTTCTCTACCGGGCCGAGCCCGTCGTGGAAGCCAGTCCTGCGCCAGCGGCTGACTTCCGGCAGCTGTTCGACACGTTGCCGGTAATCGTGTGGACGACCCGCCCCGACGGCGGCGCCGACTACCACAGTGCGCGCTGGCTGGAGTACACGGGCATTAGCCGTGCCCAGGCTGATGCCGACGGCTGGCTGTCGGTGGTGCACCCCGAGGACCGGGCCCGGGTGCTGGAAAACTGGCACCGAACCCGGGCCGCGGGCACTGAGTATTCGGTCGAATACCGCCTGCGCCGGGCCGATGGGCAGTACCGCTGGCAACTGGCCCGCGGAGTGCCACGCCGGGATGCGGCCGGCACCCTGATAGGCTGGACGGGCACTACGCTCGACATTCACGACCAGAAGCTAATCGAGCAGCGCCTAGCTTCCCAGGATCGGCACTTTCAGCAGATTCTTAGTCAGGTGCCGGCTCATATTGCCACCCTGCTCGGGCCCGACCACGTGTATGGCTTCCTCAATGAGAGGGGCAATCAGCTTTTTGGGGGCAAAGTGCAACTAGGTATGCCCGCCGCCCTGGCCGTGCCCGAGCTAGTAACCAACGGGTACATCAAGCTCGTGGACGAAATCTACCGGACCGGGGCGCCGTTTGTGCTGTCGGAAATGCCGATGGTGCAGCCCGCCGCCGCCGATGGCTCGGTCACTACGCTCTATTTCGACGGCGTGCTGCAGCCTCTGACCGACGAACAGGGCCAGACCCAGGGCATTCTGGTGTTCGGCATCGACGTGACTGAGCGGGTGGAGGCCAAGCAGCGTACGGCCGAGCTGATGGCTGAAATTCGGGCCCAGGACGCCCAGTTTCGGACCATGGTAGAGTCGTTGCCGCTGTTCATCTATATTGCCGATGCGCAGGGCCAGATTCTCTACATCAACCCCCAGCGCCACGAGTTTACGGGCCAGCAGCCCGCCCAAGGCCTCCTACACTGGGCCGAGCCCCTGCACCCCGCCGACCGGCGCCGCCTCAAAGATGATTTTGCCCGCGGCCGCAGGCTGGGTCAGGCCTGGTCGGGGGAGTACCGCCTGCGCCGCCACGACGGCCAGTACCGCTGGCACCTGCTGCGGGCCGTGCCCATGCTCCGGCCCGACGACGGTTCGGTGAGCCGCTGGTACGCTTCCAGCGTGGATATCGACGACCAGAAGCAGTTTCAGCGCCAGCTCGAAACCAAGGACGAATACCTGCGCCAGATTCTGACCCAGGCCCCGGCCATGATTGCCACGCTGGAAGGGCCCGAACACCGCTACGCCTTTTTCAATGCCCGCTACGAGCAATTCGTGGGTGGCCGGGCCGTGCTGGGCCAGTGCGTGGCCGACGTGCTGCCCGAGCTGGTAGAACAGGATTTTATTCCGCTTCTCGACCAGGTGTACCGCAGCCAGAAGCCCCTTGTGGGCCAGGAAATGCCCATCTGGCTAACTGACCCCGCTACCGGGCAGCGACGGCAGCACTACCTCAATTTCTCGTACCAAGCCCTACGCGACAGTCAGGGCCAGCCCCGGGGCATCCTGGTCTTTTTGGTAGAAGTAACCGAGCAGGTACTGGCCCGGCAGCGGGCCGATGGCCTGGTCACCCAGCTGCAGCGCAGCGACGAGCGGCTGCGGCGTATGACGGAGGCTCTGCCCGTTATGACGTTCATCAACGACGCCACGGGCCACACCGAGTATACCAGTCCGCAGTGGCACCAGTACGCGGGCTACCCTCCCGGTACCGACGTGAACGAGGTCTGGGACGCGCTGCTGCATCCCGACGACCGGGCCCGGGCCCGGGCTGAGTATGCCGCGGCGCTGGCCGAAAAGCGGGGCTGGAACCTGGAAGTGCGTCTGCGCCGCTACGACGGGGAGTACCGCTGGCACCTGAGCCACACCGTGCCCGCCGATACCGATGAAGGCCTGAAGTGGTACGGCTCGACAGTCGACATTCACGAGCAGAAACGCCTGAGCCAGGAGCTGGCTGCCAGCACGGCCCACTTCAGCCAGCTGCTCGAAGCCCTGCCCCAGCTCACCTGGACGGCTAGCCCCGTCGACGGGCAGGTGACGTATACCAACCGGAGCTTTCAGGCCTACACCGGGGCTGCCGCTCCGGAGCTGCTCGGCACGGGCTGGTCCCGCTACGTGCACCCCGCCGACCAGACCACGACGTTTCAGGGCCTGCCGGCCGTAATTCGCACCGGAGTTGGGGCCCAGACCGAGCACCGCCTGCGCGGGGCCGACGGGCGCTACCGGTGGTTTTTGGGCAACCTGCTGCCGCTGCGCAACTCGGCCGGCGAAATCACCCAGTGGCTGGGCACTAATACGGACATCGACGACCAGAAGGGGGTGCAGGAACAGCTGCGCCGTCAGGATCAGCGCCTAAGCCAGATTCTAGGCCAGGCCCCGGCTATTATTGCCACGCTGGAAGGGCCTGAGCACCGCTACGCCTTCTTCAACGAGGCGCATAATATCCTGATGGGCAACCGCGCTGGACTAGGCAAGCCCCTGGCCGAGGTACTGCCCGAGCTGGTCGAGCAGGGCTTTGTAACGCGGCTCGACCAGGTGTACCAAACCGGGGAAACCTTCGTCGGCCACGAAATGCCAATGCAGCCGATAGGTAACCGGACCGGGACGCCCAGCCTCTACCTGGACCTCACGTTTCAGGCCCTGCGCGACGAACAGGGGCAGATTTTCGGGGTGCTGGCCTTTGCCGTGGAAGCCACCGAGCGGGTGCGGGCCCGGCAGAGCGCCGGGGCCCTGGCCGCCGAAGTCGGCCGCCGCGACGTGCGCCTGCGCCGCATGACCGAAGCCTTGCCCGCCGTGTCGTTTATCTGCGCCCCGGATGGCCAGATGGAATACCTCAGCCCGCAGTGGTACCACTACACGGGCCAGACCACGGAGCTGCAAACCGGCGACATCTTCACGGCCCTGGTGCACCCCGATGACCAAGCCGAGGTGCGCCGGAGCCTGCGCCGGGCCCTGATGCGGGGCCAGCCCTGGGAACTACAGTACCGCCTGCGTCACCACGACGGGCAGTACCGCTGGCAAATCAGTCGGGGCGTGCCCGAATACGACGCCCAGGGCCAGGCCCTGCGCTGGTACGGCACATTGGTCGACAACCACGAGCAGAAAGAGCTGCAAAACCAGTTGCAGCGCAGCGAGGAGCAGTTTCGCTTCATGGCCGAAAGCATCCCGCAAATTGTGTGGACAGCCGGCCCGGATGGTAAGCTGGACTACATCAACCGGCGCTGGACCGAGCTGACGGGCCGCTCGGTAGCCTATGGGCTGGAGTTTGGCTGGACTGAGCTGCTGCCGCCTCAGGAGCGGGAGCGAATTACAGCCAACTTCATGGCCGGCATGCGTGGCGGGGCAGATTACGAGCAGGAAAGTCAGCTGCTTTCGGCCCAGGATGGGCGCTACCGCTGGTTTTTGCACCGGGGCACGCCCATGCGCGACGCGGCCGGCAACGTCATCAAGTGGTTTGGGACCAGCACCGATATCGACGACTTTAAGCAGGCTAGTCAGCAGCTCGAAGCCCGCAACCAGCAGCTGGCCCGCACCAATGCCGACCTGGATAGCTTCGTTTATACCGCCTCCCACGATTTGACCCAGCCCATCAACAATATGGCCGGTATCTTCGAGGAGCTGACCCGCACGGCCTACTTCCGCGACCCGGATGCCATGAAGCTCATCGTCATGTTTGAGCGGGCCCTGCAGCAGATTCACCAGACCATTCACGACCTCTCCGACGTGGTGCAGCTGCAGCGCCGCCACGCCTTGGTGCCGGCCGAAAACGTGGACTTGGCTGCCTTGACCCAGGAAGTACTGGGTAGTATGCAGGAGCAGAGCGCCGCACTAGGGGCCGAGTTTCGCCTCGATTTTACGGCCGTACCTACCGTGCGCTTCGTGCGACCCAACCTGCAGAGTATTCTCTACAACCTGCTGAGCAACGCCCTGAAGTACTCGGAGCCCGGCCGGCCGCCCCGGGTACAGGTGTCGAGCGGCATTCAGGATGGAGTGCCCGTGCTGACCGTGCGCGACAATGGGCAGGGCATTGACCTGGAGCGGCACGGCAGCCAGCTGTTTCAGCTTTTCCGGCGCTTTCACGAGCACATCGAAGGCTCGGGAATGGGCCTCTACCTGGTTAACCGCATGGTGCAGCTCAACGGTGCCTGGCTCGAAGTCGACAGCCAGGTAGGCGTGGGCTCCACGTTCCGTATTTATTTCAAAGCTCAGGAATCCTGATTCTGTTTATGAACGCCATTGTCATCACCGAGCCCGGCGGCCCCGCGGTATTGCAGCTCCAGAGCCAGCAAAAGCCGGCGCCCGCGCCCCACGAAGTGCTGATTCGGGTGGCTGCCGCCGGCATCAACCGGCCCGATGTGCTGCTGCGCCAGGGCAAGTACGGCGGTGCCGATGACGTGACGGGTACCGTGCCCGGTCTGGAGCTGGCCGGCACCGTGGAAGTCTGCGGCTCCGCCGTCACGCGCTGGCAGCCCGGCGACGAGGTCTGCGCCCTGCTTACGGCTGGGGCCTACGCTGAGTACGCCGTAGTAGATGCCCGCCACTGCTTACCCGTGCCCACCGGCTGGACACTCCCGCAAGCTGCCTCCCTGCCCGAAACCGTGTTTACGGTCTGGCACAACGTGTTTCAGCGCGGGGGCCTGCAGCCCGGCGAAACCCTGCTGGTCCACGGCGGCAGCAGTGGCATTGGGATTACCGCCATTCAACTGGCCGCTGCCTTGGATTCCCCGGTTTTTGCCACCGCCGGCAGCGCCGACAAGTGCCGGGCCTGCGAGCAGCTCGGCGCCCAGCGCTGTATCAACTATAAGGAAGAAGACTTCGAAGACGCCCTGCGCGAAACCGGCGTCGACGTAATTCTGGACATGATAGGCGGCGACTATACGGCCAAAAACATGAGCCTGCTCCAGGACGACGGCCGCCTGGTGTTCATCAACGCCATGCGCGGACCCCGGGCCGAGTTCAACGCCCTGGACGTCATGCGCCGCCGCCTCACTATCACCGGCAGCACCCTGCGTCCCCGCTCCGCCGATTTCAAAGCTGCCCTGGCCGCCGAGGTCGAACGGCACGTCTGGCCGCTGCTGGCCGCTGGCAAGTTTAAGCCCGTCATCTACCGCACGTTTCCGCTGGCCGAAGCCGCCGCCGCCCACGAGCTCATGGAAAGCAGCGAACAGATTGGCAAAATCATGTTATTAAGGTGAGAAATATGAAGAATGTGTCCTTGCGAGACTGAAGGCCGAAGCCATCCGTTCTCTGCTTGTGACAAACATCCTTTAACTAAAAAGCCCTTTACTCCAGCTGGAGTAAAGGGCTTTTCACTGTAGAAGGCTTTCTATATTTCAGAGGACAGATGGCTTCGTCGGGCCTCCCCGCAAGGACAAATAATCAACACATCAACCCCACATTCGCACATTAGAAATCAGCTTTTCTTCCACTTAATCGTGCAGCCGATGGCTTTGGTAGAGTTGGTGGCGGCGGGCTTGCCGGCCAGCAGGTCGGTCATGGCTTGCTCCACGTACTTGGTTTTGACCAGCTTGGCGTCTTCCGAATTGTCGTCGATGGCGCCAATGTAGCTCACCACGAAGTCCGAGCCCTGGCGGGTGACGACGTAGAGGTGGGGCGTGCGGGTAGCGCCGTAGGTGCGGGCTACTTGCTGGGTTTCATCCTGCAGATAGGGAAAGGGGTACTTTTTGCTGCTGGCCCGGGCCTTCATTTCGGCAAAGGAGTCGCCGGGCACGGTGGCCGCGTCGTTGGGGTTGATGGCTACCACCGGATAGCCCTTAGGCGCGTACTTCTGGTGCAGCTCGATGATGCGACTTTCGTAGGCTTTGGCGTAGGGGCAGGTGTTGCAGGTAAAAACCACGATGTAGCCCTTCACGGCCTTATCGTCGGCCAACGACACCATTTTGCCGTCCACATTCTTGAGCTTGAAATCCGCGACTTTGTCGCCAACCTGGTAGCCGGTCGGATCGGCTACGAAGCCCGTGAGCAGTGCCAGCGCCAGCAGGGCAGGGAAGAAGGAGAGGAGCTTTTTCATGACAAACAGAATGGTGGTGAAAGGTTTGACTACAAAAACTTATTGATTTCAGCCGTTAACTCCGCTTGGGTGAATTTCCGCTCGAAGGTGGCGCGTCTGTTCTTTTTGCCGTTCCAGATCAGCGTAAACGGAATGGCCCCCGACCATTTGGGGTCTACCTTATCCATATAGGAGTTGGGGTCCGACTCGTTGAGCAGCACCACTTCTGATTTGAGCCCGCGCTTTTGCACGAAGGGCTTGACCTTCTTATCGAGCTGGGAGGCGTAGTCGAGGCTGACGAGCAGCACTTTCACCTTTTTGCCCGCCTGCGATGTTCCCAGTTGCTCAAACAAGGGCAGCTCCTTCACGCAGGGCGCGCACCAGGTAGCCCAGAAGTTGACCACGTAGGTCGTGTCGTTTTGCCGGCTCAGGCGCTGCTGCAGGTCCGCGAATTTGATAACCGAAACCTGTTGGGCCCGGCCCGGGGCCGCCCACAGCAGGGCGGCAGCCAGCAGCAACAATGTAAAGGACTTCATGGAAGCGTGGTTGGTATAAAACCATAGACAGGTGGCGAAGCTAAAAGTTGCTACAGGGTGGCAATCGGCCGCCTTTCGCACCGGCTTCGGCCCGCCGCCCCGGCCGGGCTGGTACCGGCCAACGGCAGCTTTATACCGGCCAAGCGCCGACGTGTCCCGCGCCTAAACCTTGCGTACCTTTGCCGTCCGCAACTTTACGCGACTATCCGTAGTTTTGGCTACGCCTATCCAGCTTCTGAGCATGACCACTGCCTCCGCTTCCAAAATTTATTGCCCCAGCCTGACCCAGTACCAGCGTCGCCTTTCGCGCGAAGTCAAAATCGGGGACCTGCCCATGGGCGGCCTCAACCCGATACGGGTGCAGAGCATGACCACCGTGGACACGATGGATACCCTGGGCTCGGTGGAGCAGACCCTGCGCATGGTAGAGGCCGGCTGCGAGTATGTGCGCATCACGGCCCCCAGCGTGAAGGAGGCCCAGAACCTGCTCGAAATCAAGAAGGAGCTGCGCAAGCGCGGCTGCTCGGTGCCCCTTATTGCCGACATTCACTTCACGCCCAACGCCGCCGAGCTGGCCGCCCGCATCGTGGAGAAAGTGCGCGTCAACCCCGGTAACTACGCCGACAAGAAGAAATTCGACGTCATCGACTACACCGACAGCAGCTACGCGGCCGAGGTGGAGCGTATCCGGGAGCGGTTCCGGCCTCTGGTCCAGATCTGCAAGCAGTACGGTACGGCCATGCGCATTGGCACCAACCACGGCTCCCTGTCCGACCGGATTCTGAGCCGTTACGGTGATACCCCACTGGGCATGGTGGAGTCGGCCCTGGAGTTTTTGCGCCTGTGCGAGGAAGAAAACTACTACGACGTAGTGCTCAGTATGAAGGCCTCTAACACCCAGGTAATGGTGCAGGCCTACCGTTTGCTGGTGCAGAAGCTCGATGAGGAAGGCCTGCAGCCCTACCCGCTGCACCTGGGCGTCACCGAAGCCGGTGAGGCCGAAGACGGCCGTATCAAGTCGGCTGTGGGCATCGGGACCCTGCTCGAGGACGGCCTGGGCGACACCGTGCGCGTTTCACTCACCGAAGCTCCCGAAGCCGAAGCCCCCGTGGCCAAGGCCCTGATTGACCGCTACACCACCCGCGCCGCCGAAGCCCGGCCTATTAAGCCATTAGTCGTTAGTTCTCAGTTGTCAGTTGGTAGTGAAAAAGCTGCTCAGAACAACCTAGCAACTAACAACGAGCAACTAACAACTAAACAAATTCCCATCGACCCTTTCCAGTACTTCCGCCGCTACACGCGCGAAGTGCAGAACCTGGGCGGGCAGAACGTGCCCCGGGTGATGGTGGATATTTCCCGGCTGTCGGCAGTAGAGTATGCCGATCTGCGGGCCGTGGGCCACTTGTACTCAGCCTTTCTCGACAAGTTCCAGATGAATGACCTGGGTGCCGACTACGTCTATAGCGGCCAGCGCCCGGTGCCGTTTATGCTGCCCAACGGCCTAAAGGAAGTGGTAGACTACAGTGCCTGGGTCGACGGCGGGGCCCGCGCCGACCATTACCCGGTGCTCACCGCGGCTGAATACGCCGGGAGCGGCGCCAAGCACGCCGAGCTGAACTTTGTGTTCCAGACCCTGGACTCGCTCACGCCCGCCGCCCTCGACCAGCTCCGCCAGGATACCACGGCTGTCCTTATCCTGCGCACCGACAACGCCCACGCCATGCCCGAAATTCGCCGCGCGTTTTTTGAGCTGCTGAATGAAGGCATTACCAACCCCGTCATCATCCAGCGCCAGTATCCCGAGCTGACGCCAGAGCAAACTCAGCTCTACGCCGCTACCGACGTGGGCGGCCTGCTGCTCGACGGCCTCGGCGACGGGGTGATTCTGAGCACCGAGCTGCTGCCCGAGCGCCCCAAAGAAGAGTGGCTTCAGACCCTGGACCAGCTCAACCAGCTCAGCTTCGGCATCCTGCAGGCGGCCCGCACCCGCATGTCCAAGACCGAGTACATCAGCTGCCCCAGCTGCGGCCGCACCCTGTTCGACCTGCAGGAAACCACGGCCATGATCCGCAAGCGCACCGACCACCTGAAGGGCGTCAAAATCGGCATCATGGGCTGCATCGTAAATGGCCCCGGCGAAATGGCCGACGCCGACTACGGCTACGTGGGCGTGGGCAAAGGCAAAATTGCCCTCTACCGCGGCCAGGAAGTCATCAAGAAAGCCGTGCCCGAGGAGCAGGCCGTAGACCAGCTCATTGAGCTCATGCGCGAGGACGGCAAGTGGATAGAGCCCGTGACGCTAGAAGAGCCGGTGGGGGTGTAGATGAGTCTGTAAAGGAACGTGAACGGGATTGAGCTATAGAGTTCAATCCCGTTTTGCTTAGCTATTAACTCAACGGATGCTTGATCTTTATTTGCTCGACGACTCCCTGCCGAAACCAAACCGGCCTATAGAATTAAACCATATAGGTGGTATAGAAGAGAAGTTGTTTCTGCAATTACAAGCAGAAGGCATAATAGAGCCTTGGTTTGATTACTACCGTGATTTTCGTTGGGGCAGTGAAATTGTAAATAGAATGTTGCTAAAGCTTCCGCAAAAATCTGCGGCGTTGCAGAGTCCAAAGCAAACCAACTTTATAGCCATTTTGCAAAAGGCAGTTGCTGCAAAAAGTGGGCTCATGGCCTATGCAGATTAAGCATCTAGATCAGCAGTATACTGCCGCCAAAACAAACCTGGCTGCCCGCTGAGGGCCCCGATTTCAAGTTCTTTCCTATGGATCTATCAACTGGGACTAATATCCTACACGACGCAGTTGTCGAAACATTTACGCTTGACTTGCCACGCCGACGTTTGGTGGTAGTTGTTTGGGAGAAAAAAGACGGGGGCGCTAGTTTCTGGTCACAGCTTGTTATTTCGGGTATCAAAAATGTCGGGGAAGCGCAGCAAGTGCAAGCCTGCATAGATACTATCGTGACACGTGAAAAGCGGGTGGGGCTGGGTTATCGGATAGACGAGCTCACGTTATCCAAGGCCGCAGACGTGCAGGTCGCGCTGGATATAGATCATCTGCCGCCCCTGCGGTTAACTTGTGCTAAGTTCACGCTGCAAAGCCTTCCTGAGAAGCCTGCCTAAAACATCCGCGCCGCTTACCCGTCTACCTTGCGTATGAAGATCAAAGCAATTCTGACCGGGGCCACCGGCATGGTGGGCGAGGGCGTGCTACACGAAGCCCTGAACCATCCCGACGTGGAGCAAGTGCTCAGCATCAGCCGCCGGCCCTCGGGCGTGACTCACCCTAAGCTGCGCGAAATCATCCAAGCCGACTTCCACGACCTGACCCCGATTCAGGACCAGCTCACGGGCTACAACGCCTGCTTTTTCTGCCTGGGCGTGTCGTCGGTGGGCATGAAGCAGCCCGAGTACCAGCGCCTGACCTACGATTTGACCCTGCACTTCGCCCAAACCCTGCTGCCCCACAACCCCGAGCTGACGTTCTGTTACGTCTCGGGCGCGGGCACCGACAGCACCGCCCACGGCCGCAGCATGTGGGCCCGGGTAAAAGGGCGTACCGAAAACGACCTGCTGGCGCTGGGCTTTAAAAGCGCCTACATGTTCCGGCCGGGCTTTCTGAAGGCCACGCCGGGGCAGCAGCACGTATTGTCCTACTACAAATACTTTGGCTGGCTCTATCCAGTGCTGCGGACTCTCACGCCCCGCTACGTTTCCACGCTGGCCGAGCTAGGCCAGGCCATGCTCAACGTGGTGCGCTTGGGCTACCCGAAGCCCGTGCTGGAAGTACCCGACATTGTAGCCCTGGCGAAGAAATAGGTAGCCGGGGGAGCGTTGTCAATAATTATTGCTGCGGAGCGCGAATTATTGACAAGCCTTGGCAATACCTATTGCTCGTGAAAGAAAATTGTTGCCAGCCTTAGCTTCGCCCTTTATCCGGAAGGACGGCCTGCTACACAATAGGGCGACGCTGGTGCAAAAACTTCTGCTTCAGCCAGAAAAATGGCACGCCCAGCGCCACAATAAAGCCCCAGTCGGCACCAAAGCGCTGCAAGCCTTCCAGCGCCAGGTCGAAGCGGCCCACGGCCAGGCCGGCCCCAATCAAAGCGGCGGCCGGAATAAAGGCCATGGCAATCAGGGGCCCGGCCTGGAAGCTGCGGCGGAAGGCGGCCAGCATCACTACGCCCGCCAGGGCCCCGGCGGCGGCCACCAGCAGCTCCATCCATTTGGGGTGCAGCAGGTGTTCCACTTCGGGGTTGGCGGCCAGCTCCGCGGCCGAGGTTTCGCCGGTGGCTACCAGTACGTACATTGTCAGGGCGGCCGTCAGGATCAGTACCGCGTAGCCCACCAGCGCCGACTCAATGCCGCGCCACACCAGAATCCAGCGCCGCAGGGCCAAACCCACGGGCACCTTGGTCATGGGGTCGAAGCCGGGCGCAATAATGGCCGAGGAAATAAAGGCTACTGCCTGCGGCACGGGCTCCGATACCAGCCCTACGGCGCAGATCAGGCCACCCAGGGCCATCAGCAGCAGGTAATTGGTAGTAATGGCGCCCTGGTGGCGCAGGCCGCTTTCCATTTCCTCCCAGATGGCCTCGTCCTTGTCATCGACAATGGTTTTGTGGTGGGAAGGGGAAATAAAGCTGGCCGCCTCGCTGGTCACTACGCTCAGGTCCTTGTCATCGGGTACGGCGGCCCGGGCCCGGCGCAGCACTTCGTCGGCCCCGCGGTTGAGCACGTGCACGATGAGCACGTCGCCGGCGGGCTTGCGGGAGGCCCCAAGCTGCACGCTCAGGCCAATAACTTCCGTTAGGTCAGTTAGTTCTTGACATAGGGATTCCGTTACCGCGGCCGGGACGGTAATTTCCAGGGTTCGATGCATAAAGAATAGGGAAAAGCAGCCGGTAGCAGCTGGGTAATACCCGGTGTACGGGTAGCGGGCCGCTGCTGTTCCTGGATTGGGACTGGTAAGGGCCAACCCGGCCGGATTGCTACCTTTGCCCGCCACCCCACTTTTCCGCATGATTCGCACCGTTATTTTCGATATGGACGGCGTGCTCGTCGACACCGAGCCCCTCCACCACGACGCTTTCTTTCGCCACTTTGCTGAGCTGGGCATCCCGATGACGGCCCAGGAGTACGCCACCTTTCTGGGCGCCTCCACCCGCAACGTATACCAGGCTCTCAAGGAGCAGTTTGGTCTGGAAGCAGAGGTTGAAGCCCTTATTCAGCGCAAGCGCGAGCTGTTTGGCAAGTCGTTCGATGAGTCCCGGGACCTGGATTTGCTGCCCGGGGCCCGCGCCCTGATTGAGGAACTGCACCGGGCCGGGGTGCCGCTGCAACTGGCCTCGTCGGCTTCCAAGGAAACCATTGCCCGGGTCTTCACCCGCTTCGGCCTCTACCCGTACTTCGACAATCTGGTCAGCGGCGAAGATTTTCCCCGTTCCAAGCCCGATCCGGCCATTTTTCGGCATGCAGCCGAGCTAGCCGGCATTCCGCCCCACGAGTGTGTAGTCATCGAGGACTCGGCCAATGGCGTGACGGCGGCCAAGGCGGCGGGCATGGTTTGCATCGGCTACAAAAGTGAGCATTCCGAAGGGCAGGACCTGCACCACGCCGACCAGGTAGTTTCGCA
This sequence comes from Hymenobacter cellulosivorans, assembly GCF_022919135.1. Taxonomy (NCBI): domain Bacteria; kingdom Pseudomonadati; phylum Bacteroidota; class Cytophagia; order Cytophagales; family Hymenobacteraceae; genus Hymenobacter; species Hymenobacter cellulosivorans. Next base: position 4,502,500 of record NZ_CP095049.1, on the reverse strand, counting down.
CCTGGGCCAGCTGAGCGCCGCGGCTATTCTGGCGCTGTAATCCTGGTCACTCTCACTTCTACACTACCCTTTGCCGGCCTTTGCCGGCGTTTGGGCTGCCGACTTTTCCCTGCCGGAACCGTATGATAAGGCAGTAGCTAGGGGAGACAAATCAAATGGCTAACCGCACCCTCAAACTGCCCGAACTGGGCTTGCTGGTTTTTCTGCTTCGGGACAAACCCCACGCTGAGCCCCTACTGGCCAAGCTCTACACGTCGGAAGTCCGGGAAATAGATGAGGCCCAGACTGGCAGCCTGCGCTTCGCAAGTCAGCAGGCCGAGCGCCGCCTGGGGGAAAAAATTGCCAGCACCCGCTTTCTGGACGAAGACGGCGTGCCGGTCTTCGTGTCGCTCTACCTCGACCAGCGCGGGGAACTCTACGAGCTGGACTGCTGGAAAGTAGACGACACGCCCTTGCGGCGAATGCCGGCTTTTTAAGCTGAATATTACGCGGTTAGCCTGGGTTACTTGCAGCCCTCCTTGCGGCGGGTGTCGATGATGTGCACGATTTTCCAGCCCTCCGTGAATTTGACCAGCTGAAACGAGTTGTAGCCGCAGTGGCTGAACTTGGGGCCCACGTAAAACTGGTAGGGCGTCCAGACGCTAGCCAGGTTGGCATCGATGAGGACCTGCTCGAAGCTGATTCGCTCGTCGTATACTTCCTTGTGCGGGGTGCCGACGAGCTTGAGAAACTCCGCCGCCTTTTCCGTGCCCGTTTGCACCGCGCCGTTGCGGCTCATGATGGTATGCAGCACCACGCCCGGGGCCAGCGTGCTGCGTACCATCGCGCTGTCGCCCTTGCGCATGCCGTCGAAAAAGGTGGTAATGGTTTTCTTGACGGCAGCGGTTTCGGCGGGGCTGGTTTGGGCAAAGGCGGCGGGGGCCAGGGCCAGGAAGCAGGAGGCGAGGAGTAGTTTTTTCATCAGGCAAGGCGTAGACAGGGAGAATATGCCAAGGTAACGGGTTTGGCCGCGCAGTTGCACCACTTGTTCGTAGCCGCCGGCTGCGTAGCTTGCACCCCAGTTGTATCCCGTTTCCAGTGGCATAAATTCGACCTATTTCCCTTTAACCCAGCAGTTGCAAGATCAGGGCTTTGCCGTGCAGCCGGCGTTATTGCAGCCCGCCGAAACCGCCGCCGTGCTACACGCCATTGAGCAGGCTCCGACAACCGGACCTAACTTTCGCCGCAGCCAGGACCTGTTTGCCATCCGCAACGTGCTGGGCGAGATTCCATCCTTGCAGCCCATTTTAGCCGCCTCAACACTGCCCCAGCTGCTGCGGGCGTTGTTTCCGGCCGGCTGCCACCTGGTTAAGTCCATCTATTTCGACAAGCCGGCCCACTCCAACTGGCTGGTGGCCTGGCACCAGGATCTGATGATCAGCGTCAACCACCGGGCCGAGCTGCCGGGCTACGGTCCCTGGACCAGCAAGGCCGAAGGTGTGGCCGTGCAGCCGCCCCGGCAGGTGCTGGAGAATATCTGCACCATCCGCCTCCACCTTGACGCCTGCGACGCCGACAACGGGGCCCTGAAAGTAGTGCTGGGCTCCCACCAGGAAGGCCCACTGCCGGGCGCCAAGTTGGCCGGCCGTACCGCTGGCGCCGTAGTATGCCCCGCGCCGGCCGGCGGGGCCATGCTCATGAAGCCCTTGCTACTGCACGCTTCCAACCGCAGCCAGAGTGCCCGTAGCCGCCGGGTACTGCACCTAGAATTCGCCTCGGTGGAGTTGCCCCAGGGTCTGCAGTGGCGGGAAAAGCGCCAACTGGCCTAGCCCCCAGCTGGCCGCGCCGGGCAGGAATTTCTGACCTTGGCCGCCCCCTCGAATCCCGAATATTTTCCGAATCTATTTACCTTTCCGGCAAATCATTCCGCCCGTTTGGGTGTTCTGTTTCTGTACCAAAAGCCCACTAATATGGACGGCCGCAACCTGTTTAACTTTGGTCCCGCACTCGGATATTTCTTCCGGAAAAACGACCCTAACCGCAAAACCAACTTCAACCTGCGCACGATGCACTTCATCAACAAGCTCAGCATGGCCATGTTCCTGGTCGGGCTGTGCGTGGTGCTGTATCGGTTGTTTACGCGCTAAGCGTTGAAGTAATCCTATACCAGGCCTTCGGGCGGCAGCTAGGCCGTTCGAAGGCTTCCTTTTTGTATTTTATCCAACTGCCGCTCTATGCACATCGAAGAGTTCCGCGACTATTGCCTGCTTAAAGCCGGCGTGACCGAAGAAACCCCGTTTGGCCCCGATACTCTGGTTTTCAAGGTGGGCGGTAAGGTATTCGCCCTCACCGATATCGAAACCTTTGGCAGCATCAACCTCAAGTGTGACCCGGAGCGGGCCGTCGACCTGCGCGAGCAGCACGACTACGTAGTGCCGGGCTACCACATGAACAAAAAGCACTGGAACACGGTGCTCATCGGCACGGGCATCCCTGGCGCGCAGCTGCGCGAGCTCATTGACCATTCCTATGACCTGGTCCGGGCCTCTCTGCCCAAAAAACAGCGCGAGGAGCTGGCTGAGGCCGAACAGGAAAGCTAGGCGGAGGCAGTCGTAAATCAGGATTTGTTCGACTGGCCGGCGCTCCACTTTCGGCTTTGCTGCTAGCTACCTACGCTCACAGCAAAGGGGCGGAAAGTAGGGTGTTAGGACCAGAGAATGGTAGAGCAACGTCGACCTAGCGGGTTTGCTATATAGGCCGTGAGAAAGCCTAAAATAGTGGGGGCCAAGCCCAACCGATGGCATTGCCACGTTTGCTGCCGACCTTTGCGGCTGCTTGTTCCGTGATTCTGCTTTGATGCCAAAAAACCACGCCGGCCACACTAGCCTGATTCTGCTGCTGGGCTTGCTCACGGCCTTTGGGCCTATGAGTATCGATATGTATCTGCCCGCCTTCCCGGCCATTGCCCGCGAGTTTGGCGTCTCAATATCGACGGTACAGTTTACCCTGGCTTCCTACAACATCGGTATTGCCCTGGGCCAGCTGCTCTATGGCCCTCTGGCCGACCAGCTGGGGCGCAAGCGCAACCTGCTGGCCGGCATGCTGCTCTACGGCCTGGCCGCCATGGGTTGCGCTTTTGCTACTTCCGTCGACAACCTGATTGCGGCGCGCTTCCTGCAGGCCGTCGGTGGCTGCGCCGGAATGGTCCTGGCCCGCGCCATCGTGCGTGACCGGTTCGACGGTAACGAGTCGGCCAAGGTGTTTTCTACCCTCATGCTTATCATGGGCGTAGCCCCGATTTTGGCGCCCACTGTGGGTGGCCTCATCATTGCCCACTTCGACTGGCGCTACATTTTCGGCCTGCTGGCCCTGCTGGCCGCCTTTACGCTGGTGTGCATCGTCTTTGTGCTGCCCGAAACGTTGCCCGCCGAGCGCCGCAACCCAGTGGCCGTGCGCAACTCCTTCCGCACCTACGGCGCCCTGCTGCGCGACCGGGAATTCGTAGGCTACGCCCTGACGGCGGGCATGGTGCAGGGCGGCATGTTTACCTACATCACCGGCTCATCGTTCGTGTTCATGAAGCTCTTTGGGCTTAGCGAGCAGCAGTTCGGTATTCTGTTTGGCCTGAACGCCGCCGGCATTATCACCGCTTCCCAGGTCAATAATCTGCTGCTCAAGCGCTTCACCTTCCAGCAGATTCTCCGGGCCGTGACGGTATTCTACTTCGGCGCGGCCCTGGTCTTGCTGCTAATGGCCAGCACAGGCTGGCTGGGTATGTACGGCATTGCCATACCCCTGTTTTGCACTGTGGGCTGCGTGGGCTTGGCAATTCCCAACGCCACGGCCGGGGCCATGATGCACCACGGCAAGCAAGCCGGTAGCGCCTCGGCCCTGATGGGCACGCTCATGTACAGCTGCGGGGCCCTGGCCGCCATCAGCGTCAGTGCCTTTGCCAACAATACCGCCCTGCCCATGGCTGCCACCATCACCGCCTGTGCCGTGGCTAGCGTGTTGATATTTAGAGTGATGGTGGGAAAGACGAAGGTGGAGGTGCCGGAAGCAGTTGCAAAATAAGTTGTGTCCTTGCTTTGCGTTGCTCGCAATGACAGACATAAAAAAAGGCCCACTGGATTGCTCCAGTGGGCCTTTCTGCTAAGTTACAAGCAGTTAAGCTACACTACCACGTTCACCATGCGGCCGGGCACAACGATAAACTTCTTGGGCTCCTTACCCTCGGCAAACCGGGTCAGGAAGCCGGATCCGCGTACGGCGGCTTCGATTTCGGCGGCGGTGGCGGCGGCGGCAAACTGCTGGGTTTCGCGCACCTTGCCGTTGATGGCTACCGGGTAGTTCACGGTGTCTTCCACCAGATACTCCTCCTTAAATTCGGGGTACTTAGCTTGGCTGATGCTGCCGGCTTCGTGGCCCAGCTTCACCCAAAGCTCCTCGGCCAGGTGGGGCGCGTAGGGCGAAATCAGGATGGTGAGGGGCTCCAGGATGGCGCGCTTGTGCGAATCGAGGGCCGTCAGCTCGTTGACCGTAATCATCAGGGCGCTGACGGTGGTGTTGAACGAGAACTTCTCAATGTCCTCTTCCACCTTCCGGATGGCCTTATGCAAGGCCTTCAACTCGGCAGGCGCCGCCGCTTCGTCGGTTACGGCGAAATCACCGTCCTGGGGGTGGTAGAGGCGCCAGAGCTTCTTGAGGAAGCCCGCCACGCCGCTCATGCCATTGGTGTTCCAAGGCTTAAACTGCTCCAGTGGACCCAGGAACATTTCGTACAAACGCAGGGCATCGGCTCCGTAACGGTCAATCAGCACGTCGGGGCTCACCACGTTATATTTCGACTTCGACATCTTTTCAACTTCCACACCGCAGACGTAGGTGCCGTTGTCTTCGAGGATGAACTCGGCCGTAGCATACTCATCGCGCCACTTTTTATAAGCCTCAATGTTCAGAACATCGTTGTCCACGATATTTACATCGACGTGCAATGCAGTGGTTTCGTGCTGGTCTTTCTTGCCGGCCGTCACGAACGTGTTGGTACCGTTGATGCGGTACACGAAGTTGGAGCGGCCCAGAATCATGCCCTGGTTGATGAGCTTTTGGAAAGGCTCAGCAGCCGAAACCAGGCCCAGGTCTTTGAGAAACAGGTGCCAGAAGCGGGAGTAGAGCAAGTGGCCCGTAGCGTGTTCTGCGCCACCGAGATATAAATCCACATTCTGCCAGTACTGCTCAGCCTCCTGGCCCACGAAACGTTCGTTATTCGTGGGGTCCATGTAGCGCAGGAAGTACCAGGAGGAGCCAGCCCAGCCGGGCATGGTGCTCAGCTCGTACTCGTACTGGCCCTTGTACTTCCAGTCCTTGGCCCGGCCCAGGGGTGGCTCGCCGGTTTCGGTGGGCTTGTACTCGTCAATTTCGGGCAGCACCAGGGGCAGGTCTTCTTCGGCCACGCCGTAGGCCACGCCATCCTTGTAGTAAATCGGGATGGGCTCACCCCAGTAGCGCTGCCGGCCAAAGATGGCGTCGCGGATACGGAAGTTGGTTTTGCCTTTACCGATGCCGCGTTCCTCAAGCTGCTGAATCAGGGTTTGGGTGGCTTCTTTGTAGCCCATGCCCTGGATGAGGCCGTGCAGGTACTTGCCTTCCTTGGTGGGGTCGGCCTGCTCTTCGATCTGCTGCTGATCGACGACCTGCACGATGGGCAGGTTGAAGTGCTTGGCAAACACGTAGTCGCGCTGGTCGCCCGAGGGCACGGCCATGACGGCGCCGGTGCCGTAGCCGGCCAGCACGTAGTCGGCAATCCAGATCTGGATGGGCTCGTTGCTGAAGGGGTTGATGCCGTAGGAACCCGTGAAGGCGCCCGACACAGTTTTGGTGTCGGCCATCCGGTCGCGCTCCGAGCGGCGCTTGGTGGCGTCGATGTAGTCCTGAATTTCGGCCTGCTGCTCGGGCGTGGTCAGCTCTTTTACCAGCTCGTGCTCGGGAGCCAAAACGAGGAAGGTCGCGCCGTAAATGGTGTCGACGCGGGTAGTGTAGACCTTAATCTGAGCTTGCTCGTGGTCCTGGACCTGAAAGGTCACTTCGGCGCCGATGGATTTGCCAATCCAGTTGCGCTGCATTTCCTTCACGGCTTCGGGCCAGTCGATGTGGTCGAGGCCCTGCAACAGGCGGTCGGCGTAGGCGGTAATGCGCAGGTTCCACTGGGGCATCAGCCGACGTTCCACGGGGAACCCTCCGCGCTCCGAGAGGCCGTCCTTCACTTCGTCGTTGCTCAGGACCGTGCCTAAGCCGGCGCACCAGTTAACATAAGTATCTGACTGATAAGCTAAACGGTAGGGGTGAACGGCCTGGAGCTTTTGCTTTTCGCTCCACATCTGCCACTGGCCGGCCGTGAAATCGTGGCGCTCTTCCTCGTCACCGGCGGCGCGCACGCCCTGGCTGCCGTTCTCGGCAAACTTGGCGAGCAGGGTTTTCAGGGGCTCGGCGCGGTCGGTGTCGAGGTTGTACCAGGAGTTGAAGAGCTTGAGGAAAATCCATTGCGTCCACTTGTAGTACGAGGGGTCAGAAGTGCGCACCTCGCGGCTCCAGTCGTAGCTGAAACCCAGGGACGAAAGCTGCTCGATGTAGCGGGCAATGTTCTCGCGGGTGGTTTTCTCGGGGTGCTGGCCGGTCTGGATGGCGTACTGCTCGGCGGGCAGGCCGAAGGAGTCGAAGCCCATGGGGTGCAGCACGTTGAAGCCCTGCAGGCGCTTGTAGCGCGTCACGATGTCGGAGGCAATGTAGCCCAGGGGGTGGCCGACGTGCAGACCCGCCCCTGAGGGGTAGGGGAACATGTCGAGGACGTAGTATTTGGGCTTGTCCGAGTTGTTATCGGCCTTGAAGGTGCCGTTATCTTTCCAGTGGGCTTGCCACTTCTTCTCAATTTCCTGGGGACTATAGCCGGGCATGGGCTTCCGATTAGGTGGTTACTTGCTGAACTGGCGAAATTAAGCGGAAATGCCGGGAAAGGGTAATTCTCGGCCGGATTAGGCGGCGGAAGCGGGGTGTTTAGCTTTAGGGCAGAGGTGTTTTCGATTTGGTTCGGGGTGTTTTTGATTCGGGCGGACGCATTTCGTAAGAGGGCGGGGGTGTTTTGGCTTTAGGCGGAAGTGTTTCAGGAGAGGACGGAGGTATTTCGCACAGGGGCGGACGTGTTTTCGGTTTGGGCGGAAGTGTTTCGCAACGGGGCGGACGTGTTTTCGATAAGGCCCAGGGTGTTTTGCCTATGGGCGGACGTGTTTTGACTTGGCAAGTGGTGGCACAGCAGACTACTGAGGTACTTTACCCGGTTCGGGTAGTGTTCTGCCTAGTTCTATTGGTTAGAAGGTGCCAAATTGTACTGTAGAGTATATATTGCCAGCTTCTGATGCTCTGTACCACTTCTAATTTGTCTTTAATGAAGCTCTACTCTACCTTGACCGGCCTGCTGCTGCTCAGCGCCGCGCCGCTGCTGGCCCAGCAGGCTCCGCCCAGCCTGCAGGCCCTGGACGAAACCTACGGCTACCGTGGCGCCCGTTTCGAGAGTGATACCAGCGCCTTCCGCGACTTGGCGTTGGCCGAAACTGCGGGGCAGACGCGCTACTACCGCCGCAAGACGGAGCCCAAAACGCTGGGGGAGGGGGAAGTATCCGACGTGACCTACGGCTTTTACCAGGGCAAGCTCAGCGTGATTTTGATTAAGGCCCAAGGGGTGAACAACAGCCGGGCCATGCTGGCTGCCCTGCAGCAAAAGGCCGGCCCGGGCACGCGCAGCAGTGCCTTTGCCCAGCGCTACGCCTGGAACGGCAAGAAAGTCCACATGAGCTACGACGAAAACGCCATGAGCAACGATGCCGTGGCGGTCTTGACGTGTAAGAAGCTCAAGGAGAAGGAGATGAAGCAGGCCCTGAAAGCCCAGCCGACTACCCGAACGGCCCCCATCGGGAGCTAGTTTCGGGTTACTCAGAAGCCCAAAAAGCCCGGCTTGCCGGGCTTTTTACGTGTCGGGGATTGGCAGCAGGCCGCCGGCTGGGTCAGATCAAGCCTTCCAGCGGGTTGCGCCCATCGAGCGTGCCCTGGCTGCGGAGCACCGTGAAGCGGGCAAACAGCTCCTCGCCGTACCACTTTTCCTGGCGGGTGCGCTGAATAACACCCTTGTGCGCCGCTCCCCGGTAGGCATACTGCTGCATGCTGGCCGCCGATTCCCACACGCTGAAGGTGGCTTGGCGCACAACGGGGATTTCGCCCAGGCCAATGGCGGCCCGGACGCCCTCGGCCTGGGCAAAGGCGGCACTGGTGGCGGGCACAGCCCGCCAGAACTGCGGAGCTTTCCAGAGCTTAATTGAGGCGCGGGTGAGTACGGCCACCGGCCCGTCGGGCGGGGCGGGCACGGTCTGGTAGTCGAATGGGTTTTGGCCGTCCCAGAGGCCGTGGGCTTTGAGCGGAGCCAGGTGCAGCGTCCAAGTTTCGGTGCTGTGCTGCTGGTAGCCCAGCCACAATGGGTGGGTGGCAAAGAAGGTGTCGGCGGCGGCCGGGTTTTCCCAAACGGCCATCAGGGCGTAGCGCTGAAAGTTGGGCTTCAGGCCAAAGTTATAGCCGCTGCCCAGCATCTTGAAAAAGCGCAGGCCGGGCACGCGCTGCAGCTGCCGCGGCGCGGTGCCCATCTGGGCCAGGCCCCAGCGGGTAGTGCCGGGCTGCAGCGTAACGATGGTGAGGGTGGTAAGCAAGAGCGGAAACGAAGTGGGAGGGGAGAAAAGCCCTAGCAAGAAGAACCAAGGGGCTTGGCAAAACAACAAAAAAGGGCCGGAATTGCTTCCGGCCCTTTCGTTCGATTCAACGTTGACCTTAGGGATTCACCTTGGCGTGCTCGTCGCCGGTAGGCTGGTACCGCTCGCCGGTCGTAACGGCCTTGGCGTAGCCGAAGGCACGCACCAGGACGTTGCTGGGCTGGTCCCAGTACTCGCCGCGGCTGATATCAATGCGCAGCAGGGAAATGTTCGGGTCGTCGGAGCCTTTGGGGAACCAGGCGCGCAGGCCTTCGCTCCACAGGTCTTTGATTTTCTGGCGGTCATTTACCACCGTCGCAATGCCCGAAATGGACACGTACAGGTTCTGGTCGGGCTTGGAGTAGCCCAGGTTTACGTGCCGCTCCTGCTTTACTTCGTCGATTTTGGCGGAGTCGCGCTCGGTAAAGAACCACAGCGTGCCGTCTTCTTCCGGCTCGTGGGTGTACATCGGGCGGCTATGCAGCTCCCCGCTGGGCTCCACGGTGGTCATCATGGCAATTTTGATGTCTTTAATGCGCTCCACGAGCTTCGTGACATCGTGGCTAACGGCTACTTGCTCGGCCATAGTATCTAGGGTTTGGGTAGTGTAAGGGTGTGCAAGGAAGTACGGCAGCAGAGAGGGAAGGTTCTACGGTCGGGCTGGGCGGGGCTGGTTGCCGCAGTTTTCCAGTACTTTGCCCTCCATGAATTTTCTGGCCCACCTGCTGCTCTCCGGCGCCCCCGCCACTACCCCCGATTACGAGGACATCGTCATAGGCAACTTCGCGGCCGAGGCCGTGCGCGGCCGGGCCCAGGTGCAGGCCTACCCCGAAACGGTGCAGCGCGGCATCCGTCTGCACCGCTTCATCGACTCCTTTACCGATGCACACCCCGTTGTGCGCCGTACCACTGCCCGCCTGCGCACGGCTGGCCTGGGCAAGTGGGCTGGCGTGGTGGCCGACGTGGGCTACGACTACCTATTGGCCCGCAACTTCCCCGAGTTTCATCCCACCGAGCCCCTGCCAGAGTTTAGTCAGCGCCTTTACGCCCTGCTTCACGCCCGCCGAGAGGAACTGCCGGACCGCTTGCAGCACATGCTGCACTATATGCGCCGTGATGATTGGCTGACGGGTTATGCGCAGCCGGAAGGCTTGGAGCGGGCCTTGCATGGCCTGAGTCGTCGGGTACCTAGTGGGGGTGTGCTGGTTACCGGCGCGGCGGCGTTTCTGGCGGAGGTAGAGGCGTACGAGGCCGATTTTCGGGAGTTCTGGCCGGAGCTGCGGGTGGGCATAGCCCAGACAACCTTCTAATGCCAAACCTGCGGAAAGCTTATTGACGGTCGAGGTGAATGGTAAAGTCGATGCGGGTATCCTGATTGCCGTACGATTGGTATTCTCCGCGTAGGTACAAATCCAGTTCTTTATCAGTGAGCTTACGGATTGTGTAGGACCGCTCGGGTTGCGGACACGTGAGCTGGTCTCCCTTACGCACGTAGGAAGAGCTGGAGCGGCCATTCGTTACGGCATTGTAGTACTGCAACTCGGTACCCGTAATAGTAAGCTGAGTATAGCCGGCCGCATCGGTAGGAGCATACGTGGCCACTATTTTATCCTGGCGGTCATACATCACCGGGTCTACATTGCGCACTTTCCAGACGCCTTCTAAGGGCCTTCACCCTGTTGGGGCGCTGGCTCATTCGTCTCCCGACAGGCTCCCAGCAGTACAGCTAGGGTAAACAACGCCGTGGTACGGCCAGAGAGTAGGGTAGAAAATGCCATAGATACTAAAAAGTAGTATGTAGAAAATAGAGCGGGACAAGTTACGTGGAGCCGGGCACTGTTCAATCCAGCTGGCTGCAATAAGGACTTAAGCGACAAAATAAAAACGGGGCCTTTGGGCCCCGTTTTCAGTATCTAGTAAGTAGCAACACCTTAGTGGTGGTGGCCGCCTTCGCCGTGTACGTGGCCGTGGGCCAGCTCTTCCTGGGTGGCGTCGCGCACGGCGGCTACTTTACCGTCGAAGTGCATGACCATGCCGGCCAGGGGGTGGTTGAAGTCCATCTTCACGGTATCGGCACCGATTTCGACGATTTTGCCCTGCATGTGGTTGCCTTGGTTGTCGGACATGGGTAGGAAGTTGCCTTCCTGTAGCATTTCCTCGTCGATCTTGCCGTCGACTTCGAAGACGTTTTTCGGAATGTCAACTACAGCCTGCTGGTCGTAGTCGCCGTAGGCCTGCTCGGGGGTGAGGGAGAAGTTGAACGAGTCACCGGCGCCTTTGCCGCTGAGCTGGCTCTCGAACTCCTCGGGCAGGCCGCTCTGGCCAAACAGGAATACCATCGGGGCATCGGCTTCGGCCGATTCTACCAGTACTTTTTCTTGGTTCTCGTCGGTCACGCTCAAGTCGTAGGTGATAGTGACGACTTTATTGGGGCTGATCTGGGCCATAATCGGGGTGGATTCGATATCCGGGGTTGGGTGAAAAAACAGTTTAGAGCGGCTAGTTACGGAAAAGGCCCGTAAATCGGTCTGGTAATACCTCTGCACGTAATCAGTACATACCGGAAGCTACGGGGTAAGGTTGTGGCCCAGCCGGTTTGGCTACTTCGGGGTGTTCAGGTTGCGAATAATCCACTATGTTTATCAGGCAATATTTACCGAATCTATTTAGCTAAGCAGTTATGCGTACTTCCTTGCTTTCCGGTTTGCTCGTCTTATCCGGTACGCTATTCAGTCAATGCAACTCTACCCAGCCTATTCAAGCACCCAGGGCAACGGCCTCGTCCGTAGCGCCGGCGACTGCCACGGAAAGTTCATCTTCAACGGACACGATTACCGTCTATACCGGCCAAGCAGAGTCTATGGAACCCGATCCAAACAAGCCTTATCGGGAAATGGCGATAGAACCATTGGGGAATGAGCCGACCAACTATACTGCCTTCCTAATCTGCAAGCGGGACTCGTTTGGGGTAGTAACTCTGAAAGTAAAACTGAATCCGTCGCGGCATTCTATCGAGAAGGTCTCCCTGGGATTTGGCATGTCTAGCTCCAGGCATACCGCCGAACAAATTACGGACGGGGTAGGGTACTATGATGCTGAACGTCAACGATATTATTTCGCGGCCTATTACCAGGTAATTAGTCAGCTGTCGAGTAATCAATATCTCCATAGCGAGCTGTACCCGGTGCACGGTTGGGTTTCTACCAGCACCAACACTCTCGGGCTACGATTCTAGCTGTTCTGGCACCACGGCAAGAATTTCGGCCGAAGCCCTACTATTCTGCCACGCACCTCAATCCCGCCAAGCGGGGGGCCAACCGCGGTTACAGGTAGTAGTCCAGGTTTTCCTTGGTGATGATGTCGAGCGGCAGGTACTTGAGCCGCAGTACCTCTTTCTTGAAGACCAGCAGGTCGGCCAACGCGTAGATGCCCCGGTAACCCTGCTTCTTCGGGTTCTGATTGATTAGGAAGTCAATGACGCCCTCGTTGAGGAAGTGGATGTTTTTCTCCAGCAGATCATAGCCCACCAGGCGAATGTCTTCGCGGCGGTAGGCTTGCAGGTAGGGCGCAATTTCGTAGGCCTTGGAGGTACTCACAAAAATGCCCTTGAGCTGGGTTTGTTCCTCGTCCAGCAGCCGGTTGAGCAGCCGGGCAAACGACGGGTCGGAAGGGTGGGGCAAGTCCACGCTGAGAACCGTGTGCGTACTCTTGGGCTGATACGCAGCAGCCACGTCAGGTGTCGTATCCAACTGGGCAAAGTAGTCGCGGAAGCCGCGCTCCTTCTGGGTGATATGGGCCGAGTTGGCAATATCCTCGGCGATGTGCGCAATCAGAAAAGTACCCGGCTGAGTTTGGCCGATATGCACAAGTTTGCCCGCCAGAAAGCCACTCTGGTAGGAATCCTGTCCTACGTAGCTCAGGGGCTGCAATTCGGCGATATACGTGTTAAATAACACGTAGGGAATGCCCTGTTGCTGCCATTGTTCAAAGAAAGCCAGCGACTCGCGGTAGAACAGCGGGGCAATAAGAATTCCGTCGGGGCCGGCCTGAGTGGCTGCCTCGGCCTGCTCCCGAAAGGATTCTACCTCCGTCAGATTATACGGATATACCACAATGCTCAGCCCGTACTGCTTGAGTTCCCGGGCCGCTTTTTCGATGCCGTTCCAGGGGGCCTGCCAGTAAGGATCCAGGGTGTGATCAGGCTGTAAAACAGCTAGTTGGTAGGTGCGGTTGGAGCCGAGCGTACGCGCAATCATATTGGGCTCATACTCCATTTCCTTCATCATCAACAGCACTTTCTGCCGCACATCCTCCGCCACCCGGCCCCGGTTATGTAACACGCGGTCTACCGTTCCTACCGAAACGTTGGCCTTAGCCGCTATATCCTTGATGCGCACCGCGTTTTTCTTCATAGGGGTACCTGGCGCTTACTGGTAAAACATGCTCAAGATAGCACGAAGGTAACATGTGGGTGGCAAGTGCAGAGGAACCCGGTATTACGGTCGTGGAAAGGAAGAAGGTAAAAAAAGTAGTGGTAACAGCAGGGCAATGACTACGATAGGGGCCGCAACAAGCTACTGAGTTGCCAAACTCCCGGCCGCCAAGCGGAGGTTGGTAACGCTATCTGGATTTTTTCCTACTTATCCTGCTGTGTTCGTTAAATATAGCACGTTTTGGATGAAATGACGCGTGTGCGCACACTCACTGAAATATTTTCTGCGTGTGCGCACACATTTTTTTATCAGTTCCCTTGCTTTAGTTCCTTAGCTTGCTTACGTTTGACTTAGATGCTATACCGATTGCCAGGAAAGTCCTATTCATTTCCTGTCCCGAATACCATATAGGTTATCCCGCTCAGCTAGTAGTAATACGCCCGGCTTACTGACCCGCTGCCTGATACAGGATGGTTTCACCATGGGGTGGGCCTCCCGCAATGGCCACCTCTTGCTTCGTTCTTAAAATCCCCACTTTTTAAATACGAAAGGCCGAATGGAAGTCCTCAATTACCCCGAAACCACCTTTGAAAAGCTCCCAGTCACTATTTTTGACAACGCCCAGGAAGGAGCCGTTACCCTGGCCTACGAAATTGCCGAGCTGATTCGCAGCAAGCAGCGCAAGGGCGAAATGGTTGTGCTGGGCCTAGCAACTGGCTCGTCGCCCATCAGCGTATACCGGGAGTTGGTTCGGCTGCACCGCGAGGAAGGGCTAAGCTTCCGCAACGTCATTACCTTCAACCTCGACGAGTACTACCCGATGCAGCCCGACGAGCTTCAGAGCTACGTCTACTTCATGCACGAGCATCTGTTTGATCATATTGATATTCTGCCCCAGAACATTCATATTCCGGATGGCACCCTGCCCATCGACAAGGTCAAGGATTACTGCCAAGCCTACGAAAAGCAGATTGAGGAGTGCGGCGGGCTGGATCTGCAGCTGCTAGGCATTGGCCGCACCGGCCACATTGGCTTCAATGAGCCGGGCTCGGCTATTACCTCGACTACCCGTCTGGTAAAGCTCGACCCCTTGACTATTACGGACGCGGCCAAGGATTTTATTAAGGAAGAATACGTGCCACTCCGCGCCCTGACCATGGGGGTTGGTACCATCATGAAGGCCCGCAAAATCATGCTCATGGCCTGGGGCGAGGGCAAGGCCAAAATCCTGCATAAAACGGTGGAAGGCCGGGTTTCGGACGAGGTGCCGGCTTCCTTTCTACAGTTGCACCCGCGCGTGGCGGTAGTGGTCGACCAGTGGGCCGCCGCCGAGCTGACCCGGGTCAAAACGCCCTGGCTGGTGGGTATGTGCAGCTGGGATGATAACCTGATTCGGCGCGCCGTAATCTGGCTGAGTTTGAAAACCCAGAAACCCATCCTCAAGCTGACTGACGAAGATTACAAAGATGGTAGTCTGAGCGACCTGCTGGTGGAAGCTGGTAACGCCTATAATCTTAACTTAAAGGTGTTTAACGCCATTCAGCGCACCATTACGGGCTGGCCCGGCGGCAAACCCAACTCCAATGACACCCACCGTCCCGAGCGGGCCGAGCCGGCCATCAAACGGTCGTTGATTTTCAGCCCGCACCCCGACGACGACGTTATTTCCATGGGCGGCACGCTGCTGCGCCTCGTCGACCAGGGCCACGATGTGCACGTGGCTTACCAGACCAGCGGCAACATTGCCGTGTTTGACGATGATGCCCGCCGCTACGCCGATTTTGCCCTTGACTTTGCCCAGAAAATGAACGTGGGCGCGGCCGATATGCAGCAGAAGCACAGCGAAGTAGTGGAGTTTTTGCGGCATAAGAAGCTGGGCGAGGAAGATAGTGCGCTGGTGCAGGATATCAAGGCGCTGATCCGCAAGGGCGAAGCCGCCGCCGCCTGCCGTTTCTGCGGCGTTAAGGAGTCGAATGTGCACTTCATGAATATGCCGTTTTACGAAACCGGCCAAGTGAAGAAAAAGCCGCTCGGTGAGGCCGATATTCAGGCAGTAGTCGACATTCTGCAGGATATCCAGCCCCACCAGATCTTTGCTGCCGGCGACCTGCGTGACCCGCACGGCACGCACCGGGTGTGCCTGGACGCCATTTTTGCGGCTCTGGCCCGTCTGAAAGGCAAGGAGGCCTGGGTAGAGGACTGCAACCTGTGGCTCTACCGGGGCGCCTGGCAGGAATGGGACGTGGAAGAAATCGAAATGGCCGTGCCCATCAGCCCGGAAGAGCTGCTGCGCAAGCGCAAGGCCATTTTCAAGCACCAGTCGCAGAAAGACAGCGCCGTGTTCCCCGGCAACGACAAGCGCGAGTTCTGGCAACGGTCCGAAGACCGTAACCATACAACGGCCAAGCTCTACGACAAGCTCGGCCTAGCCGAGTACGAAGCCATGGAGGCTTTCGTCCGCCACCGGTTTTAGCACTGGTTCAGAAAAGTCCTAAAAAATCCCACTAAAGGCCGGATACTAGCCGTTTTTGAACAGCCGCTGCGCGAAAAAGCGGCTGTTCCTGCCACTGCTGTGGCTCTGCTGGTTACCCGCCCCAAGCCCTTTCTGACCTATGAAACAAGATTCACGCAGCGTGGTGCCGCCGCTGGCTATTATCGGCGCCCTGTTTTTTATTTTCGGATTTATAACCTGGCTCAACGGAACGCTGATTCCGTTTCTGAAGCTGGCCTGTGAGCTGACTTACTCCCAGGCCCTGCTGGTGACCTTTGCCTTCTACATTGCCTACGTTTTTCTGGCAGTTCCCTCGTCGGTTATTCTGCAAAAAACCGGTTTTAAGAATGGTATGGCCCTGGGCTTGGTAGTCATGGCGGCCGGAGCTATACTGTTTGTTCCAGCGGCCCAGGCCCGCTCATTCGGGCTGTTTTTGCTGGGGCTTTTTGTGCAGGGAGCCGGTCTGGCCTTGCTGCAAACCGCTTCTAACCCGTACGCTACGATCTTGGGGCCACTGGAAAGCGCCGCCCAGCGTATCAGCATCATGGGGATCTGTAGTAAAATAGCAGGTGCCCTGAGCCCGGTAATCATTGGGGCCGTCGTGCTGAAGGGAGCCACCGCCCTGGAAGCCCAGCTGGCCGCCGCCAGTTCCGCGGCGGCCAAGGAAGCCTTGCTCCAGCAGCTAGCCGACCGGGTAATACTGCCCTACGTGTGCATGGCGGCGGTGCTGGTGGGGCTAGCCGGGCTGATCCGGCTTTCGAGCCTACCCGAAATCGACCCACGGCCGGAAAACCCCATTGAGGCCAGTGAGGAGCCGGCCCGCAGTGTTTTTCAGTTTCCCCACCTGCTGCTGGGTGTACTAGCTATTTTCTGCTGCGTTGGGGTAGAAGTCATTGCTGGCGACACCATCACCCAGTACGGCCGGGCCCAGGGCATTAGTCTCGATGTGGCCCGCAACTTCACGTCGCTGACTTTGGTGGCCATGCTGGTAGGCTACGTTATTGGCGTAGTCACCATCCCGAAGTATGTGGAGCAGCAGACGGCGCTGAGTATCTGTGCCGTAATAGGCGTGGGCTGTACCGTCGGGGTTGTGTTTACCCAGGGCTATACGTCGGTGCTGCTGGTGGCCCTGCTCGGGCTAGCCAACTCGCTAATGTGGCCGGCTATATTTCCGTTAAGCATTCAGCGCCTGGGAACCTTCACCGAGCGGGGCTCCGCATTGCTGATAACCGGCATCGGGGGAGGAGCTATTCTGCCGTATGTCTATGGCTGGCTGTCGGAAAGCATCGGCCTGCAGCATGCGTATCTGCTACTGATTCCGTGCTACCTCTACATCCTGTTTTTTGGCTTGAAAGGCCACGCGTACCAGGTGAAAAGCCGGCTGAAGTATGCCGTGCCTGCTACCTGAACCGCCATTCTGTTTTGACATCCGCCGCCCCGGAAAAAGTGAGCTGCCCCGGATAGATAAAAGAAAAAGTTATATCAGTACTACTTGAATACTTGGGTGACCAGAAGAACGGCGTCTAATCTGCCCCAGAGTCCTGCATTGCACTATTGCTGAAAAATAATTTGCGTGTGCGGGCACTCAATCCAGGGATTTTTGCGTGTGCGCACACATATTTTTATAAAGACGCTTGCTTAGTCGCCTCAGGAAATCTATGTTTGGAACATAACTGTCACTGACGGTTTCATCAATCCTTGCTTTGTTCGTGGAATCAGGCAATCTGGTGAGCCAGTGACAACGGTTAGCATTGGTCGACCTACGCACCAATGTTTTGCCCTGTGAGGAGTTTGGTTACTGCTAGCCAGCTCTCCACCCGTGGCCGCTCATCAATACGCCCGAGTGCATTGCCCCACGCTCCCTTACCAGCCTCTGAAGCCCTCCCTGGCTTCGGCCGCCGGTAATACTTCAGTTCCGGCCGGATAATCCCTGATTACTTCAGCCGCTTCGCCCGTCAGAGCCTGCTCCCAGTACTGTCCCGCAGTACATCCACCTAGTTGCGCATTCAATACGAATTCTGCTTTCCTGCCTGATTGCCAGGTGGTTTCTGGGCCTGTGTAGCCCGGAAGTCCGCTAGGGTTGGGCTTGTAAAGCTGGTTTGCCGCGTTTTCTCTCTCACCAACCCCCACTGAAGGCTATGCAAAAATCTACTTGGCTTACTTTACTGCTGCTTCTAAGCCTGCCGGGCTTGGGGTTGGCGCAAGCCCTGACCGTGACCGGTAAGGTCACCGACCCGAAGGGTGGCACTCTACCGGGCGTCACTGTTATTGTCCGCGGTACCCAGCAGGGTACCAGTACCGATGCCAACGGGGCGTATTCCATTGCTGCTTCTGATACGGCCGCCCTGGTATTTTCTTCTATTGGCTTTGCCCCGCAAACCATTGCGGTGCGGTCCAGAAGAGTTATCGACGTGACCTTGAGCGAGAATACGCAGGAGCTGGGCGAAGTAGTTGTAACGGCTCTGAACGTAGCGCGGGAGCGTAAAACCCTGGGCTACTCCGTCACGGAAGTAAAGGGTGAAACCCTGACCCAGGCCCGGGAAACCAACGTGGCTAACTCCCTGGTCGGGAAAGTGGCCGGTCTGAACGTCAACTCCACCTCCGGCGGGGCGGGCTCTTCCAGCAACGTTATCATCCGGGGCGTATCGAGCCTGAACCAAACCAACCAGCCGCTCTACGTCATCAACGGGGTGCCGGTGGAAAGTCAGCCCAGCGTTGCCAACACCGGTGGGCAGTATGACAACTCCCCCGACCTGGGCGACGCCATTTCCAACATCAACCCCGACGACATTGAAAGCATTTCGGTGCTGAAGGGTGCTGCTGCCTCGGCCCTGTACGGCTACCGGGCCAAGGCCGGGGTAATTCTGATTACGACCAAGAGCGCCAAGAATAACGGCGGTATTGAGTTCAACAGCAACTTCGTAGTTGAGCGGATCTATAACCTCACCGACTGGCAGTACGAGTACGGGCAGGGCGCCAACAATATCAAGCCGACCACGGCTGTCGGGGCGGCGCAGGTCGGCAACTCCAGCTGGGGTGGCCGGCTCGACGGCTCCCCGGTTATTCAGTTCGACGGTACGCTGCGGCCCTACGTGGCCCAGAAAGATAACCTGCAGAACTTCTACCGCACGGGCTCCAGCTGGACCAACACCCTGGCGTTCAGCAAGGCCTTCACCGGCGGCTCGGTCCGGCTTTCGGCCAGCAACCTGACCAACAAGGCCGTAGTACCCAACTCGGGCCTGGGCCGGCAGACCTTCAACTTTGTCGGTACCTTCGACCCGTTTAAGAACCTGACCATCGACGCGCGGGCCAACTACATCCTGGAGCAGGCCGATAACCGCCCGATTCTGGCCGATGGCGCCGGCAATGCCAACTTCAACGTGACCTTCCTGCCCACCAGCCTGGACGTACGCTCCTTGGAACCGACGGTAAATCCGGACCGCTCCGAGTTGCAGTACAACACCGGCAACCCCTACAACACCAACCCGTACTTTGCCGCTTATCGGTTCGTCAACGACACGCGCCGGGAACGGCTGCTCTCGTCGGTGAGTGCACGCTACGCCTTCGAAAACGGCCTGTTTCTGCAGGGCCGGGTAGGGCGCGACGGTTACACCGACCGGTTTACGAGCGTGACGCCCTCGGGCACGGCCTACCTGCCCGCCGGCCGCATTACGGAGCTGACCACCCAGTTTACGGACCTGAACGCGGACGGGCTGATTGGGAAGACCTTCTCGGTGGGCGACGACTTTGCCTTCACGCCCAACCTGGGCACCAGCTACCGCCGTACCAAATCTGAGGCCTTCCAGAACATCGGCTCCGACCTGGCCGTGTTTGGGGTGAACACCCTGGGCAATGCCAAAAACAAGTCGGCCCAGAGCTTTTTCAGCGACCAGGAAGTGCAGTCGGCCTACGGCTCGCTGGAGATGGCCTACCGGGAGCTGCTGTTTCTGACGGCTACCGTGCGCCGCGACTGGTTTTCGACCCTGGCTACACCCGGCAAAGACAACAAGCTCTACAACACGACGCCCGGTATCAGCGCCTCGTTCGTCTTCTCCGAGCTGGTGAAGCCCGAGTTCCTGTCGTTCGGCAAGATTCGGGCGGGTTACTCGGAAGTAAGCCAAGCTACGTTGCCTTTCCAGACCCAGCTGAGCTACGCCTTTCTGCCCACCTCGCTCAATGGCCTGCCGCTGGGCACCATCAGCCCCGACAACATCAACATCCCTAACACAGGACTGCGGCCTTCCCGGGCTACGGAGATAGAAGTCGGTACGGAGCTGGCATTTATCCAGAACCGCGTGCGACTGGACCTGACGTTCTACAAGAAGAATTCGAAGGACGAAATTGTCTTTGCCCCGGCCTCTATCAGCTCGGGTTATCAGGGTGCCGTGCTCAACTCGGGCGAGATGGAAAACAAGGGCGTGGAGATGCTGCTAACCGTGCAGCCCATCCGCACCACGAATTTTACCTGGACCTCGTCCTTCAACGCGGCCTACAACAAGAACACGGTGCTGTCTTTGGCCGCTGGGCAGCAGCAGTCGGTGTATGCTACGTCGCGCTCAGGCGTCGGCTTCGTCGGCCAAATCGTCGGCCAACCCTACGGGCAGGTGCTAGCCTACGACTACAAGTACAACGCCGACGGCAGCATTGCTACCACGCCCAACGGCGTACCGGCCCGCGGCGAACTCAAGTCCTTTGGCACTGCCTTCCATCCCTGGACCGAAGGCTGGAGCAACGACTTCGTTTACAAAAACCTGAGCCTGGGCGTGCTGATTGACGGCAAGTTCGGGGGCAAGATCTTCTCGGCTACCGACTACTACGGCACCCTGTTCGGGCTGCACAAACGCACCCTGGAAAACCGCGAAGGCACATTTGGCACCGACAAGATTGACGCAGCCACTTACTACAGCACGCTGGCCAATAACGTGTCGAAGGACTTCGTGCAGGATGCCAGCTTTATCAAATTGCGGCAAGTGACGCTGGGGTATTCCTTTCCCAGCGCACTGTTTGGCAACCACATTCAGCGTCTGACTTTGAGCCTGGTGGCTCGCAACCTGGCCTTCCTGAAGCGCAACACCGACAACATTGACCCCGAGGGCAACTACAACGCCTTTGCCCAGGGGCTGGAGCTGGGCGGCGTACCCCCGGTCCGCACGTTCGGCCTGAACCTGAGCGCCAGATTCTAGGGCTTGCCCAAG
This sequence comes from Hymenobacter cellulosivorans, assembly GCF_022919135.1. NCBI lineage: Bacteria > Pseudomonadati > Bacteroidota > Cytophagia > Cytophagales > Hymenobacteraceae > Hymenobacter > Hymenobacter cellulosivorans. The sequence goes on along the minus strand of NZ_CP095049.1, from coordinate 4,481,616 downwards.
CAGTTCCTCTCAACGCACTTCCCCATGAAAAATATCTTCTTCAAATACTCCGCCGCTACGCTGGCCACGCTACTGCTCGTCAGTGGCTGTACCGATGATTTCGAGGACATCAACACCAACCCGTCGACCTACACCCAGTCGTCGTTTGATGCCAACTACCTGCTCACCACTTCCCAGCTGGCCTATACCGGCAGCTCCGACTTTGCCTACGACACCTGGCGGGGCAACCTGATTTACAGTTCCACGATGATTCAGGGCCTCTCGACGGTGGTCAGCTACTGGGCCGGCGACAAGTACCTGCTCAACGAGGCGTATACCGCCGCCTACTGGGGCAACAACACCGTGGGGGCGTACGCCGAGCAGGTGAAGCCCGTCACGGATATGGTCGAGTTCACCAAGGGCAAGGCGCAGTACAAAAATCTGCATCAGGTGGGCCGTATCATGCGGGCCCTGGTGATGTCCCGGCTTACCGACCTCTACGGCGACGTGCCCTACACCGACGCGGGCAAGGGCTACTACACGGGCGTAATCCGGCCCCGGTATGACAAGCAGCAGGACATCTACAACGACCTGCTCAAAGAAGTGGAAGAAGCTACCACCGCCCTGGACCCCAGCGCTGACATTCCGACCGGAGACGTGTTCTACAAGGGCAATATCGCCCAGTGGCAGCGGTTGGGCAACACCCTGCTGCTACGCCTGGCTATGCGCCTGACCAAAGTCGATCCGGCCAAGGCTCAGGCCTACGCCACCAAAGTGCAGGGCAAAACCATGCAGAGCAACGCCGACAACGCATACGTGCTGCACGACGTGGCCGGCGCCCGGGTAACCCAGAACCGCAACAGTCAGGTGCTGCTCGGTGATGGTGGCCAGGAGCACTACTACGTGAAATGGTCGCAGACCTTTATTGACTTTCTCAAGAACAACAACGACCCCCGGCTCTCGAAAGTGGCCGTCACTGAGCTCTATACCAGCGAGGTAACCAAGACCCAGAATCCGGGCGCCATCTCAGCTCCAGCGGCGCAGAAGGGCATGCCCAACGGTAAGGATCTGAGTGGCCGGGCGGCCTACGACATTTCGGGAGCCGCCAACTATACGACGATGTCGGCCTACTCCTCGCCCAGCCCCGGGATGATCAAGCGTAACGGGCCCACGTTTGTCCTTACCTATGCGGAGTCGGAACTGCTGCTGGCCGAGGCGGCTCAGCGCTGGGGCCTGGGCAGCGCCTCCCAGCACTACAATGCCGGTGTAAGGGCTGCTATGACTTACCTGAGTCAGTATGACCCGACTATGGCTGTGGCTGAGGCAGATGTCAGCACCTACCTGACGGCTCATCCTTACGCGGCCGGCTCGGGGCTGGAGCAAATCAACACCCAGTACTGGGCCCTAACCAACACGATGCTGGACTTCTACGAATCGTGGTCCAACTATCGGCGTAGCGGTTTTCCGCTGCTCACGCCAGTGGTGTATCCTAACAATGCCACCAACGGCCAGATTCCGCGCCGTTTTCCGTACCCCACGACAGAAATCACCAGTAATCCAGACAACTACAGAACGGCCCACGAGTCCGTACCGGGTGGGGACTTCCTGACCGGCCGGGTATGGTGGGATAAGTAAACAGGAGGGGAGAGCCTGTGCAAGGCCAGCCGGCAGCTTCCCCGCGGCAACGCGGCAGCTGCCGGCTCGGTTGCCGGGCGACTCTTGCTTCTTTAATGACAGAGAATATCTTACCCAGCTGTTTTTCGAGTGCTTACTTTGGCGCCGCTAGTATTTCGCCAGCCTTTTCTTTTTCCGACCAACCCACCGTTTATGCCCTTGTCTTTCTCTTTTGCTACCCGACTGGGTGGAATTCTGGCGGTAAGCCTGCTGGCCGGCCGGCCGGCCCAAGCCCAGTTGACCGAAATGCCGGTGCAACGTTTGGGCTTGGTGCCGATGCCGCGCGAGGTGAAAGCTTATACTGCTACGTATGCCCTGCCCCAGAAAGTGAGCATCTACGCCACGGGCAAAGACGGAGGAAACGTGGCCAGTCTGCTGAAGGAGATGCTGACCAGTCTGGGCAAAACTGTCACTATGACCTCGACCCGGGCGGGAGCGCACATTGCTTTGCTCACGGCCGCCACGCCTAATCCCGAAGGCTACCAACTCACAGTTGATCAGCAGGGAATCCGGATTACGGCGGCCAGTGGACCGGGCCTGTTCTACGGTGCCCAGACCTTGGTGCAACTGCTGCCAGCCCGGTCGGCGGCTACGGCCGCGGTGCCTTACGTGCGCATCAGTGACCAGCCGGCCTTCCGCTGGCGCGGGTCCATGCTCGACGTGAGCCGCCACTTCTTCTCGGTGGACTTCGTCAAGCGCTACATCGACTTGCTGGCGGCCTACAAGCTCAACACCTTTCATTGGCACCTGACCGACGACCAGGGCTGGCGCATCGAAATCAAGAAGTATCCCAAGCTCACCCAGGTCAGCGCCTTCCGCAAGGAAACCCTGATTGGGGCCCAGCAGCTGTTTAAAACGCCCGCCGAGTTTAAGTACGACGCTACGCCCTACGGCGGCTTCTACACCCAGGACCAGATTCGCGACGTGGTGGCCTACGCCCAGAAGCGCTACGTGACCATCGTGCCCGAAATCGAGATGCCGGGTCACTCGGTAGCCATTCTGGCCGCGTATCCGGAGCTGGCCTGCAAGCCCGGTACCTACGAAACCTGGACCATGTGGGGCGTGAATGAGGACATCGTGTGCCCCACCGAGCCTACGTTCCGCTTTTTTGAGGACGTGCTGAGTGAAGTAACGGCCCTGTTTCCGGGTCCCTACGTGCACATCGGCGGCGACGAAGCGCCCAAAACCCGCTGGAAGGAAAGCGCCGCGGTGCAGGAAATCATGAAGAAGGAGGGCTACACCGACGTGGAGAAAGTCCAGGGCTGGTTTAACCGCCGCATCGAGAAGTTCCTCGAAAGCAAGGGCAAGAAGCTCATCGGCTGGGACGAAATCCTGGAGGGCGGCATTGCGCCCAGTGCCACGGTGATGAGCTGGCGGGGCGAGAAAGGGGGCATTGAGGCCGCCAAAATGGGCCACGACGTGGTCATGTCGCCTACTACCCATTTGTACATTAACTACGGGCAGAGCAAGAAGCCCCACAGCCCCTACGAGCCCCTGATGATTGGGGGCTACATTCCGCTCGACGTCATCTACAACTACAACCCGCTGCCCGCCGAGCTGACTGCGGAGCAGCAAAAGCACGTGCTCGGGCCCCAGGCCAATATGTGGACCGAGTATATCACCACCCCGGCCGCGGCCGAGTACATGCTGTTTCCGCGGTTGCTGGCCGTGTCGGAAGTAGCCTGGCGGCCGGCAGCCGGCAAAAGCTACACTGAGTTTCTGCCCCGCATGGGCCAGCAGTTTGCCCGCCTCGACGCCAAGAAAGTGTACTACCGGGTGCCCGAGCCGCTGGGCCTTGACAGCGCCAGCGTAGTCCGCCAGAACGGCAAGGCCGTGTTTACGCTTCGTTCCCTGGTGCCCGGCGCCCAGATTCACTACACCCTCGACGGCCACCTGCCCGACGAAACCACGGAACTCTACACCAAGCCCCTGGCCGTGCCCCTGAACAAGGGCCTGACCGTGCGGGCCGTCACCATTACTCCTGGTGGTCGGAAGAGTCCGCCGGCCGAGCTGTTGGTCAACTAATACTTCCGCTTTTCCCGTCCTTCTTGTTTCCGCAAGAGCACACCACGGCGGTTGCGCCGTTCTTGCCCATACTCTGAGTTCCCGGGGCCCCTGGCCCCGCGGCCTGCGTCTGCCTAAGCAACTCATTTGGTAGCCATTCTGGTCCCGCCGCGGCGGGGTCCCAGCCGGTTGTTGCCCCTCGCACAACCGGCACTACCTGCCCCGCACTCTTGCGGGGCCGCAAGAACCTAGCGCAACTTCCGCGGCATTCATTGCTGCTGGATTTTTTGGATTCCCCATCTAACCCCATTCACAGCTATGAAAACTCTTACGATGCTTCGGCCAGCCGAAGCCCGGCCCCGCCTTGCCCAAAAGGCCGCCCCGGCTAAGCGCCTGCTTGGCCTGCTCGCCCTGCTGCTTTGTCTGCTGCCCGGCACCTTGCAGGCCCAGGTCAGCCCCACGGTGCCCAAGAAGCGCACCGACCACAACAAGCAGATTATTGGCTACCTGACCCAATGGGGGCCCTGGAAAGACATTCCGGGCCTGATTCCCAAGGGCAGCCTCAACCAGCTGAACGTGGACTATTCGCAGTACACGATTCTGAACTTCTCCTTTTTCGGGGTGGCCGTCGACGGCTCCATTCACAGCGGCGACTACCGCAACCCCAACATTGCCCAGCCCGGCTCGGTGCAACAGCCGGCCCCGCTCGTCAATTCTGACACGTACAGCAGCTGGGATTTGTACCTGCTGCAGGGCGAGCTGGAGCTGGTACAGTACATTTCCGACGGCAGCTACGCCTACTCCCTGGGCTACCGCAACGCCGCCGGCGGTTGGTCGAACGTGAATACCGGGGCCACGGGCACGTTTCCGCTGGCTATTCGTAAGCAGAACGGCCGGCTCGGCCTCATCGACCTGGCCCACCAGCAGGGTGTGAAGGTTATGGCCTCCATCGGGGGCTGGAGCATGAGCAAGCACTTCGGCGACATGGCCGCCGACCCCACCAAGCGGGCCCGCTTCGTGAGTGACTGCCAGAAGCTCATTGCCTTGGGCTTCGACGGCATCGACCTGGACTGGGAATACCCTGGGCAAGAGGGCATGAACTTCGTCGGCCAGGCCCAGGACTACGCCAACTTTGCCGTGCTAGTGGAAGCCATCCGGGCGGCCGTGGGGCCTAATAAGCTGATTACGGCTGCTTTCACGGCCGTGCCGTCCCGCTTCAGTCAGTTTGACTGGGCTCGGCTGAGCCGGTCGATGGACTACTTCAACTTTATGACCTACGATTACAACGGGGGCTGGTCGACCAAGGCCGGGCACAACTCCCCGCTGTTTGACTACCCCGGCGCCGAGGCCGCCAATTTCTCCCTCGATGCCACTACCAAGGGCATCAAGGCGGCCGGCATTCCGCTGAACAAGGTAAATCTGGGCGTGGCTTTCTACGGCCGGGGCGTGGTAACCAATGGCCCGGCGGCCCTGAACGCACCCACCGTGAAGCGGCCCGAAACCGTGACTCCCGACGGCCAGGTCTCGACCAGCGCCGACTTTACCAACTGGCCCAAGGACGTGTGGGACGGCACGCCCAACTACCAGGCCATTGTGGCCCAGACGGCCAGCTGGGCCGAGTTCTGGGACGACAACGCCAAGGTACCCTACAAAACCAACGGCAATTACTTCCTCAGCTACGACAACGAACGCTCGGTGGGCCTGAAGGCGCAGTACGTGAAGGACCAGCAACTGGCCGGCGTCATCGTCTGGTCGGCCAGCGGCGACTGGCTGGATCTGGCGAGTAATACCACTACTTACGGCGGCAAGCTGGTGTTCAGCCCCAACACCAAGGCCCCGCTGGTCAACAAGCTCAACGAAGTATTCGCCTCGGGCACGGCAGCCAACACGCCGCCGACGGTGAGTCTGACGGGTCCGGCCAATAATGCCACGTTTGCCGCGCCGGCTGCTATCACGCTGACGGCCAACGCGGCCGACGCCAACGGCACGGTGAGCAAAGTCGAGTTCTTCCAAGGCACGAGCAAGCTGGGAGAGGACCTAACCGCTCCCTACAGCTTCAGCTGGACGGGCGTAGCAGCGGGCACGTATTCTATTACGGCCCGGGCCACCGACAACGCCGGCGCCGCCACGACGTCGGCTGCCGTGAGTGTCACGGTAACTGGGACCACCACGAATACGCCGCCCACCGTTAGCCTGACCGCTCCAACGGGTGGTTCGTCGTACACGGCCCCGGCCAGCATTACGCTGTCGGCCAATGCAGCCGATGCTAATGGCACGGTGAGCAAAGTGGAGTTCTTCCAGGGCAGCACGAAACTAGGCGAAGACCTAACTGCTCCCTACAGCTACAGCTGGACCGGGGTGGCTGCGGGCACCTACTCGATTACGGCCCGGGCTACCGACAATGCCGGGGCTACCACCACTTCGGCAGCGGTGAGCGTGACGGTGACGGGCGGCTCGACGGGGGCTGCACGGTGGCGGCGTGGTCGGCGACAGCCGTGTATACGAAGGACATGCAGGCCAGTCGCAACGGCAACGTGTACGTAGCCAAGTGGTGGACCCAGAACGAGGACCCAATTACGGCCAGCTGCCAGTACTGCCCCTGGCAGCTGGTGGGGCCCTGCGCCTCTGCCCGCGCCGCCGCTCCCGCTAGCGTAACCTCCGACGCGCTGACGGTCTTCCCCAATCCGGTACTGACCGGCAATCGGCTTAGCGTGGACCTGGGCCAGCGCTACGAGCAAGTAGAGCTGGAGCTGGTTGGCATCAGTGGGGGCAAACCCTACAAAGTGGTGGCCAAAAACACGCGTACCGTCGAGCTGACGCTGCCTGCGCTGCCCAAGGGTGTAGTGGTACTGCAGGTACGGGCCGACGGCCACACCTTTACTAAGCGCCTGCTGAATCAATAGGTATTTCTCCGGGGAAGCTCCGCACGGGCTTCCCCTTTTTCTTTCCCAACCAACTCTTTCTCACCACTATGAAAACACGCAAACTATTACCGCCGCACCAGTCTGCCCGCCCTGGGCGTAAACAGCCCTTGCTGCGGCTGCTGGCCCTCTTCTTCGCACTGCTGACCTGTGGCTTCGATGCCGCGGCCCAGAGCCGGGTAATCGTGGGGTACTTTCACAACTGGAACAACGCCAGCGCGCCCTACATCCGCCTGCGCGACGTGGATTCGCGCTACAACGTCATTGATATTGCCTTTGCCACGCCCGTGGCCTACGGCGACATGACCATGACCTTCACCCCGACCCAGCAGTCCAAAGCGGAGTTCATTGCCGACATCCGCACCTTGCAAAGCCAGGGCCGTAAGGTGCTGATTTCGATAGGCGGGGCCGACGCGCCCGTGGAGCTCAATACTACCGCCGACAAGGACAAGTTCGTCACGTCGATGAAGGCTATTATCACCGAGTACGGCTTCGATGGGTTCGATATTGACCTGGAAGGCACCTCGGTGATTCTCAACTCCGGCGACACCAACTTCAAAAGCTCCACCACGCCCAAAATCAACAACCTGGTGACGGCGGCCCGGGAGCTGACCACGTATTACCGCGGGCAGGGCAAGGATTTCTGGCTGACCTCGGCCCCGGAAGTGCAGTACGTACAGGGTGGCTACGGCAACTACGGCACGGCCTTCGGCGGCTATCTGCCCGTGCTCTATGGCCTGCGCGACCTGCTCACCTTCGTGCACGTGCAGTACTACAATACCGGCTCCCAGAACGCGCTGGACGACAAGATCTACTCGCAGGGCACGGCCGACTTTATCGTAGCCATGACTGACATGCTGCTTAAAGGCTTCCCGGTAGCCCGCAACGCGGCCAATTTCTTTCCTGCCCTACGCCAGGATCAGGTGGCTTTCGGGCTGCCCGCCACCGGCAACGGCGCCGCTCCCGCCGGCGGCTACGTCACTCCGGCCGACGTGACCAAGGCCCTGAACTACCTGGTCAAGGGCATATCCTACGGCGGCCAATATGTGCTCAACACGACCTATCCCAACCTGCGGGGCATCATGACCTGGTCAATTAACTGGGACAAAACCCAGAACTATCCCTTCGTGACCAATGCCTACAATTTCTTCAGCACTTTGGGCACCCCGAACACGCCGCCGACGGTGAGCCTGACGGGGCCGGCCAACAACGCCACATTCGCCGCCCCGGCTACTATCACGCTGACAGCCAACGCGGCCGACGCCAACGGGACAGTGAGCAAGGTCGAGTTCTTCCAAGGGGCCACCAAACTAGGCGAGGACCTGACAGCTCCTTATAGCTTCAGCTGGAGCAGCGTTTCGGCCGGCACCTATTCGCTGACGGCGCGGGCCACCGACAACGCCGGCGCGGCCACGACTTCGGCAGCGGTGAGTGTGACCGTCACCGGCGGTACCACCAACACGCCGCCCACGGTCAGCCTCACAGCTCCAGCCAGCGGGGCAGCGTACCCGGCTCCGGCCAGCATTACCATCACGGCCAACGCAGCGGATGCTAACGGGACGGTCAGCAAAGTGGAGTTTTTCCAGGGTACGACCAAGCTCGGAGAGGACCTATCGGCTCCCTACAGCTTCAGCTGGAGCAGCGTAGCGGCCGGTACCTATTCGCTGACGGCCCGAGCCACCGATAATTCTGGCGCTGTGACGACCTCGGCAGCGGTGAGCGTGACGGTGACGGGCGGCTCGACGGGGGGCTGCACGGTGGCAGCTTGGTCGGCGACAGCCGTGTATACGAAGGACATGCAGGCCAGTCGCAACGGCAACGTGTACGTAGCCAAGTGGTGGACCCAGAACGAGGACCCAATTACGGCCAGCTGCCAGTACTGCCCCTGGCAGCTGGTCGGGCCCTGCGCCTCTGCCCGCGCCACCGCTCCCGCCGATATAGCCGCTGAATTGCTGGTGTATCCGAACCCAGTCCAGGGTTCGGCGCTGACGGTGGAGCTGGGGCGTAGCTACGAGCAAGTAACAGTGGTTGTCGTCAACGACCGGGGCCATGAGGCCAGCCGGGCCACGTACCAGAACGTTGCCAGCCTACAGCTGCCGGTGACAAAGCTGCCCAAGGGCCTGCTGGTGCTTCGGATAACGGCCGATGGCAAGACGCTGACCAAGCGGATTATGAATCAGTAAGGCTTTCAGCCATCTACAAAAAAGGGGCATCCGGCATGGATGCCCCTTTTTGTTGGGTATTAGGGAAGGAGGAAGCAAAACAACCTCTTGACTCCTCGCAATGACACGAGGCTTAATTACTGTAATTCCCAAGCAGTGCGGTAAGCGCCGATGCTTTCTACGTAGTCCAGAAAGGCTTTGTAAAAGGGGTGAGAACCGAGCGTTGAGGAGTCGCCGACGATGAGCAGCTTGCGGCGGGCCCGGGTCATGCCCACGTTCATGCGGCGAATGTCGGAGAGGAAGCCGATTTCACTCTGGGCGTTGCTGCGCGTCAGGCTGATGGCAATAATGTCGCGCTCCTGGCCCTGGAACGAGTCGACGGTGCCGATGCTGAGCATGCGGTGCTCCATCAGGCCGACGAGCTCGTCGTTGTCTTCCACCGCATCCTTGAGGTAGTTGATCTGGGCGCGGTAGGGCGCAATGACGCCGATAGTGAGCAGGTCGTTTTCGTGGTCGGCCGCGTCGTAGACCTCCAACAGCTGCGAGAGGCGCTTGAGCAGCAGGTCGGCTTCCTCGGGGTTGGCAATGGAGCGGCTTTCCTCGATGCCCAGCTCCTGAAAGCCGAAGCCGGCCGTGTCCAGAAACTCCACGGGCAGGTCGGGAGCAAAGCGCAGGTCGTAGTCGGGCAGGTCGGCGTGGGCCACGCTGGGCGCGGCTTTCAGGCGGCCTTCGTAGAACTGCTCGGAGCTGAACTCCATGATCTGCTCGTGCATGCGGTACTGCACTTCCAGCATCCGGGCCGAGTCGGGCTGGCGCTTGATGCACTTCTCAAACAGGGTTTCGCGCAACCCATCCCGGGCCGCCTGCTCGCTTTTCACCGTGGGCGGCAGCTGCTGATGGTCGCCGGCCAGCACCACGCGGTTGCCCTTGGTTATCGGAATCCAGCAGCCGGGCTCCAGGGCCTGGGCCGCCTCGTCGATAAACACGGTCTCGTAGGTCAGGTGGCGAATGGCGCGGTTGCTGGCGCCCACCAGGGTACAGGTAATCACCTGCACTTTTTCCAGCAAGTCCTCGGTGATGTAGCGCTCTAGGTTGTCGGAGTCCTGCAGCATCTGGTGGGCCATTTCCTTGAGCAAGCGGCGCTGCTCGCGCTCCTCCCAGCCGAAGTGGCGCTTAAACTTGCCGGCCTGCTCGCGGTACTGCTCGGCCGTCTGGCGCATGGCTTTCAGCTCCCCATAGCTCTTGTGCTCCATAATCTGGGCGTCGAGCGTATGGTGCAAGAGCAGGTCCGACACGCGCGAGGGGTTGCCCATGCGAATCACGTTAACGCCCCGCTCGGCCAGCTTTTCGGTCAGCAAATCCACGGCCGTATTCGAGGGCGCGCACACCAGCACCCGCCGCTCGCGCCGGATGGTTTCCAGGATGGCCTGCACCAGGGTGGTGGTTTTGCCCGTGCCGGGCGGACCGTGAATAATGGCCACATCCTTGGCCGCCAGCACGTGGCGCACGGCCGCCAGCTGCGACTCATTCAGCGGCGAAGGGTAGTACAACGTGGCTTCCGATTCGTCGCGGTAGCGGGCGGGGCGGGCACCCAGCAGCACGTCGCGCAGCTCGGCCAGGCGGCTTTCGTAGGCGCCCATCACCTTGCCCAGGGCGTGCTCCATCTCCCGGTAGCTCACCTCGTCGAAGGTCAGATCCACGCCCAGCTTGCCGTCGTCGACCCAGTCGGGCAGGTCTTCCTTGTTGGTAGCCAGCAGGATTTTATTGCGCTTGACGCTGGTAATCACGCCCGAGAGGGTGGGGCGGTCGGTGGCGGCGCGGCCGGGAATGTTGCCGAACAGGGCCGCGTTTTTGCCCACCTGAAACAGGTGCAAACCGCCCTGGCCCGCCGGCCGCTCGATTTCGAGCACCAGCTTGCCGCCGAAGCCGATTTCTTCCTGGGTGATTTTAACCGGGTACCAAGTCAGGCCGCGCTTCTGACGCTCGGCAATGGTGGCCTGGGCACTCTTGATTTTAAACTGTTCAAGGTCCTCTTTCTGCTCGAGCTTCATGAGGGCCTGCACCTTACGCAGCTCTTTCTCGATGGCGTAAGGGTCGGTATACGTGGGTTGTTCAGACAAAAGGGTAGTCGTTATGAAGTCCGCTATAACAACGGAAACGGCAAAATGGTGGCCGAAGGTCGGGGAGTTTTTTGAATCCGAGCAGTTGCCGGCTTGCCAAGCTCAGCCTGCGCCCCAGTAAGGATACGGAGCTAAGCACGGCAGGGCCTTGTCTGCAGGCGGCAAACTGATACCTTCGCTTTGCTGCCTGTCTCCCGACAGATGATTTATTGGGTACCATCCTTCTTTTACCTCTTTATCCTTCTTTTACCTCTTTCTTTTATGCGTGTAGCTTACCACTACCTCTTACTTCTGCTGGTCTCTGCGCTAAACCTAGCGCCCGTCTCGGCCCAAACCATCAACGTCGACGCGGTGAACCGCTACTGGGAAATCACCAACGAGCTGCGGCAGGACCAGCCCCTGACCGACCAGGCCTGGCAGGACTTTCTGGAACTGCCCGGCAACAAAGTCTACGTGAAGAACGTCTTCTCGGCCCGCGACCTGGCTGCCTACCGCCGCGCTATCGAAGTGGTGTACATGCCCCGCCACGACTCGCTGCGGCAGGCCAAGATTCGGGCAAAGTCCTGGTACTACGTGCTAGTAAACGACTACAAGCAGCGCGAGCAGGAATACAAAGCCTTCATCAGCCAGGTGGCGGCCAGCCCGGCCGCTGTGGACCTGATGTACACCAACGCCTACGCCTACCTGCCCAAGCGCTACCAGACCCGGGTTGCCGATTTGAAAATCTATTATGTGGCCATGGGCAATGACGCCACTTCGCAGCACGAAGGCATTTTCTACAGCCTGCGGTCGGCCGTGGATGCTCACGCCATCAAGCCCGGCATCCTGGAAGGCCACGAAATGCACCACCAGCTCAATCAGGGTAGCGACCTAGGCACCATTGCTGCTGCCGATGAAGGTCTGCTGGGCATTCTGCTCCGCGTGCAAGGGGAGGGTATTCCCGATCTGATTGACAAAAAGTGGGAAGTTGCGCTTCCGGGCGACCCCCAGGGAATCCGAGCCTGGGGCCTGGACCCGGCCCCCACCTTTTTGCAACGCATGGACTCGGTGCTGCAATCCCAGGCCCGGGGCGGGGCCGGAGCCAGCCTGAAGTTTTACCGCCAGCTCTCCTGGGGGTCCAACGGCCATGTGCCGGGCTTCTACATGGCTTCCGTTATCGAGCGAAATGGCTACACCAAGCAAATGTTGGCCACCATCGACGACCGGTTTGCCTTTGTGCAGCTGTATCAGAAAGCGGCCAAAAAGGACAAAGCCAAGCCCTACGTCTTTTCGGCGGCGGCCATGCGCTACCTGAAGCAGCTGGCCCGCACCTACAGCCACCCCCGGCCAGCCCCCGCCGCCGAGGCCGTGGGCGCGGCCCAGTAGCCGGCGGCCCATTGTCGGCAAGTCGTGCGGGAAGCCCGACGCCGGCCCGCACTACCGCAGCAAGAGGTTCTGTCTTTGCTCAATTATTGTTGAGCACCCTGGTATAGTACCGCTTCACTTTGCCATCGGGGCTGAAAAGCAGCAAGTAGCGCAGGGTCTTATTCAGCGGCGACACAATATCCCGCACCCGGGCACCGCCTTCCTCGTTGAGGCTGACCTCGGCCAGCAGCGTATTCTGGCTCAGGCGGGAAAACAGGATAACCGTACAGCCTTTTTGGGTACCAGAAGTGGCCGTCAGCTTGGCCGCCAGGGGGGAGTAAAACGGCTTATGGTCGGCCCGCTCATCCATGCGAAAAAGCGAGTCGAGCAACTGCACCTGGGGGTGGTCTTTGGGAAAATTCAGCTCGGTACGCAGAGCCTCGCTAAAGGTCACATAGTCCTGAAACACGAGGCTGTCGAAGACGGCCACGCAGGGCTGGCGGTATTCCTCAAACTCCGGGCTGCGCAGAATGTGCTGGTAGGCGGCCTGGTACACCAGGGCCGGGGCCACTGCCGCTTTGGCTGCCGGCACGGTCTTCTGAATCCGGGCTCGCCCCCGGGTCCGTTTCCGGGTCTGGGCCGCACTCTGAAATGGCAGGGCCAGCAGCAGGCTAGCCCCAAGTATCCACGCAAAAACTTTCATTGTCTTTCGGCAAGCAAGCGGTTGTCCTGAGTCGTGCTCCCCGCAGCCAATATAGAGGCTTTCCCCTAAAGCGCCGGAGAAAGCCGTTTTCACCCTGCCGAAGTGGTTTCCGCAGTCAGCAGCTTCTCCAGCTCTTCGGCCTCCTCCCGTAGCAGCCGCTCGCGCAGCACCAGGTGGGCCCGGGCCAGGGGGCCGGGGCGGGGCACAGCGGCCGTGGCAGCTTCAAGGCGCTCAAGCCACTTTTCGGCCTCGGCCGGCACGAAGCCGGGGTCGAAGACGGAACCAGGCGTAGCCAGGGCTTGGCGCAGCACAGCCAACCCCTGGCGGCGGCGCAGCAGCGCGGCATCCTGCAAGGCGATGTTTTCGAGCTGGTAGCGCAGGTTATAGGCCAGGTGCTCACAGCGCCTCTGTCGTCGGCGTAGCTCCGAGGCTTCGTCAGCCACCTGATAGGCGGGTGGGGGCGGTGGAGGCAAGGGGGGCGGCAGTGGCAAGGCCTCCGACCGAGGCTGCCCATCAGGGCCGAGCAGGCGGGTTGTCATCCACATATCCGCGAGCTGACTTAGGCGACGCTCCACGGCGGGCGAAAACTGGCGGCGGCCGGCTTCTACTGCTTCTACGTGGCGGGCAGTGACCTCGAGCCAGCTAGCCAAATCGGCTTGGGTGAGGGCAAACCACTCGCGCACGGTAGCAGCACGGCTGGAAGAAAAGGATGTTGGTGGCGTAATACGACCCATAACACAATGGAGTACCCTTTAAAAAATAAAGTAGAAGATACTACAGCTGAGGCGTACCTTCTACTTTATTTTTTAAAGGGTACTACTGCCCCCGCTCCCCTGGATTTGCCGCAGTCCACCTTGGCGCAAGGCCTTCCCATCAAGCAGATCAAGTTCGTAGCGTCCATCCGGATTGCCGGCCCCAATGACGACCGGCTGAGTAATGGGGTCGACACCCTTTATGATCAGCGCCCTGCCTACCAAGGTCTTTTCCTGACTAACTACCCCAAGCTGCTTTTGGCTGAGCTCTGCTCTTGTTTCCTCACTGGGGGCTAACCGGGCACAGGAGGCAAGCACGAAAAGCAGCGTAGCCTGGTAGAGGAAGGGGGAATTTCTAACAGAAGAATAGTGCCACGCCCTTCTTTTACGCGAAAAAGTCGCTTGAATCGGTTTGGCTCAGGTACTTATTCAGGCTGCCCAAATCGGCGAAGATGGGCTGGATCAGGCGCACGAACTCGCGCACGGCCGCTTCCGAGTCGGCGTAGAGCAGCAGGTTGGCCTCCGTGGAGAAGCCTTCGATGTGCTCCAGCAGGTCGGGCGCTTCCTCTTCCAGAATGGTCAGGATGTGCTCTTCCCAGCTGGTGCCCCCGCCGCCGTAGCCGTGCTTCTCGAACAGGTAGAAGTGGCCTTCCAGGGCCGGGTCGGCCTCTACGTTAGCGGTGATACCGAACTGGAAATCCTCCACGCGCATGTCGGCGGGCAGGGCGAAAATCTTGAAGGGAAAGGTGGTTTGCATGGGGCGCGGCCGGGGTAAGCAGCAAAGCTACGCCCAATAGTTGGGGAAGGCCGGCTAACTCTGCCGAAGCGGGGGCGTATGCGCTTATGCGCTCCTTCTCCACCGCCCGCCGCCTCCGCCGGGCGTTTTTCCGCGCCCAGCTATGGCACTGCACTACATCCGGCAAGGTTCCGGCCCAGCTCTTCTTTTGGTTCACGGTATCGGCGGGAGCTGGCGCTCCTGGAACCCCATCCTGCACGCGCTGGCCGCCGAACACGACGTTGTGGCCGTCGACTTGCCCGGCCACGGGGCCTCGCCGCCTTTAGCTGGTCCGCACACTATTGCCACCCTGGCCGATGCGCTGACTGACTTCCTGACCGAGCACAACCTGCTGGGTATCGACGCCGTCGGTAGCTCGATGGGGGCCCGGCTGGTGCTGGAGCTGGCCCGGCGCGGGGGCGTACTCGGGGCCGTCGTGTCCCTGGACCCGGGCGGGTTCTGGGCCGGGTGGGAGGTGCCGTTTTTCTACCATTCGGTGGCCGTTTCGCAACAGCTGGTGACGGCCCTGCAGCCCATTATGCCCGCCCTGATGGACTCGGCCCTGGGCCGCACGGCCCTGCTGCCCCAGTTTTCGGCCCGGCCCTGGGCCCTGGCCGCCGAGCACGCCCAGAACGAAATGTACTCAATGGCCCACACGCCGGTTTTCGACGAACTGCTCGATGCCCTGGCCCACGGCCAGGTGCAACCGCCAGCCCCGGCCGGCAGTATTACCGCCCCGCTCGTTATCGGCTGGGGCCGGCAAGACCGGGTGTGCTTGCCCGAGCAGGCCGAGCGAGCGTTGGCCAAATTTCCCGATGCCCGCCTGTACTGGTTTGCAAACTGCGGCCACTTCCCGCAGTGGGACCAGCCCGCCGAAGCCGCCCGCCTGATTCTGGCCACCCTGCGTCGCCAACTGTTCCGCGACGAGGATATTGCCCAGCATGCCCGGCAGCCGGCCCCAACGCAGGCCAAACCCGTGGCGGCAATAGCGGCGGCCTTGGCCGTGGCAGCAGTGGGAAGCTGGCTGCTGTGGCGGCGCCGCGCGGTGGCCGGCCGCTAAGCCGGGCCCAGCAACTGCAGGGTTTTGGAATCCGGGGTACCGCCGAAAAACGTAGCCAGTACCTGCTGAAAAACCGGGTCGGCATGGTCGAGGGCGGCGAAGAGCGTCATGCTGGACTTGAGCTTCACGTCGTCGGGGCTGCCGAAGATGCGGGTGGCGTCGGAGCCCGGCAGCTCCAGCAAGGCCCGGCTAATTTCGACCAGGCGCGGGCCTAGCATTGGGTGCGCCAGGTAGGCCGCAGCTTCGGTCCGGTCCTGAATGGCGTAAAAGCGCGAGGTTTCGCTAAAGCCCAAGCCCTGGATTTGGGGAAAAATGTACCACATCCAGTGGCTACGCTTGCGCCCGGCCTTGATTTCGGCCAGCGCCGTGGCGTAGTCGGAGGCTTGAGCAGATACGAAGCGCTGTAAGTCGGGGCGTGACGGCATGGTGAAGGGGGCTAGTAGAATAAAAGAGCTAGCTGGTTTCTACGCAAAATGAGCTGACAGCGCTGCTTACCAGCTCATCACCGTTGCCCCGTTCCGCTCGTCGACTTCCCGGATCAGCCGCTGCGGGTGCACCGTCACGGTCACTTCGACCGAGCCGGTGCTCACTTCCAGGGCCAGGATATGGCCGCCGTAGGCCGCGAAGGCTTTGTCGGTAACTACGCCGTGCAGGTGCAGGGCCGGCTTGTTGTCTTTCCAGGCAATGCTGCCGGTAAGGCTGGCCAGCTCCGTGTCGCGGAAGGATTTGGGGTCGTAGGTTTTCGTTTGCTGGTTCCAAAACCCGAAGGTGGGATGCACGAAGCCCAGGCCGGTAAGGCTGGCCCCAGGAATTTTTTCCCGCGTGGCCAGCTGCTCCAATTCCTGCAGCACGTTGTCGCCCTGCCGCAGTACCAGCAGAAAGCCCGTCGGGGTCTTGACGTATTTCGGGGCCGGAGCGGCCGGTTGGGCACTCACTCCGTGAGCCGCCAGCGTGGCGGCCAGGGCCAGGCCGAGGCTAAGAAAAGAAGGCATCATAACAAGCAGATAAAAAAAGCGGATAGGTGCTTCCAGCCGGGTAGCGGCAAAAGAAATCCGACCCGTAGGAAGCACTACTGGAGCACTTCCTACGGGCCGGAATGGGGCTAGGGTTGGCTTACGCCGCCGGATAAGCCTGTATTGGCCGCTGTTAGCTGCCGAAGTTGTCGAGCTCGGCCATGTCCTCGGCTGAGAGCTGCACGTCGGCCGCCTTCACGTTTTCCTCCAGGTGCTTCACTTTGGAGGTGCCCGGAATGAGCAGGATGTTGGGCGAGCGGTGCAGCAGCCAGCTCAGGGCCACTTGCTGCTTGCTTACGCCGTGCTTCTCGCCAATCTGGGTGAGCTTGCTCAGGGCCTGCTCGTTGCCGCCGGCCAGTGGGTACCACGGAATAAAGGCCAGACCGTTTTGCTCGCAGAATTCCAGCTCGGCTTCCCACTTGCGGTTGTCGACGCTGTACATATTCTGCACCGACACCACTTTCACGTACTGCTGGGCCTGCTGAATCTGCTCCACGGTCACTTCCGACAAGCCAATGTGCTTGATCAGACCGTCTTCCTGGGCCTGTTGCAGGAATTCCAGGGTTTTCTCAAACGGCACGTTCGGGTCGACGCGGTGCAGCTGGTAGAGGTCAATTTTATCTAGTTTGAGGCGCTGCAGGCTGCCTTCCAGGGCCTCCTTGAGGTGCTCGGGGCTGGAGTCGATAGGCCACTGGTTGGGGCCGGTGCGTAGCAGGCCGCCCTTGGTGCCGATAATCAGGCCCGATGCGTAGGGGTGCAAGGCCTCGGCAATCAGCTCCTCCGACACGTTGGGACCGTAGCTGTCGGCCGTGTCGATGAAGTTGATGCCCAGCTCGACGGCGCGCTGCAGCACCCGGATGGATTCGGCGTGGTCCTGGGGTGGGCCCCAGATACCGTCGCCGGTGATGCGCATGGCGCCATAGCCCATGCGGTTAACGGTCAGGTCGCCACCGAGGGCGAAGGTTTTAGCGGGGGCAGAAGTGGTGTGGTCAGCCATTGAGAGGGTTGAAAGAAGTTGTTCGAAGGAAATAGACGGATAATCCGGACAATTACCGTGTTTCAATAACTACCCAACGCCCTAAAAGTCTTGGTTTACTCTGGTTGATTATAGGTAAGATTCTACACT
Organism: Hymenobacter cellulosivorans; assembly: GCF_022919135.1. NCBI lineage: Bacteria > Pseudomonadati > Bacteroidota > Cytophagia > Cytophagales > Hymenobacteraceae > Hymenobacter > Hymenobacter cellulosivorans. Next base: position 4,463,983 of record NZ_CP095049.1, on the reverse strand, counting down.
AGAGAGGAATAGAATGATTAGGCAGCGAAATTTCGGCCGCAGTCGGCGCAGCCGTACAGCGTCGTGCCGGCGTAGTAGAGGCGTTGCCAGAGGCTGCGCCTCGCCAGCGGCCCGGTGTCGGGGCTGCCGCAGCGGGGGCAGCGCAGCACGGCCACCGCAGCCCGTCCGGCCTCAAACTGCTCTACCGTTTCCCGGGCCGCCGCCGCGTCGGTTTCCTCGATAAGCAATTGGTACCAGATTCCGTCGCCGAAGGGAAAGGAGGGAGGCCCGCAGGTTTTGACCAAGGCATTTATTTCCAGCGCCAGCAGCTCGTTATAGAGCTGCACCGCCTCCGCGTAAGTCAGGTAGTGGGCGGCCGGAATGAGCATGGTGTTAGGGTAGGCAAAGAGCAAAAGAACGTCATGTCGAGCCCAAGCGAGACAAGACGTTCGGAACGAAAACAGGGCCCGTTCTACCGCCGGGCCGGGCGGCGGGCGGGGCGTGCTTGGCCGCGCAGCTTGAAAATGTACCACAGCAGCAGAATGCTCAGCCCGGCCAGGCCAGCGGCAATCAGCTCCCGGCTCGTGCGGGCTTCCTCGGCTTCGGTAGCGGCGGCTTGGGCATCCAGCAGCTTTTTCTCGCGCTGCTTGTCCCGAATTTGCAGGTTCTGAATCTGGTTTTCCAGATCGTAAAACCGCTCCCGGGTCATCGACTGGTCGCCGCGGGCTACGGTGGCCTGGCGCTCGGCCTGGGTCTTCTCGGCCACGATGGTTGCCGTGCGCCGAATAGAGGATTCCTTCAGGGCCTTCACAATTTCGGTGTCCTTGCGGACAATGCCTTTTAGGGCGTCCACGACTTCCTCCAAGTCTTTTTTGGAGGGTTTGTTAGCCAGAAAGGCATTGCGCTGGGCGTTAGCCTCTTCGTACTGGCGGATCAGCGTTTCCCGCTCCTTAATCAAGGGCGTTAAGGGGTCAGGCTGGGCGGTGGCGGGAGCCGTTTCCGGAGTTTGGGCGTGGGTGGTCAGGCTGACAAACAGTAGGAGGGCAAGCAAGCGAATCGTCATAGGGCAGAAAGGTGGTAGGAGCTGTAATACGTGGCCCCCGGCCATTGGTAAGCAACAAGTAGTCGGCAGGGGCCGCGGGCCATGCAAGGTGGGAGAAAAAACCGGGTCACCCGCGAATTTCACCCCCGCCGAACCGCAAGGGCACGGCTTGACAGCGGCCGGATCAGTCGCTTTACTTGGCCGTATCCGGGGCGCAGGTCCAGGTGGTCAGCTGGTTGCCGCGCCGCAGGGTCAAGAGGGGAGAATTGGCGGCTTTTTGCAGCTCATCCCCCTTTTTGATGTAGTACGCCAGCGTGTTGTAGTAATAGATATTATCCTTGTTCCGGGCCAGAATCTGGTCCTGCATCCGCTGGGTGGCTGAGTCGCCGGCCGTGAAGGACCAGAGGTCGTAGCGCACGGGCTTGTCGTCGAGGTACCAGTAATAGTGCTGGCGGTTTACATCACACTTGGTGACCCGGCCGGACAGGGCCGTAGCGGTAGTGACCTGCACCCGGTCGTCGCCCATCATCCACCGAAACACTAGCACCACCAGCACAAAGCCCAAAACGCCGTACAAAAAACGGCCTCCGGTATACAGCATTCGGCGCTTGGCAAAGGAGTGGGGCAGTCGGATAAAGGCCATAGACTAGAGGATAAGCTGACGCTTGGAGTCACAAAGGAACCTAATCGTAGCCAACCTGTAGTCTTGCCTCGAAAAGCCCTTGCGCGTTGTCATCGCGAGGAAGAATGACATTCCACGCATCAAGCGGGGGCAATCCGTCCTCTGCGCAGGTAGGCACAGCCTTTTACCAGAAAGCCCTTTACTCCAACTGGAATAAAGGGCTTTTCACTTGAGAAGGCTCGGTACCTTTCAGAGGACGGATGGCTTCGTCGGGCCTCCCCGCAAGGACTGATAAGTTGCACCGTAAACCCTATTCCGTGAGCATGGGCACGGGCTGGCGGATTTCCTTGGGCTTGTGCTTGTAGAAATACAGGATGAGGATGGGCAGCAAGGTCAGCTCGGCCACTACGCCGAAGAGCAGGGTCAGGCCGATGAGCAGGCCCACGTAGAACGTGCCGTCGAAAGAGGAGAAGATAAGCGTGCTGAAGCCGCCGACCAGAATCAGGGAAGTCACGATAACCGCCTTGCCGGCCATCAGGTAGGTCTTGCGCACGGCTTTAAACAAACTGGGCTCCTGCAACAGGGTGAGCTTGAGCTTGCTGATGAAGTGAATCGTGTCGTCGACGGCAATACCGAAGGCAATGGTGAAGATGATGCTGGTGCTGACTTTCATACTCACGCCGGCCAGGCCCATGACGCCGGCCACAATCAGAATCGGGACCAGGTTGGGAATCAGCACCACGATGGTCATGCGCAGGCTGCGGAAGAGCAGCAGCACGATGAGCGTGACCATCACAATGTCGATGCTCATGCCCGTAATCATGTTGAGCGTGAGGTTTTCGTTGTTTTTGTCAATCAGGTTGGCCGAGCCCGTCAGGCGGGTTTGCAGGATCTTCGGGTCAATATTCTGTTGCAGAAACCGGCGCAAATCGGCATTCAGGGCGTCGGCCCGGATGCTGCCCACGTCGGGCATGCGGCCGGTAAGGCGGCCCTCGGAGGCGTCGGGCAGCACCAGGGCCCGAAACTCGGGCTTCTTGCGAAACAGCTTCACCTTGCGCACCAGCCCGGCCAGCTCTGTTTCGGAAGCCGGCAGGCGGTACTCTTCGAGCAGGCCGCCATTCAGGGCTTTGCGCACCGATTTGATGAGGGTCACGGGCGAGGCCACGAAGTTCAGGCCGTAGGTTTTCTGCAAGTACTGCTCGATTTCCTCGGTTTCGCGCAGCACCTGCAAGTCATAGATGGTGCGCCCAGGCGCCGGGTCCAGGGCCAGCTCAAAGGGCCGCACGCCGGCGAAGTTCTTCTCAAAAAAGGCGAAATCCAGCTTCACTGGGTCGTTTTTCGACAAATCATCCAGCAGAGCCGAGTTGATGCGGATGCGGGAAGCCGAGGCCACCGACCCAATCAGAATCAGGGCGCTCAGGCCGACTACCAGCCGCCGGTGAGCCAAGACGGTGCGGAACATCCGGCCCAGCACGCCGTCCCAGCTGTGGCCTTCCGCCCGCGGCACCCGCAGCTGGGGCTTGCGCAGGAGCACGAGCATGGCCGGCAGCAGCGTAAACGACAAGATAAACGTGAGCAGCACGGCAATGCCGGTAAAGAGGCCGAAGTTGTAAATCGGCCGGATGGTGCTGGTCATCAGGGTGAAGAAGCCGATGCTGGTCGTCAGGGCCGACAAGCCCGAGCCGAAGCCCGACTCCTTCAGCGCAATCAGCAACGAATCCTTCTTGCTGGCCCCGTAGCCCAGCTCGGTGCTATAGCGCGTGATGATGTGAATCGTATCGGACATGCCCACTACGAAGAGCATGATGGGCAGCAACGCCGTCATCAAATCGATGCTGACCCCGCAGGCACTCATCAGGCCCAGGCCCCAGATAATGGCGCCCAGCACTACCACCAGCGGCAAGACCACGCCCCACCAGGTCCGGAACGTAAACCAGAGCAGCACCGTGACCAGCACTACCGATAAGCTCATAAACACGACCAGCTCCCACTGCAGCCGGTCGACGAACACCGACTGGGCCACCATTTTGCCGGCCAGGTGGTACTGCTCGTCAGCAATGCCCTGGCGGGCTAACTCCGTGCGCACGGCTGCCAGCAGGGAGTCGCCGGGCGGCTTGCTCAGGTTGGGCGTAGTCTGAAACAGGAGGGTCACCGACCGGGCATCGCGCGCAATCAGGTTGTCGACCAGGCCCGGCGTGCGGTAGATCAGCGTCGAGTCCTGGGCGCGGCGGGCGGGTTCAGCGGGGTGCAGGTAGGGCACGTTGAACACGCCAAAGCCTTCTACCACGGGGTTGGTAGCGTTGGTCGGGGAGGTAACGTGCACCACGTGCCGCCGCTGCTGAATAAAGCGCGTCAGCGAATCGACTTTGGTTAGGAACTGCGGCTCAAACACCGAGCGGCCCGGCGGCGCTTCCAGGCCCAGCAGCACATAGTCGTTGTCGTTGCCGAAGCGGGCCGAGTACTGCTCGTAGTAGGCCAGGTCCGGGTCGCCAGCCGGGTAGAAGTCGTTGAAATTGTAGTTGAACCGCAGCTGAGCCACGAAATAGATGCTGACGGCCGTCAGCAGAGACAGCAACAGCAGGGTAAGGTAACTGAGTTTGCGAAGCGGCATTCGGGGAGCTAGGGCCCCGGCAGCGGGCCGGGGCAAACAGACAAAAAAGCAGCCTCCGGCAGCGTCGAACTATGCCGCCGCTTTTGTACTTTAGAGGCACCAGGGAGCCAACCACGCCCCGCCGGCTTTTGTTTCCTCACTTCTTAAGATATCTACCCATGAAAAACGTCCTGCTCGCCCTGACCCTGCTGGCCTTTGTCGGTACCGCTTCCGCCCACGAGGGCAAAGACGACAAGAAAGGCAAGAAAAGCGCGAAATCCTGCTCCATGGCCGAGAAAGGCACGGCCAGCTGCTGCATGAAAAAAGGCGGTAAAACGGCTTCGGTAAAGCCCGCCGAGAATACCCCCGCCGCCGTGACGCCGGTTGCTAAGTCGCTGTAAGACGCTTCTTGAGTTTGTTTAAAAAAAGCCGCCTGAGAAGGCGGCTTTTTTTTGTTTTGTATTTAATCTGAATTTTCAACTCTTGGATTATTTGAAAGCAAAAACTTCTTCTGCTACCCTATGCTATTTAGCCCTGTCGAAGATAAAATATACCTTTGCTTAAATGAAAATATACTCTGCTTTACAAATAGGGGAATACCACACGAACCATTGCGAAGATTATGTATTTGTAGGGGATATCGGGTCCGATAAGATCTTGTGCGCCGTAATGGATGGCTGTACAATGGCAACGGATAGTTACTTTGTCTCTACCTTAGTTGGTAAGATTCTGCGCAAGATTGCCAAAGAAAGGGGGTATCAGGAATTATATCAGCCCGATACGGCAAACAACATAGATATATACCTAAAGTCTGTGGTAGCCAGTTTGTTCAACGAGCTGAACCTTGCAAAAGAGCAGCTCATGCTTGAGCGCAATGAATTGTTGACTACATTGATTATTATGCTTTTTGACCGAAAAACTGAGCAGGGAATTGTCTTGGTAATCGGTGATGGATTGGTGAGCATTAATGGCAGGGTTACCGAATTTGATCAGGACAACAAACCAGATTACCTTGGCTTTCATTTACAGGATAACTTCGATGTGTGGTACGATAGTCAGCCTCAGAAGATAGTATTTACTACGCTGCAGGATGTTAGCATTGCTACGGATGGGATATTTATGTTCGCGCCCGTTAAAAAAGCAGTTGCAGTGGATAAAATAAATCCTATTGATTTTTTGCTCGTCGATAAAGAGAATGCCGATAGCAAAGAAATGCTTAGCTTGAAATTGAAGAAGCTGGAGCATCTTTATGGGCTCAAACCAACCGACGATTTTGCTATGGTCAGACTTATCGCCTAAAGCAATTGACTCGTCAACCGATGAGTTACCCATTGAGAATCCCGAGCTTGCCTGCCCTATGAGCGTTCAACCCATCATCGAGAAGCTGCAGTTGCTGCCGCACCCGGAAGGAGGCTATTACAAGGAAACCTACCGGGCCGCTACCAGTATCACGACCGAGCAAGGCGCGGCCCGCAACGTCAGCACGGCTATTTATTACTTGCTGGAAGGTGCCGACAAGTCTCATTTGCACCGGATTCAGTCGGATGAGCTCTGGTTTTTTCACCAGGGGCAGGCCCTGGAAATCGTGCTTGTTGAGCAGGGCCAGCTGGTTACTATCGAGTTGGGCAACGACCTTGCCCAGGGCCAGTTACCTCAGGCCGTCATTCCGGCCCAGACCTGGTTTGGAGCCCGGGTGAAAGGCGAAACCGGCTTTGCGCTGGTGAGCTGCACCGTGGCCCCGGGCTTCGATTTTCGGGACTTCGAGCTGGCCGAGCGCGACGCTCTGACTCAAGAGTTTCCGCAGCTGCAGGCCATTATTGAGCAGTTTACCCGCAATAATTAAGGCGACCTAAGCTTGCCGTAGTAGCACCGATAAGAAGAGCAAGCTGCCCACAAGGGCGGCTTTTTCGTTATTACCCACTCTGCTCCTTCATCTGGCAAAGACGTTGTCCTGCTGATTTTTAGCCCACCCGATTCTCATGCGCTCCATCCTGGTTTTTCTCTTTAGCCTGCTTATCCTGCCCGCCGCCTTTGCCCAGCGCGGTGCGCCCCGGCCACCCGACCCCAAAGTGGCCCAGCAGGTGTTGCAGCTGGAGCACCGCTGGAACGAGGCCATCGTCAGCCGTGATACAGCCTTTATTAGCGGCCTGCTGGCTTCTGATTTCCTGCATATTGCCGCCGATGGCAGCGTGAACGATAAGAAAACCATGCTGCGGGCCGTAAGCAACCCCAATTCGGTTATCAACCCCTTCCAAAGCCAGGACGTGCGGGTGCGACAGTACGGCAAGAATACCGTGATTCTGACCGGCTGGTTTCTGCAAACCGGCACCTGGCTGGGCCAGCCTTTTGCGCTGCGCCTGCGCTATACCGACGTGTTTGTGAAGCTCAATGGCCGATGGCAAGCGGTGTCGACCCAGGTAGCGCTGCTGCCTGCGGCCCGCAAATCCTGACGAGAATACCGGCGAGGTTCGTACTTTCGCGCCATGCAGCAGTACCTCGACCTCGTCCAGCACATCCTCGACCACGGCACCCAGAAAACCGACCGCACCGGCACCGGTACGCTCAGCATTTTCGGCCACCAGATGCGCTTCGACCTGCAACAGGGCTTTCCGCTGGTGACGACTAAAAAGGTGCACCTGAAAAGCATTATCCACGAGTTGCTGTGGTTTTTGCAGGGTGATACCAATATTAAGTACTTGACCGACAACGGGGTAAAAATCTGGGATGAGTGGGCCGACGAAAACGGCGACCTGGGCCCCGTGTACGGCAAGCAGTGGCGCAACTGGCCCCGGCCCGACGGCTCCCACATCGACCAGATTTCGGAAGTCGTGCGCCAGCTCACTACCTCACCCGATTCGCGCCGCATCCTGGTATCAGCCTGGAACGTGGCCGAACTCGACCAGATGCATTTGATGCCCTGCCACGCCCTGTTCCAATTCTACGTGGCCGACGGCAAGCTCAGCTGCCAGCTCTACCAGCGCTCCGCCGACGTCTTCCTGGGCGTGCCCTTCAACATTGCCTCTTACGCCCTGCTCACGCTCATGATGGCCCAGGTGACCGGCCTGCAGCCCGGCGAATTCATCTGGACCGGCGGCGACACCCACCTGTATTCCAACCACCTGGAGCAAGCCCGGCTGCAACTCACGCGGGAGCCGCGCCCCCTGCCCCAGATGCGCCTAAACCCCGCCGTAAAGGACATCTTTGGCTTCCAATACGAAGACTTCGAGTTGGAAAACTACGACCCGCACCCCGCCATCAAAGCGCCTGTAGCAGTGTAAGCTATGCTGGAATGGCTGGCTGATATGCTGGGTGATGCCCTGGGACAGGCTTTTTGGAGCTTGCTGGGTGGGCTGGTCAAGCTGCTTTTTTATGGTCCGCTGGTGGTCATCGGGTGGCTGGGCTTGAGCTGGCTTCAGCGCCATTCTGCCAGACCAAGCCAGGTGTGGCAGCAGCACAGTGTGACAGCGCTGCACCGTGCTGGCTACCACTACACCATTCAGGGGGCTCAGTATGTGGCGGCCGTAGTAATTATGCTGCCGCTGCTGCTGCTGCTGGTCTGGATACTTGGCCGAATGCTGCAGTACTGAGCTAGTGCAAAGGTAGTAGTCAGAGAAGATATAATTTTTAAAACAATTTGTATTTAATCGTGGGCAGGCAAGCTAGGTTATACCTTCAGTTGTAGATTTTTAGAGCATATAGCTACATATACAGTCTTTTATGCCGGTATTGTAACCTTCACGGCCTCTATACGTTAGGACGGCATAGTAAATGCTTTTTGGAAATTTCTAATACTTAGGGAATTTTACGGCTGGGCTTTCGTTTAGAAAGAGTTCAATTGTATATATAAAATCCAAAACAGCGTAGCTTGCGTAAGTATCCGCGGTTCAAACTCTCCCTTTGTAGTGCCTAGTTCTCCAGTGTCTCCTCTCGAATCACCTGCGCTTTCCCGTAAGCACCGCGCTTGGATTGCTCTTTACGCCCTAGAGGGCTGTGATGAGCAGGATCGTACCGAAATCCTGCGCGTGAACAACGTCACGGAAGCCGACCTGGTTGAATTCGAGGAAAGCTGGCTGCGGCTGCGTTGCAGTAGCCCCTCATCAAACCGCTAGAGCGGCTTAGCCTACTGCTCCCCGTGCAGGAGCTGTTCCAGTAGCGGGTGCCCAAGCTTAAAGCTCGTGGTGCCCAGCCTGAGCACCGGCCGGATAGCGGCCACATTGGCCACAAATACCGCCTCCGCTGCGTGTAGCTCTGCCCTGGTAAACAAGCCTTCCACGTAGGGTATGTGGTGCTGCCGCGCTACGGCCAGCAGGTGCTGGCGGCGTACACCCGCCACGCAGCCCGTGGTTAGGGCCGGCGTGTATAGAGTCTCGTTTCGGAGCCAGAAGACGGCTGCGGCCCCGGCTTCGGCCACGTGCCCGGCAGCATCCGTCAGGATAATTTCGTCGAGGCCGCGTTGCTGCCGCTCGTGGGCGGCGCGCACGTAGAGCCAGGCCTGCGGACCTTTGCAAAAGCTTAGCGGGGAATAGATAGTCTGAGTTTCCTCCGCGAAATCGGCCTGCTGAATCAGGGAGTTATCTAGCGTCAAGGCTTCGGCTGTGGCCAGCCACTCCACTGAGTCTGTCGGCGGCGTATACCGGCCCCCGCCAGCGCGCCAAAGCTGCACCCGTAGGCGGGCTTCTGTTGGGAGGTTTTGTGCCTGTAGCAGCCGGTGCAGCGTGTTTTCCAGCGCTGTTGCCGAGGCCAGGGGTGGGGGCAGTTCCAGGTATAGCGCAGCGGCGGCCTGTTGCATACGGGCCGCGTGCAGGGCGGCGTAGCGCAGCCGGCCGCCGGCAAAAACCATCGTTTCGAAAAACCCGTCACTGAAGGCTAGCCCGCGGTTTGGCCAAGCTAATGGGGCCGTGGGCTGGAGGTTGTCGTTGTAGAGCAGCATACGCCGCAAGGTAGGCCCGAACCTGCGGCATTCAGTTACAAAAAAAGACGAACCATTTGATTCGTCTTTTTTTGTAACTGAATGCCGCGGCAGATTACTGGACCTGAATGCGGCGCACCACGGCGCCTTCTTTGTAGGTCACGCGTAGCAGGTAGGTGCCCGCCGGCAGCGTTGGCAGGGCCAAGCTGGTGGTAGCAGCCCCGGAGCGTAGCGCCTGATGCAGCACCGGGCGGCCCAGCACGTCAAGCAAATCCAGAAATGTAGCCTGGGCACTTGGGTCGGTGGCAACGTGCAAGGTAGAATGGGCCGGTACGGGCCAGGCCTGGGTGCGGTCGGCTACGGCCTGGGAGGCCACGTGCAGCACGTTGGGAGCCGTAATGCGGGCCAGAGACAAGCGGCTTTGCGTGCCAATAGCCGTAAAAGTGCCGCCGACCACCAAGCCTCCGTCGGGCTGTACGAGTACAGTGTGGACGGTGCTGTCGGGTGTCGCCGTTGTGCCGAAGGATGCGTCTGCCCGGCCGTCGGGCAGCAGTCGGGCCAGATTGGCAGGCAACCCGGCCCCGGCAAACAGGCCGCCTAGCAGCACCCGGTTATTGGGCTGAACCAGCACAGAATGCACTTCGCCGCTGGTTACGGGTGGGGTAAAGCCTGAATCGAGCGTCCCATCGGTGTTCAGTCGGGCTACATTGGCGCGGGCCATGGTGCCATAGGTACTAAATGCGCCCCCAACCACTACTTTCCCGTCGGGCTGCACCACCAGACTGTTGAAACGGGTATCCTCATTGGCCGGGCTTTCAAACTCTTCACCAGTGAAGCTCGGATCCACGGCCCCGGAAGCAGTCAGGCGGGCTACCGTTCGGATGGAATATGTGCTGGTGGGATAGTAAGACCCGGCTACGAGCAGCTTCCCGTCGGGCTGCAGGGCCAGGCTCTGCACCGAAGAAAACCGCCCGGCCCCGGTGGTTGGCGGAGTAAAGGAATTGTCCAGGGCGCCGTCTGCGGTTAGCCGGATAAGGTCGGCAGCCAGGGAAGTGCCATTGGCCACTATACCACCCCCGGCGAGCAGAATGCGGCCGTCGGGCTGCAGAACCAGGCGCCGAAGGCGGCTGAATCCAAAATCCGGAGCATTCAGGCTGGCGTCGCTCTGACCAGTAGGCTGATAGCGGCGCACTTCTTCTTCCGTAGCGGCCAGCAAGCGCCCATCAGGCTGCTGGGCCAGGGCTACCACGGTGCCATTAAGGCCGGTAGTAGCACTGCTAAAGGTGGCATCCAGGCTGCCGCTGGCCGTGAGGCGGGCCAGGCGCTGGGCCGGTTGCCCATTTATTTCCGAAAAGTTACCGCCCACCACCAGCTTGCCATCGGCCTGGCGAAGCATGGCCTGCACAGTGCCCGTGTGCTGCAGTACCGGCGCAAAGGTGGGGGCCAGGGCTCCGGTGCTGGTGAGCTGCACCAGGCCCCGGTTCAGGGTGCCGCTGAAAGCAGTAATGTCGCCACCTACCAGCACCTGGCCGCTGCTGAGCAGGGTCAGAAAGTCGGGCTTATTATTCGGGCCGGTTCCGATGCGGAACGATGAATCATAGGAGCCGTCGGCATTCAGGCGGCCCACGCCGGAAATACTCGTGTTCGGTTGGGCATTGAAGCTGATGAACAGGATTTTGCCATCGGGTTGTAGCTCAATGGCATTGCCCGAGTAAGAGTAAAGGGTGCCCAGCGGCAGGTCAGGCGGCGTGGCGAAGCTGGCATCGGGCGTGCCATTGGCAAGCAGTCGCACCAGCGAGGATGCTCCGGAACCAATAAATTCGTCGCCGGCCAGCAGCAGCTTCCCGTCGGGCTGCACCACAATGTGGCGGGTAGCACTGGTGGGGTTCAATGCCTGGGTAAAGGTCGCATCGAAGCTGCCATCGGCATTCAGGCGGGCTATGCCATGGCAGGGATTTCCATTATAGGAGGTGAAGTCGCCGCCAATAAGGAGCTTGCCGCCGGGCAGAGCCACAACACGGGCAATTTCCTTGTGGTTTACCCCGAGCCCGGCCTGAAAGGTGTTGTCTACCGAGCCGGTAGCCGTCAGCCGCACGATGCCGGGCGCCGGCACCCCGTTAAATGTATCGAAGTAGCCCACCACCATCGTTTTGCCATCGGGCAGCAGCACGGCATCATTCACGAAACCGTAGTCATTGGGCATTTCGGCTCCGGAGCCCACATGGAAGGAGGCATCGGCGGTACCGTCGGCGTTCAGGCGCAGAGGCTCCATGCGGCTGATGCCACCTGCTACGACGGGCGCACCGGATAGCACCGAGGTGAGGTAGAGCTGCCCGTTGCTGAGCGGAATGAGGCGGTAGGCGCCGGTGGAGGCGCCCAGGTGTTGCTGGAAGGCCGCATCGACCGAGCCATCAGCATTGAAGCGGACAAGGTGGGGCACGGCGCTGCCATTGGCGCGGGTGAAGCTGCCGGTTACGAGGCGCTTACCATTTGCCTGCTCCACGGCCGAGTAGACGTGGCTGGGCGCATAGATAGAGCCGGCCGAAAAGCCCGCGTCGAGCTGCTGGGCCCCGGCCTGCTGGCAGATGCTACTAGAAAGGACAAAGCCAGTGATGAGTAACGAGAGTTTGTTCATAGAGGGAGGGTAGGGTGGAAAGAAAGGGTTATACCAGCACGAATTTCTTGCCCGGTAAGGCCTTCACCACGCCCCGGAACTCCAGGCCCAGCAGCAGCGTGGCCACTTGATTTACCGGCAACTGGGCTTTCCAGCTCAGGTTATCCATCTGCTCCTCCTTGCTGACGAGCAACACTTCCAGCAGCTGATATTCCTCGGCGGTGAAGTCGGCCGGGTCGTAGGTGGGCGTGGGCTTAAACTTGCCAGTCTGGTGCAGGGCCGCGTCCCAGTTCAGGAGCTGCTCCAAATCGGCCGGCTCGCCATAGAGGGCGGCTTTGTTGGCTTTGATCAGGTCGTTGCAGCCCTCGGAGGCCTCACTGCCCAGGTTGCCGGGCACGGCCAGCACGTCCTTGTTGTAGCTCAGGGCAATTTCGGCCGTTATCAGCGCCCCGCCCTTCCTGGCCGCTTCCACTACCACGGTGCCGTCAGACAAGCCGGCAATGATGCGGTTGCGGGCCGGGAAGTTGTAGCGGTCTGGCTGGGTGCCAAAGGCAAACTCGGTAAGCAAACCGCCCTGGGTCAGCATCTTCTCGGCCGTTTTGCGATGGGCCGCCGGGTAGAGCACATCCAGGCCCGTCGCCATCACGCCCACGGTTTCCAGGCCTTCCTGCAAGGCGGCGCGGTGGGCGGCGATATCGATGCCGTAGGCCAGGCCGCTAATCACCAGGGGGCGGTGGGGCACCAGGCCCTGCACCAGTTTCTCGGTTTGCTCCCGGCCGTAGTCGGTGGCCTTGCGCGTGCCCACGATGCCGATGGTTTTGGGCTGGTTCAAATCGGCCGTGCCCTGATAATAGAGCAGCACGGGCGCGTCGGGAATAGTTTTGAGCCGGCTCGGGTACTGCCGGCTGGTGTAGAATAAGAGCTGCACGCCGTCCTTTTCGGCCTTGCGCAGCGCGTCCTCGGCTTTTTTCAGAGCGGCGGTTCGTTCTGCGCCCGTTAGCGTGGCCACGGTAGTGGGGCCCACGCCGGGAATCTTGCGCAGCTTGCCCGGGGGCAGCATCAGCACGTTTTTAGCCGAGCCCCCGTAGCTCATCAGCTGCCGCGTCAGCTGCGGCCCGATGCCGGGGAATAACGTCAGGGCGACTTCGTGGAAGAGTAATTCGTCGGTAGAAATAGGCATAAGAAAAATGGATAAGTGCTAGGAAATAAATAATTGGGAGTCTGCTTTAGCCGTTGAATCTAGCTAAGGTTGAGGCTTACTGCCAAGAAATGACTTGAAAGTCAGTTAGTAAACGGCAGGGGTGATTCTGGGCGTCGAAGCCGACATACGTAGCGTAGAATCCATCTCCCCAGCCTGTAGAGAAAGTGGCTAGCGTATCACTGTGCGCCGCAATTAAAAAGCCGGTTCGATACGATTGCCCAGAGGGTGACAACTCAAAGCCTTTGATAAATAACTCCTCGTAAGCGCCCTGATTATTTAAATAGTTTTTGAGCCCCATCATGTGCCTAGCATCAATAAAGAGGCCCGTACCACCATCCACCGGATAGCCATAATAAGCAGAGTCGTGGATAGCTAGGGGTTTTTGACCCCGGAGAAGGGCCATTTCCCATCTTGCTACCGGCTGTGCTGAAAATACAATGCGGGCAAAGGCAACACGCTCGTCCTCATTGAAATGCGCTACTGCCAGTTCCACTGGAAAGCGGCCGCGGGGAAATTTGGTTGTGAAAGCCGTAGTGCGCATTGAAACCGGGTCAGTGGCAATGATGCGGCCGGAGGGCACGGGCAGGTTACCCAGAAAGTCGGGCGTCAGATTAATCGTGAGGCTGTCTCTGCGGACCTGAGCGTTCGGAAAAAAGCTGGTTTCAAACACAGCGGGCTCTGCTGTTACCTGGTACGGCGGGAGCAGTATCGTCTTTTTTCCGGGTTTAGTTATTCTGCTTGGTTTAGAAATACAAAATCCGGTAGTTAAACTAATGATAGCGAACAGTGCATAAAAAGAGCGCATAAGCAGAAATAATAGGAGTCGTAACAGCGAGATAGGAGATAGAGAATTGTGCTGGTAGAACCATAATTACCCCTGCTGGGCCTTGCCAATGGCATCCAACTCCTTTTTCATGGTCACCAGAAAGCCGCGTACTTTTTCCAGGCTCTGAATCACGTCGATTTTCTCCTTGAGCTGGGGGCCTTTCTGCTTGAGCATGTCGCGGGCGCCGGGAATAGTGTAGCCGCGCTCCTTGACCAAGTGGTAAATCGTGCGGAAAATATCCACGTCCTGGGGCGTGTAGAGGCGGTTGCCCTTCTTGCTTTTGCGCGGGCGCAGCTCCTCAAACTCGGTTTCCCAGAAGCGAATCAGCGAAGGGGCCACGTTGAACTGGGCCGCCACCTCGCCGATGGTGAAATACTGCTTCTCGATGTCGCGCTCTTTGTAGGGCATACTATAGAACTTAGAACTGAGAGGTTAGAATCAAGAAGGGCCAGCGCAGAAAAAAGTCCAGACCGCCTGTCGGAACAGGTCTAAGTTCTGAGTTCTGATTTCTCACTTCTATAAAGTCGGCTAACTTTGCCGGAACGGCCTTTCCGCTGGAAAGTCGAAAAGTAACCAAATTCCCGGCTGCCGCCAATTACACGGCGCGCGTGGCCGGTTTCGTTCACCGCATTATCCGCTTCGCGAAGCTGACCTTCGCGTTACCAGTTATGTCACTTCCCACCGCCAGCCACGTCCGCCAGCAGTTCCTGGATTTCTTCGCTTCCAAAGGCCACCACATTGTGCCCTCGGCGCCCATCGTGGTAAAGGACGACCCTACGCTGCTGTTCATCAACTCGGGCATGGCCCCGTTCAAGGATTACTTCCTGGGCAACAAGCCCGCCCCCTACAAGCGCATTGCCGACACCCAGAAGTGCCTGCGCGTGTCGGGCAAGCACAACGATTTGGAAGAGGTAGGCTACGACACCTACCACCATACCATGTTCGAAATGCTGGGCAACTGGTCGTTTGGCGACTATTTCAAGAAGGACGCCATTGCCTGGGCCTGGGAGCTGCTCACCGAAGTCTATAAGCTGGAAAAAGACCGCCTCTACGTCACCTACTTCGAGGGCGACGAGAAAGACGGCACTGCCGCCGACACCGAAACCCAGGACTTGTGGCGCCAGTACACCACCGACGACCGGATTCTGCCCGGCAACAAGAAGGACAACTTCTGGGAAATGGGCGACACCGGTCCCTGCGGCCCTTGCACCGAAATCCACATCGACCTGCGCTCCGCAGAGGAGCGGGCCCAGAAGCCCGGCCGTGAGCTGGTAAATGCCGACCACCCGCAGGTAGTCGAAATCTGGAACAACGTGTTCATGGAGTTTCAGCGCCTGGCCGACAAGTCCCTCATTAAGCTGCCCGAGCAGAGCGTGGACACCGGCATGGGCTTCGAGCGCCTGATGATGGCCGTCTCGGGCGTGAAGTCGAACTACGACACCGACGTGTTCCAGCCCCTGATTCAGTTTATTGCTGCTGAAGCTGGCGTAAAATACCACGGCACGGCCCCAGCCACCGTAAACGACCAGCCGGCCACCGAGGAAGAAAAAACCGACATTGCCATCCGGGTGCTGGCCGACCACATCCGTACCATCAGCTTCGCCATTGCCGACGGACAGCTGCCTTCCAACGTGAAGGCCGGCTACGTGATTCGCCGCATCCTGCGCCGTGCCGTGCGCTACGCGTTTTCATCCTTGGGTCAGAAACAGCCCTTCCTCTATAAGCTCGTGCCGGTATTGGCCGACCAGATGGCCAGCATTTTTCCCGAGCTCAAGCAGCAGACTCAATTTGTGCAGCGCGTGGTAGAGGAGGAGGAAGTAGCTTTCCTCAAAACCCTCGAAAACGGCCTGCGCCGCCTCGACGCCCTGGAAGAAACCGCCCGCCAGAACGGCAACCGTATCGACGGCAAAACCGCCTTTGAATTGTCGGATACCTTCGGCTTCCCCTTGGACCTCACGGCCCTGATTGCCCGCGAAAAGGGCCTGACCGTGGACGAGGAAGGCTTCCAGAAAGAGCTGGCCCAGCAGAAAAACCGCAGCCGCAACGCCCAGGAAACCGAGCAGAGCGACTGGACGGTGGTGCTGGAATCGGAGGAGCAGCCGGCTTTCGTGGGCTACGACCTGGAGGAGGCCCCGGCCAAAATCCTGCGCTACCGCAAAATCGACAAGAAGGGCAAAACCGAGTACCAGGTGGTGCTCGACCAGACTCCGTTCTACGCCGAGTCGGGTGGGCAGATCGGCGACACGGGCTACCTGGAGTCACCGTTGAGCAAGGTGCGGGTCATTGACACCAAGAAGGAAAACGACCTGATTGTGCACACCGTCCTGGACCTGCCCCAGGACCTGGACGCCGACTTCTCGGCCCGCATCGACCACGCCCGGCGCGAGCTGATTCGCAAAAACCACACGGCCACCCACTTGCTGCAGGCCGCCCTGCGCGAGGTGCTGGGCTCGCACGTGCAGCAGAAAGGCTCCCTGGTGAACGACAAGCTGCTGCGCTTCGACTTCTCGCACTTCACCAAGGTTACCGACGAGCAGCTGCGCGAGATTGAGCGGATGGTCAATGAGCAGATTCGCCGGCAGATTCCCCTGGATGAGCGCCGCAACGTGCCCATTGCCGAGGCCAAAAGCCTGGGCGCCATGGCCTTGTTCGGCGAGAAGTACGGTGAGTTCGTGCGCGTCATCACCTTCGACAAAGACTACTCCGTAGAGCTCTGCGGCGGTACTCACGTGCGCGGTACCGGTGAAATCGGCTTCTTTAAAATCACCTCCGAAAGCGCCGTGGGTGCCGGTGTGCGCCGCATCGAGGCCGTAACCGGCGAAACCGCCGAAGCCTACGTGGACCAGCAAATTGACCTGCTGAATCAGGTGCGCGAGGCCCTGGGCAACCCCCAGCACCTGCTGCCCAGCCTGCAGAAGCAAACCGAGGAAATTGCCGCCCTACGTAAGCAAATCGAGCAGTTTGAGCAGCAAAGCATCAACCAGCAGAAAGACCAGCTAGCCGCCCAGGTCAAGCCGCTCGGCGGCGTCAACTTCCTGGCCGCTCAGGTGCAGGTCGGCTCGGCCGACGGCCTCAAAACCCTAGCCTACAACCTGCGCCAGACCGTAGAAAACCTGGTGCTGGTGCTCGGCGCCGACATCGAAGGCAAGCCCCAGTTGGCCGTCATGCTCGACGACGACATTGCCAAAGCCGGCAAGCTCAATGCCTCCACGCTGGTGCGGGAGCTGGCCAAGGAAATCCAGGGCGGGGGCGGTGGTCAGCCCTTCTTCGCCACGGCCGGCGGCAAGAACGTGGCCGGCCTGGGTGCCGCCATTGCCAAGGCCGAGGAGCTCATTGGCAAGTCGCTGGCGTAATACCCCCACAGCGGCCCCCATTCAGTGCAAAAAAGGCCCGGCTACTACAGCCGGGCCTTTTTTGTGCGTAAGTGAAGTGCCCCTGGAGCTGCCGAAAGCTGCGTATTCCGGCGGCTTGTTGTTTGGCAGTTCGACTCCTCCCTATCTTGCCGGCCCTATATAGCCCATGTATGATTGAAGTAGACCTCGTTACGAAGCACGGTAAAAAAGCCCTGGGTATGGAACAACACGGCCACCACTCCCCAACGTGGCGGCAGCGCCTGCCCGAGATTCTGCTCGAAATCGGCATTATCGTCTTTGCCATTACTCTTTCCATCCAACTCCACAGCTGGCACGAACACTCGCTGGAGCGCGAAAAGGAACGTAAGTTTTTGCTGGGGCTGCGCCAGGATTTAGGGCACGATATCGAGGAAATGCAGGGCGACTCGGCCTCCTATGTCATCCAGCAGAAGGCATTTCGCTATTTCCGGGCCCTGACGCCCCAGAGTCTGCACGCCGACAGCCTGCGAAAGTATAACTGGACCCTGCGCAATACCACGGTGCTCGTGCCCAATGCCTCGCGGTTTGAGGGACTGAAATCGTCGGGCGACCTGGATATTATTGACGATGAAGCCCTGCTCAACGGCATCCTCGACCACTACCAGGAGCTCATACCCGGTCTGGTAAACGAAGCCAGTGCATTTTCAGATTATAAAGGCCAAACCATCGGCCGCTACCTCGACGACCACTTAGCGCCCAATCAGCAGAATATAGCCGCCGTAATGGCCGTGGGACCCATGCAGAACTACCTCCGCCACGGCGAAACCATTCCCCTTATTCTGAAGTCATACCACCAGGTGATGCAGCACAGCCGCCAGTTGATCCGGCAGATTGATGCCCGGCTGGGCGCCCACTAAGCTGTAGGCGGCCTTCTAGTCGGAGGAGCCACGCCTTGTAGGAAAATAATGTCTGGTCGCCGCAGCTCCCTCTGGGTGCTGCGGCTTTCTGTTGGCAACAATTCTGGTCCACATGCATGAATTATTGCCAAGCTCCCGTATGGCCCGTCCCGCCACTGATTCCTGGTTGGCGCACTTATGCGCCCATTTTGGCCTGCGGGCCTACCAACTGGCCCAGTACCTGGGCGTGGATTCGGGGCAGCTAAGCCGTCTGAGCAACGGGCAGCGTCCTACGGGGCCGGCGGTGCAGGAAGCACTGGCTCCCTTCCTGGCCTGCCTGCAGGCAGCCGAAGCGGAGCCACCACCACTGGCCGTGGCCGCGCCCGCTGCCGCCCCGCTCGAAGCCCGCCTCGACTATTGCCGCCACCACGCCCGCCGCCTGCGTCGGCAGCTGCGCCCCCTGGAAGCTCAGGCCCAGGCTGCCGCTCACTGGGCTCAGGCGCTGCCCACGTTGCGGGCGGCCTTGCCACCCGACCCCGGACCAGGCGCTGAGCCCGACGGAGCCACCGACTGGCCCAGCTGGCATACCTGGTTTCGCCACCGCTGGCTTACCCGGCATTCCGGCGCGCTTTCGCCCGAACTGAGTGCGCGCTACCACTTGCTGCGCCTGCAGGCCAAGGCCCTGGAAACCGAAGCCGCCGCCTTGCAGGCCTTGCTGCAACGTGGTTAATTTGCTGCCTTTTATTTCTCTTTTTTTAGTTCTCCATGCGTATTTCTACCCTGCTGCTGGTTGGGGCCTTGCTCGCAGGAGCAGTTGCTCCTGGCCGCGCCCAAACGCTCAACCAAGCCTTCAAAGCCAAAGGAGCCCCCTCAGACCTAAGCTTCGGCCCGGGCCTGCTGTTTCGGCGCGACACGCTGCGGACCACCGGAACGGCGGGCGTGGTGACCAGCTATTACCCCTCGGGCAAGAAGTACCAGGAACTGCCGCTGGCCGATATTAAAAAGGGTGAGCTGCAGGGTACCCAAACCCGTTGGTACGAAAGCGGGCAGGTACAGCTCACGGCCGAATACGCGGCCGGCCAGCGCCAGGGCCTGCTGCTGACTTATTACCCGGATGGCAGCAAGCGGCGGCGGGAAGAGTTCCAGCAGGGCGTCAGCCGCACAAGCGCGTGTTACTCCGCTGCCAGCCAGCCCCAGACCTGTACCGAATACGTCGAGTTTCCGGAGTACCCTGGGGGTCTCAAGGCCCTGCTGACCGATATTGGGAGACGGGTGAAGTATCCCCGTAAGCAAATCCGGCAGGGCGTGGAGGGCAAGGTGCTTATCAACTTCATCATCGACAAAACTGGGTCCGTGCAGGGCGCTTACGTGCTCAAAAGCCTGGCACCGGTGCTGGACCAGGAAGCCCTGCGCGTAGTCAACAGCTTGGTGGGCTGGACGCCCGGCCGGCTGGATGGGGAATTGGTCGACGCTTTGTTTACGCTGCCGGTCACGTTTGCTATTCAATAAAGCCGGGTAAATCAATATATTGCTGGAGTCTACTTATCCGGTATTTTCCTGGTTATCATGCGCCGTTGGCTCTTTGGCCTCCTGTTTTCCACGCTGCCTTGCGCCGCCCACGCCCAGCACCTAGCTGCCCCATCCGACACGATTTTCTACGATGCCACGGCTGAGCGGTTGCCCACACGGACGGGAGCCGTGCGCTTTATCATAACCGTGACCCAGCCCACGGGCGGGGGCGGGGTACTGCAGAAAATCTACGCCGCCAACGGCACACTGCTGGAGCAGATTCCCTACGCCGATGCCCAGGCCAAAAAGCGCGAGGGCGTGGCCCTGAAAGTGTTCGGCAACGGCGAAATCCGCAGCCGGCGTACCAACCGCAACGGGCAACTGGAAGGCCAGTTGCAGCTGTTCTATCTGAATGGCAACCTGCAGGAGCTGAGTAGCCCTGCGGGTCGTCAATGAGCTGCACGGTACCTTCTCGCCCCAGCTGTTGAACGGCGAGCCGACAGAGTCCTTTTTTACCCTGGAAGTCAACTTTATTCCGCCCGTGCAGCCCAGGCTGTGAGCTAGCCGGGAGCCGGAGTAGGGCGGTGGTAGTTGCCGGCCGGCAAACGCTGTCATTCGGCCGTTGCCCGGGCGTTGGGCATGGGCTAAAACCGGTATATTTACGGCCCTTTTAGCCTTATTCTCTTCGTGAAGCATTCTTTTCTGGTTATAAGCGCCTTGCTCGGCAGCGCCCTTACGGCCCAGGCCCAGCAGGCTCCGGCCGCCGTTATTTTTCACAACTACTGGTCGGAAACTGTGCCCGAGGCGCAGGCGGCCTACCGGGTGCAGCGCACCGAAACGCCCGGCACCACTCGCCTCGACAGCGTGTACCGGCTGGTTTCGCCGCGCCTCTGGACCGTGAAGCGCACCGTGTGGCAGCCCAATGGCGACACGCTGACGACCACGACCCACTGGCGGGCCAACGGTACGTTATTTTATGTCAGCAACGAGCTGGGAACCAAGCTGCACGGCGAGCAGCTGAGCTACGATGCCCAAGGCCAGCTGCGGGGGCGTAGTCACTACGAGCACGGCCAGAAAAAAACGAGCGAGTGCCTGACCAAAGTGGCCACCGTGCGGGCCTGCGACGAGGCGGAATATGTAGAGCAGATGCCCGAGTACCCGGGTGGGATGGAAGCTATGCTGCGCTACCTGGGCCAGTCCATCCGCTACCCGGCCGCCGCGCTGAAAAAGCGCAAGCAGGGCAAGGTTTTCCTGCAATTCGTGGTCAACGAAACCGGTGAGCTGCGGGATATCCGCGTGCAGAAGGGCGTATCGGCCGAGATTGATGCCGAAGCTTTGCGGGTAGTCCGGCTGATGCCGCGCTGGACGCCGGGCACCCAGAACGGGGAGCCGGTGCCGGTGCACTACACCGTGCCCATTTCCTTTGCCATCCGATAACTGACCACTCTTACCTATTGCTACATCAGCAAATCGGCCCACAGTGAGAATGAGCGCAAAATCGAGGCCCGCCGCCAGGATGTGGTGGCCCAGAACAAGGCGTCGTTAGCCAAAATATCCCACATGCCCGGCTTCAAGGGCAATACCGAGTTTCGGGACCGGGCCAAGGCCGCGTTTCAGCAGATGCTCAGCGTGTATTCGATTGACTACCAGAAGGTGAATACTCTGGCCGCCAGCCGCAGCAAGAGCCTGGAGGCCATGCAACGCTACTTCGACGCCCTGGAAGCTGCCGAAAACAAGCTGGAAATAGCCGGCGACAGTGTGCAGGCCGCCCAGCAGCGCTTCGCCACCCGCTTCAACCTGACCATGACCGAAGACCGCGAAGCCCGCAAGATGAACGAGGTCATCCGGCAGGTGTCGGAGGTGAATACCTACCAGCACAAGATTTTCCTGGCGTACTTCCGCCTGGAGCGCGCCAACGCCAAGCTCACCGACGGCCTCAACGCCCAGGATGCCAAGGTCTTCGAAGCGGCCCGGCTGGAGCTCGAAGCCGAAACCGATAAAACCCTGGCCGAACTGGACGCCATTCCGGCCTTCCGCGGCAAAGACACCCAGTACCGCGACGCCGTGCGCGACTACGCCAAGTTCTACGTTATCTGGAGCGGCAACCAGTTCAAGAAGATGACCGAGCTGCTTGAACAGAAGGACCGCCTCACCAAAGCCGATGCGAATGCCTTCAACGGTTACATCACGGCCTATAACAAGCAGAATCACAAGCTGCTGGAAGCCTACAACAACGCCGGCAACGCCTTCCAGGCTGCCTATATCCCGGTTTTCAACGACTAAGCAAACTTCAGCTCAACCTTGGTGGTTTGAGTAAACCGGGCCGGCAGCATCGCCGGCCCGGTTTTTTTGTCCGGTTGGGGCCGCGGATAGTTTTTATCTTGCGTCCGCATTGGGGCAAAAACTTGCCCCAACGGCTCAATTTGATTGATATGGACGACGCAATAAAAGCCAAATACCAGCCCGTCATCGGCCTGGAAGTACACGCCCAGCTGCTGACGCAGAGCAAGATGTACTCCTCGGACGAGAATGAGTACGGCGCCCTGCCCAACAACAACCTGTCGGTAATCACGCTGGGCCACCCCGGTACCCTGCCCAAGGTAAACCGCTCGGCCGTGGAGTACGCCATGAAAATGGGCCTGGCCACCAACTGCCAGATTACCCGCGACAACCTGTTTGCCCGCAAAAACTACTTCTACCCCGACCTTCCCAAGGGCTACCAGATAACCCAGGATAAAACCCCGATCTGCACGGCCGGCAACGTACCGATTCGCCTGGCCGACGGCTCGACCAAGAACATCGGCATCACCCGCATCCACATGGAGGAAGACGCGGGCAAGTCGATGCACCTGGCCGGGGAAGTCGAAACACTCGTGGATTTGAACCGCGCCGGCGTGCCGCTGATTGAAATCGTGTCGGAGCCCGATATCCGCAACGCCGACGAAGCCTACGCTTACCTGAGTGAAATCAAGAAGCTGGTGGTGTACCTGGGCATCTGCGACGGCAACATGGAGGAAGGCTCTTTGCGCTGCGACGCCAACATTTCGGTGATGCTCAAGGGCGCCGACAAGTTTGGCACCAAGGTGGAGGTCAAGAACATGAACTCCTTCCGCAACGTGCAGCGGGCCATTGAGTACGAAATCGAGCGGCAGATTGAGGTCCTGGAAGCCGGCGGCACGCTCGACAGCGAAACCCGGGGCTTCGATGCTGCTACTGGCACCACCAGCGGGCAGCGCTCCAAGGAAACCCTGAACGACTACCGCTACTTCCCTGAGCCTGACCTGCCCCCGCTTATCATCAGCGACCAGTGGCTGCACGAGGTGCAGGCTTCCTTGCCGGCCCTGCCGCAGCAGCTCTACGCCCGCTTTACCGGCGAGCTGGGCCTCTCGGACTACGACGCGACGGTGCTTACCGACCAGAAGGAAGTGGCTTTGTTCTTCGACGAAGTTTCGCGCCTGACTCCCAATGCCAAGGCTGCCGCCAACTGGGTGCAGGGCCCCGTGAAATCCTTCCTCAACGAGCGGGCTCTGACAATGCAGGACTTTCCGCTCACGCCCCAGCACCTGGCCGACATCATTAAACTCATTGATGAAAACAAGGTAGGCCACTCGGTAGCAGCCAAGCAGTTATTCCCGTACCTGCTCGATAACCATGGCCAGTCGGCAGCGGCAGCAGCGGAGGCCCAGGGCCTCACGCAGCAGTCGGACGCCGGGGCCCTGGAGGCCATGATTCAGCAGGTGCTGGACGCCAACCCCGCTAAAGTAGAAGAGTACCGCGGCGGCAAAAAGTCGTTGACCGGCATGTTTATGGGGGAGCTCATGAAGCTCACTGGCGGCAAGGCCGACCCCAAGCTGGCCAACCAATTGCTGCGCCAGAAGCTCGACGCCTAAGGACCACGCCGCCGCACCCGGAACCCCGGGTGCGGCGGCGTTTTGCTTTGTAGCTGAACCAAATAGCCGGTTGGTTGCTTGTTTTCACAAAAAGCGGTAAGCCCCACGTGCAGCCGCTGGTAGCGTAACTAAGAATGATTCAGAAAATGAAAAGCTTACTTCTGGTAACCACCGTGCTGGGTATGGCCAACGCCTGCAGCAAATCGACGACGCCCACCACGGGTGCAGGCGGGGCCGGCTACCAGATCAACGGGCAGCTGACCAACGCCCCGGCCGGCACCAAGGTGTACCTGGCCGAGCTCGGTGAAACGCAGTTCGTGTCGCGCGACACGGCCTCGGTGGACGAGCAGGGGCGCTTCACGCTCAAGGGCTCGGTGCCCGAAGCCGGCTTGTACCAAGTGAAGATAAACGACGCCAACCAGGTAATGCTGGCCCTCGACAACCAAAGCAACATCCAGCTTTCCGGCGACGCCAAAAAGCTGACCGACGGCTATGTGGTGAAGGGCTCCAAAGATTCGGAGAGCCTGCAGCAGCTGGGCCGCGCCATGATGCAGTCGAAGCACGACATGGCCATGCTCGAAATGCGTTACAACAACAGCGCCCAGGCCGGGCAGTCAGACTCAATGAAGGTGATTGAGGCCAAGTTCTACGCCGCCCAGGCCCAGAACACGGCCGTACTCAAGCAGCTGATTCGCCAGAACCCCAACTCGGTAGTATCGGCCTTCGCCGTGGGCAACCTGCTCAACCCCGAGGAGCAGTTTGCCTTTATCGACTCCATTGCCACCGGGCTGAAGAAAAACCTGCCCGACTCGCGCTATACCAAGTCGTTGGCGGCCAAGCTTGACCCACTGCGGGCCACAGCCGTCGGTGCTGCCGCCCCGGAAATCAGCCTGCCCGCCCCCGATGGCAAGACTGTGCCGTTGTCCTCATTGCGCGGCAAGTACGTGCTGATTGACTTCTGGGCTTCTTGGTGCGGACCTTGCCGCAAGGAAAACCCGAACGTAGTACGGGCCTATAATAAGTTTAAGGGCAAGGGCTTCGAGATCTACAGCGTGTCATTCGACCAGGACCGCGAGAAGTGGCTTAAAGCTATTACCGCCGACGGCCTGACCTGGACCCACGTGTCGGATCTGCGGGGCTGGGAGAGTGCCGCCGGCCAGACCTACGGCGTAAAGGCCATCCCACAGTCGGTCCTGCTTGACCCCCAGGGGCGCATCGTGGCCAAAAACCTGCGCGGCGACGCTCTGGAAGCCAAGCTAGCCTCGGTACTGAAGTAGGGTTATAGTTGTCAGTTGGTAGTTGTCCGTGGTTAGTTCGGACCTCACCCAAAAGAAAAGGCTCGTCGTACGACGAGCCTTTTCTTTTGGGTCGGAGTTGGCAGTCTTTTCCTGGCTTTTAGCACTAACAACGGACAACTACCAACTACCAACTGATAACTAACGCCTAGCTCAGAAACATACGCTGCATAGCTTGCCAGAGCAGTTTCTTGCGACTGTTGTCTTCTTCAATCAGCTCTATTTCGGCGGCGGGAAGATAGGCTGCGTCGCCGGCCAGCAGCACAGGCTCATACAGTTGGGTGGTGCGAATGGCCACGTCGAGCAGGTTTTTGCCGAAGGCAATTATCTGCCTGGCGGCCAGCTTTTGCCGGATGGTTTTGAGCTCTACCGGCAGGTGCGACTCCACGTTGATGAGCACCACGTCTTCCATCACCAGCCGGATGGCCTTGAGCAGGTTATTCAGAAACACGTTTTTGGGCAGGCGCTGGAAGCGTACCGGGTCCATGCGCACTAGAATTACTAGGCCGTTGGGGTTGCTGCCCAGCGTTGAGTAAGGCGTCTCGCTCAGGGGCGGAGCCGTGCGCTGGGGTGGCCCGTCGGCGGTCGGTGGTGTGGGACGGGGAGGAACGGCAGCAGCCGGCGGTACTACGGGAGCCGCTGCCGGGGCTACCGGGGCCCGCTCCACGGACGTCTGAGGCAAATTCAGCGCGCCCAACGAGGGTAGCTTGCCTGGCAAAGCTCCTGCTGGTGCCGGAGCCGCCGCTGGAGCTACGGCCGCCGGTACTGGCCGCACTGGGGCGACGGGCGGCGTAGGTACCACCCGGGTGGAAGCCGGCGGCACTGGAGCCGCTACTGGCGGGGTGGGCGGCACGGCCGCTACTACGGGCGGTGTAACGGCGGCTGGCGTAGCGGCTGCCACTGGCGCTGCTGCCGGCTTATGCAGCGGCTCGGCGACTACGGGCGACCCCGCTGCGTCGGGCTCTGGCACCACGTATAGCGACACGTTAGTGTAGAAACTCTGAAAAAATGCCAGGGAAGCCTGATCCATGCTAGTTGTCAGTTGTTGGTTGTCAGTTGTTAGGTTTTTGCCGACGACTATTCGCCTATTAACTGACAACCAACAACTAACAACTAAAATTACTCTAAATCAAACAACGCCTTGAGCTCGGTGGCCTCGTGGGGCTTCATGCGGCCGCCGAGCACGAGGCGGAGCTGGCGGCGGCGCAGGGCCCCGTCATAGAGGCGGATTTCCTCCTCGGTTTCGGCCACGGCCTCGGGCACGTCGATGGGGCGCCCAGTTTGGTCGACGGCTACGAAGGTGAAAAAGGCCTCGTTGGTTTTCATCTTCGTGCCGCTGGGAATATCCTCGGCCCACACGTCGATGTGCACTTCCATCGAGGAGTTGAAGGAGCGCGTCACCTGGGCCTGCAGCGTCACGACGCTGCCCAGGGCGATACTGTCGCGGAACGACACGTTGTCGACCGAGGCCGTCACGACGATGCGGTTGGAGTGTTTCTGCGCCGAAATGGCCGCGGCAATGTCCATCAGGTGCATCATGCGGCCTCCCATCAGGTTGTGGAGCGTGTTGGTATCGTTGGGCAGTACCAGCTCGGTCATAATCACGAAGGATTCTTTAACGGGCTTTTGTTTGCGCATCAGAAAGGGGAGTTGCTGAAAAAAATGGGAGCCCAAAGATAGCGCCGCCCGGCCCGCATTGCCGAATCAAAGCCGATAATACCTGGCTTGCACCCTGTGTTTAGCTCAGCAACAACGGTAGAGTGCCACGGCGGCTGAGCCGGCGATATTATTTCGGCCAGCCGGCCTGGCCCAACAGGGGCACGAAGCGAAACTCCTCGAATTCCTCCCGCACAAACTCCTCGGCGCTTTCGCGCACCACCCGCATCATGCGCTGGCTGCTTTCGTTGCCCACCGGAATCACCAGGGAGCCGCCCACGCGCAGCTGCCGCAGCAACGTGCGGGGAATGGTGGGCGAGCCGGCCGTCACCAGAATCTTGTCGAAGGGCGCGTGCTCGGGCAAACCCATCGAGCCGTCGCCGCAAAATAAATGAGCCGGCAGCCCGAAGGCAGCCAGGCGGCGGCGCGTATTCTCAAACAGCACCGCGTTGTATTCGATGCTATACACGGTGGGCGTAAGCTGCAGCAGCACCGCGCACTGGTAGCCCGAGCCCGTCCCGATTTCCAGTACCCGGTCGGTGGGCTGTAGGCGCAGCAGCTCCGTTTGGTAAGCTACCGTGTAGGGCTGGGAAATGGTCTGGCCTTGCCCGATGGGAAAGGCTTTATCCTGGTAGGCGTGCTGCTGAAAGGCTTGCTCAAAAAACAAGTGGCGCGGCACGGTGGCCAGGGCCGTCAGTACCCGCTCGTCCCGGATTCCCTTGCGGCGCAGTTCTTCAACCAGGGTACGGCGCAGGCCTCGGTGGCGGTAGGTATCAGCGTGCATGCAATGTGGGTTAAGCCGATGTTGAGGGTATAGGTTAATGCCCTACCTTTGCACGGCTCAGTTAGCGGATAAAGGCCCTTTTTCAGGCCATATCTGCGGCGAAATTACGGCATCGTGCCCACATAACCCATTTGTTTACCGGCTCCGGTCGGTCTGCTTACCCTATCCCCTTGACTCGCACCTTTCAAAAGCTGAAGCTCATTGCTGCCGACTTTCTGGCAGCCCTGCTGGCGTGGATGTGTTTTTTTCTGCTGCGCAAGTATCTGCTCAGTGAAATCAATGCCGGCTACCGCTTCACCGGTGGGGAGCTGTTTACGCTCACGGGCTCGGCCCTGATGATTGCCGCCTTCTGGACGGTGCTCTACACACTCATCGGTGAATACCGCGACATCTTCCGCAAGTCGCGCCTATCGGAGATTATTCGCCTGGGCCGCATTTCGGTCCTGGGCGCGCTGGTTATCTTCTTCGCCCTGCTG
This sequence comes from Hymenobacter cellulosivorans, assembly GCF_022919135.1. NCBI lineage: Bacteria > Pseudomonadati > Bacteroidota > Cytophagia > Cytophagales > Hymenobacteraceae > Hymenobacter > Hymenobacter cellulosivorans. The sequence goes on along the minus strand of NZ_CP095049.1, from coordinate 4,436,362 downwards.
CTCGACGACCAGGGGGTGAGTTCTTACCGGCTTTATTACAAGACGATTACAGCCTATTTCCTGCTGCACTTCTTTATCACGGCGGTGCTGCGGACCTGGGCCATTACCAGCGTGCAGCATCTGGTGCGCGAGGGCGTCATTTCGTTTAATACCCTGCTGGTAGGCTCCAACCTGCTGGCCCGCGAAACCTACCACGAACTAGCCCGCACCGGCAAGCATCTGGGGTTGAAACTGGTTGGCTTTGCACCCGTCGGCGACACCGTGGACCCCGGCCTGGCGGCCGAGCTGCCCGCCCGCGGCTCCTACACCCGCCTGCCGGCCCTAATTCGGGCTCTTAAAATCGAGCAGATCATCATTGCTATTGAGCCCAGTGAGCACCGCATGATTCAGGAGATTCTGTCCTTGCTGGAAGGCACGCCGGCCCGGGTCAGCATTCTGCCCGACTTATACCAGATGCTTTTGGGTTCGGTGAAGGTAAACCACTTGTTTGGCACGCCCCTCATCGAAATCAAGCACGACTTGCTGCCGCCGTGGCAGGAATTTACCAAGCGCGGCCTGGACATCGTGGGCTCGGCCTTGTTTCTGCTGCTGGCCTGGCCGGTGTATGCCTTCACGGCCGTCATGGTGCGGCTCTCGTCGCCGGGGCCAATTTTCTACGCCCAGGAGCGTATTGGGATCAACGCCCAGCCCTTCCGCATCTACAAATTCCGCTCGATGTACGTGGACGCCGAGAAGATGGGCCCCGCGCTGTCGTCGGACCGCGACCCGCGCATCACGCCCTGGGGCCGCTTTATGCGCAAAGTTCGCCTTGACGAGCTGCCCCAGTTCTGGAACGTGCTTAAGGGCGACATGAGCCTGGTCGGCCCCCGGCCCGAGCGCCGCTTCTACATCGACCAAATCGTGAAAGTAGCGCCCCACTACCGCCACCTGCACCGCGTGCGGCCCGGAATTACTAGTCTGGGGCAGGTGAAATACGGCTACGCCGAAACCGTGGACCAGATGGTCGAGCGCCTCAAGTTCGACATCCTCTACATCGAAAACATGAGCCTGGCCATGGACTTCCGCGTGATGCTTTACACGCTCAAGATCATCGTGGAAGGTCGCGGGAAGTAGGTTTTTGAGGTGCTGATGAGCCGCTATGCGAATGGGGGTTGAATGTGAGAAATGTGTCCTGGCGAGCAAGGCGAAGCACTCCGTCCTCTGCGAAGCTAAACGCGTCCTTTCACCATAAAGCCCTTTTCGTTGTTATACCTTGAGGCTGGTCACAAAAGATAGCTGAGCCCATCTAAGGGGACGGATGGCTTCGTCCTCGCAAAGACACGAGTTCGGCATTAGCACTTCAGCACATTCAACCACATTCGCACATTAACAACGCCATGTTCACTGGAATTGTAGAAACCCTGGGCACTATTACCGACGTGAAAACGGAGGGCTCCAACCGGCACTTCACCGTGGCCGCGCCCTTTGCCCACGAGCTGCAGATTGACCAGAGTGTGGCCCACGACGGCGTGTGCCTGACGGTAGTGGCCGTGGATGCTGCCGCTGGTACCCACGTCGTAACGGCCATCGACGAAACCCTGCAGAAAACCAACCTGGGCTCCTGGGCTCCGGGCCGGCAGGTTAATCTGGAGCGCTGCCTGGCGGCTAACGGCCGCTTCGACGGCCACATCGTGCAGGGCCACGTCGATTTAACGGCCGTGTGCGAGAGTGTAACCGACCAGAACGGCAGCTGGCTCTACCGCTTCCGTCATGAGCCTGGCCCGAGCCGCGTGACGGTGGAAAAAGGCTCGATCTGCATTAACGGCACCAGCCTGACCTGCTTCGACTCGACCGACGACAGTTTTGCCGTGGCCATCATTCCCTACACCTACGAGCACACCACCTTCCAGCACCTGCGCCCCGGCGACCTGGTGAACCTGGAGTTCGACATCGTGGGCAAGTACGTGGCCAAGCTCCTGGGCCGGTAGCGGCTCGCGCTAATGGTAGGGCGTGTGCCAAGCCGCTGGAAGGGCAGAGGCCACTTGGTAGCGCTATGGATGCTAGGCGGACTTGCCACTGCAGCGCTGACCCCGAGCAGCTGCGCGCCGGCCGATTCGGATTATGTAAGCTACCAAGTCAATTTGCAGAAGCAGGACCTGCGGCTGTACTGGAAGGATGAAACAAATCGGCCCCTGCAAAGCCTGCAGCGCCTGACGGCCTGGCTTAGTGGGCGCGGGCACCGGGTGGTTTTCGCCATGAATGCCGGCATGTTTCGGCCCGATTACTCGCCCCAGGGCCTGTTTGTTGAGGATGGCCGGGTGGTTGCGCCGCTGGATACAACTTCGGGGGCGGGCAACTTCTACCTCAAACCCAACGGCGTGTTTTACACGACCGTGGACCAGCACGCGGTGGTGTGCCCCACTGCGAGCTTCCGGTATTTTCGCCGCATCCTGTACGCTACGCAGTCGGGGCCGATGCTGGTGGTGCGGGGCCAGATTCATCCGGCTTTTACGCCCGGCTCCAGCAACCGGCAGATTCGCAACGGGGTGGGAATTTTACCCAACGGCCACGTGCTGCTAGCCATGTCGAAGCATAAAGTGAGCCTCTACGAGTTTGCCGACTACTTCCGCCGCCAGGGCTGCCGCAACGCGCTTTACCTCGACGGCTTCGTGTCGCGCACATATGCGCCCGGCCAGCAGTGGGTCCAAACCGACGGCAACTTTGGGGTGATGCTGGCAGTGAGTGAGTAGCTGATTCCAAAGTTGGTATGGGGCCGGGAGGAAGTGGTGCGAGCTTGGAAACGATTGTTGTAGGACACCTACCAGCCGGTAAATGGCTTGGGACAATTGGTTTAAGTAAAGCCACGGGGAATGTGCCTTGATGCTACTGCGGGTAAGCCCTTACTCTTGTCTCGGCTACCTATGAGCCACTGCTTGAACAACAAGAAGTTAAGCTCAACAGCCCGCGCCGGGCAGCTTAACCTGGCAGGGCAGGCCGCGTATAGAGACTATCTCACCTTGATTTCCCTACGCCATGTCGAAACGCGAATTGATAGAACCCACCCCGGGCGACAAGCGCTACGTGCGCCGCAACGAGAAAGGTCAGTTTACCAGCGAAGTGGACCTGAACCGTTCCCTGTCCCAGGATGATAAGCACAACTCCAGCCGCACCAGTCGTCCCGGTCAGGGCGACCGGGGCGACGGGCACACCGGCAACCGCAAGCCCGGCAAAAAGTAACTCCTTCAGGCACCAACACAACGCCCCTGCTCGGTTTTCCCGAGCAGGGGCGTTGTGTTATAGAGGACCCCAACCGGGCCTGATTTACAATTGAGGCTCGCTCAGAAAGAACGTTTCGGCTGCCGTTAGGGCCGTTTTGTCTTGCAGGATGTCACCGGGGCGGGAGCCATTGCCGAAGAGCAGGCCGCCCCAGGGCATGCGCATGTAGTTTGCGCTTAGCTGGAGCGTATCGGCCAGGGGTTGGGCTTCCGCCCGCTCGCCGCTGCTGACCACCACGGCCCAGAAGTTCTTACCCGCCATCCGCACCCTGAAATCAAGGTCGGGAACCCGCATCCAGGCACTCCAGTAGTCGAGGTATTGCTTGGTCGGCACCGGCATGGTGTACCAGTACAGGGGCATGACCAGCACTAAGTCGGTGGCCTGCAAAGTGGCATCGACCAGCACTTGGGCATTGCCTTCCGGGGCAGGGTAGACTCCATCGTGGCGCAAGTCCACGAAATCGGGCAGGGGATAGTCGAGCAGATTCAGCCAGTGCTGTTCGGCGCCGGCCGGTACGTATTGGGCGGCTATACGGGCCAGCTGCTCACTGTTGCCCTGGCGGCGGGTGCTGCCGGGCAGAAACAGAAACCGGCGGTTGGCATCGGTCATATTAGCGTGCTTTATCTAGGAAGGAAAGACAGGGGCGGGCCACCATCGGGCCGCCCCCCACTGATACAGCCGGAAGCAGCCCCAGGCGGCCAAGCTGCCCAGCACGGAGCCGGCCAGCACGTCGGAAGGGTAGTGGGCCCCCAGGTACATGCGGCTGTACGACACCAGCACGGCCCAGATGAATACCAGCACTTTGGCCAGCCGGTAGCGCCGGGGCAAAGCTAAACACAGAAAAACAACCAGGGCAAAGGCGTTGGCGGCGTGCGACGACATAAAGCCAAACTGCCCGCCGCAGCCACTGGCCAGGTTGAGCGTAGCCGAAAGCTGCGGGTCGTGACAGGGGCGCAGACGGGCGAAGTAAGGTTTGAAGAAGCGGCTCGAAATACCGTCGGCTAACGCCACGCTTAGGCCCAGCAGGGGCAGCAGTAGCATAGCCCGCATTCGGTACATGTAACCCAGCACGAGCAGAATCACCAGGTAGGCCGGAAACCACACGAAGCGTTCTGAAAAGAAAATCATCCAGGCGTCCAGCGCGTTGGAATGATGGTTATTGGCCGCCAGCAAGAGCCAGCGGTCCAGGGCTTGCAGTTGGTTGATCAAAGCGTGCTGGGGTTTTCGGCGAGCCACTCCACGCCCTTACGCAGCCACTGCTGAGTGGCGGCTTCGGCCGAGCCGGGCTCGGGGCGCTGGTCGTAGTGCCATTCGCAGCGCGGAGGCAGGCTCATCAGGATACTTTCAGTGCGGCCCCCGGTCTCGAGGCCAAAGCGCGTGCCCCGGTCGAAGGCCAGGTTAAACTCGGCGTAGCGGGCCCGGCGCAGCATGTGCCACTGCACCTGCCGCTCCCCGAAAGGCAGGTCGCGGTTCTGCCGCAGCAGCTCGGTGTAGGTGGGGCCAAACACGTTGCCCACGGCCTGGATAAAGGCAAACAGCTCCTCGCGGGTGCCGTCTTTGCCCACGGTAAGCCGGTCGAAGAAGATGCCACCCACGCCCCGGGTTTCCTGGCGGTGAGGCAGGTAAAAGTACTCGTCGGCCCAGGGCTTGAAGCGGGCATAATAGGCCGGGTTATGCGCGTCACAGACCTGCCGGAGCTGCTCGTGAAACCAGCGGGCCTGCTGCTCATCCACGTAAATGGGGGTTAAATCGATGCCGCCGCCAAACCAGGCCTCGCCATTGCCGGCCTCGAAATAGCGCACGTTCATGTGGGCAATGGGCACCATGGGGCTGCGCGGGTGCTGCACCACCGAAACGCCGGTGGCGAAGTAGTTGGGGTTGGGCATGAGCAGCACCCGGGCCGCCTGCTCGCTCATTTCGCCCCACACGGCCGAGAAGTTGACCCCGCCTTTTTCCAGCACCGCCCCACCCTGAATCACGCGGGAGAGGCCGCCTCCGCCGCTGCCGTGCTGCCACTCGTCGGACTGAAACGTGGCTTGGCCGTCGGCGGCTTCGAGCTGCTGGCAGAGACGGAGCTGGAAGTCGCGCAGCCAGGTGGCTACGGTGTCGCGGAAGGTGGACGCAACGGGCGCGAGAGAAGAAGAAGCGGACAGCATACGGGTAAAAACGGCCAAGGCTGACGAGCCGCCTACGGGGCCGACTCGAGCAGAAAAGGAAAACCGCCTGGCGGCGGAGCAATTAGCAAGCCGCAAAGGTAGGAGTTTGCGCGCGTTTGGTTTGGGTTGCTGCAAGCAAAAGGCCACGAGCGAAGCTGGTCCTGCGGGGAAACGGGCATCGGGCTTCGGCCAGAAAAGAAACTGCGGGTGGTTTTACGGATGAGCCGCGGGGAGCAGCTGCCGGATACAAGGGTCGGGCTACCTCATCAGGCAGGGCCCGTAACAACGCAACTCCCGGCCGGCTTACCATGTTGCTGTCGTTTTGATGCCGTACTTTCGCCCCGTATTCCTAGCCTCCCATGCCGAATTCAACTGCTCCCACCCTGGAAACCGACTTCACCACTCAGCTCAACGCCACTCAGCCCGACCGGGCCACCCTGCTGCGCGTGTATTCTTTGATGCGCACGGGGGATGAGCTGGCCCGCCTCTACGAAGAAAACAAGGCCGTAACGGCCAAGTACGTACACGCCACGGCCCGGGGCCACGAGGCCATTCAGCTGGCCGCCGCCTGCTTTCTGGGCCCCCAGGACTACGTGACGCCCTACTACCGCGACGACGCCATGCTGCTGGGCCTGGGCCTGGAGCCCTACGAGCTGATGCTGCAGCTCATGGCCAAGCGCGACGACCCGTTTTCGGGCGGCCGCACATATTATTCGCACCCCTCGCTACGCCGGGCCGGTTTCCCGACTATTCCGCACAACAGCTCGGCCACGGGCATGCAGGCTATTCCGGCTACGGGCATGGCCCACGGCATCAAATACCTGGAAAGCCAGGGCCTGAATCCGGTGATGCCCGACCCGCGCGACTGGTATGAAAGCGGCAAAAGCGGCCCCGGCCTGTATAGCCTGCTGCCTGCCGAGGCCCAGCAGGGTGGCCCGGTCGTGGTCTGCTCCATCGGCGACGGGGCCATGACGGAGGGCGAAGTGTCCGAGGCCCTGCAAATGGCCGTGCTGCATCAGTTGCCCATTATTTATTTGGTGCAAGACAACGACTGGGGCATTTCGGCCACCGGCCGGGAGATGCGCGCCATGGATGCCTACGAGTTTGCTGCCGGCTTTAAGGGCTTGCAGCGCCTGCGCGTGAACGGGGCCGACTTCCCCGATTCCTACGCCGGCCTGGCCACGGCTTTCGACTACGTGCGCCGCACCCGCGGCCCGATTCTGGTGCACGCCAAGTGCCCACTGCTGGGGCACCATACCAGCGGCGTGCGGCGCGAGTGGTACCGCGGCGACAATCTGGCTGAGCACACTACCAACGACCCGCTGCCCCGCCTGCACCAGCAGCTGCTCGACCTGGGCATTGCTGAAGCCGAGCTAGAGGAGCTGGGTCAGCAGGCCCGCACGCTGGTACAAACCGACTACCAGCGCGCCCTGGCCGCCCCTAACCCCGAGCCCGCCACCTTCGCCGACCACGAGTTTGCCGAGCCCACCGTGACTCAGGAAATCGGGGAACGGAGCCCCGCCGGCGCCGACAAAGCCCTGATGGTGGACGCGGCCCTGCACACCGTGGACGATATTCTGCGCGAGTTTCCCGAGGCCTTGTTCTACGGGCAGGACGTGGGTGGGGAGCTGGGCGGCGTGTTCCGCGAAGCGGCCCTGCTGGCCAAAAAGTACGGCGACACCCGCGTGTTCAACACCCCGATTCAGGAGGCCTACATCGTGGGTTCCACGGCGGGAATGAGTGCCGTGGGTGCCAAGGCCATTGTCGAAATTCAGTTTGCCGACTACATCTGGCCCAGCCTCAACCAGCTCGTGGAAGAGCTCAGCAAGTCGTGCTACCTCTCCAATGGCAAGTTTCCGGTGCAGAGCCTGATTCGGGTGCCCATCGGGGCCTACGGCGGGGGCGGACCTTATCACTCGGGCTCCGTTGAAAGCACCCTGCTCACGATTCGCGGCATCAAGGTGGTGTACCCCAGCAACGCGGCCGACATGAAGGGCCTGCTGCGCGCCGCCTTCCTCGACCCTAACCCGGTGGTAATGCTAGAGCACAAAGGCCTGTACTGGAGCAAAGTACCCGGCACCGAGGAGGCCAAAACCGTGGAGCCGGCCACCGGCTACGCTATTCCGCTGGGTAAAGCTGCCATTGCCCAGGAGGCTGATGCGGAAAAGCTGCGGCAGGGCGACACCTGCGTGGTCATCACCTACGGCATGGGCGTGCATTGGGCCAAAACCGCCAGCAAGCAGTTTGCCGGCCAGGTCGAAATCCTGGATTTGCGCACCCTCAACCCGCTCGATTTCGACGCCGTGCAGGCTGCTGTGCGCCGCCACGGCAAAGCTCTGGTCCTGACCGAGGAGCCGCTGATGAACTCCTTTGCCGAGTCCCTGGCCGGCCGGATTCAACGTACCTGCTTCCAGCAGCTCGACGCACCGGTCTTCACCCTGGGTGCCGCCAACCTGCCCGCCATTGCCCTCAACGTGGAGCTGGAGCGCCAGATGCTGCCCAGCGCCGAAAAAGTAGCCGCCGCCCTAGCCGAGCTGCTGGAATACTAAGTGGTTAGATGGTGAAGTGGTGAAATAGCGAGTTGTCGTTCAGGCCTTACCACCCACCATCTGAAATGTGCCAAGCTTAAGTAAAAAGCCCCTTACTACACGTGGTAGTAAGGGGCTTTCTGGTACAAGGGAGCCGTATACATACTAAGTAGGGTAAAGATTATAGCCGCGTGATGCACACAATATCGGTTTCTTGAAGGGCATCGGCTCATTATGCTTCGTGCTATTCAAAGGAAAACTCACTATCTCACCACATCACCTTTTCACCTTTTAGAATGGATAGCCGATGCCGAGGTTGAAGGCGGTTTGGTTGGGGGATTTGGCAAGGCGGAAGTTGGGCAGTACAAACTTGTTGCCTGGTGCGGTCGGGTCGTAGACCTTGGTGGCTATGTCGAGGCGCAGGATGAGGAAGGTGAAATCGAAGCGGATACCAATACCCGAGCCCACAGCAAACTGGCGGTAAAACTGGCTGGGACGGAAAACCGCATCCTGCCGGGTGCCCTGGTCCTGCAGGGTCCAGACGTTGCCAAAATCGGTAAACAAGGCCCCGTTGATGAAGCTGTAAAGCGGAAAGCGGTATTCCAGGTTGCCTTCAATCAGCACTTCGCCGGGCTGCTCCAGGTCGTAGTCGCGCACGGGCAGGCCGGTCGTCTTGTCGATTTGGTTGGTGCCGTCGTCGTTGAGCTTGTAGGTGGTGTAGGTGCCTGTGCCCAGGCGCCGCGGCCGCCAGGCCCGCACGCTGGAGCTGCCGCCGGCAAAGAAGTACTTGTCGTAGGGAATCGTGTACTGGCCGTCGGTTTTGGTCAAAGCATGCGCCACGCCGGTGTTGAGGCGGTACACGAAAAAGGAGTGGGGCCCCAGCTTGTGGTAGCGACGGTAGTCGGCACTGAGCCGGACAAAGTCGTAGACGCTGAGCTTGAGCTTGTCCTGGTACAGGGAGCGGGTCAGGCCGCCGACCTCGGCAAACAGGCGCAGGTAGCGCGCGTCGCGGGTCTGCGTGAAATCGTTGGAGTTGTAGAGCGAGGTGGCGTTGATGCTGGGCACAAACAGGTTAGTAAAGCTGCGGAACAGCGGCGAGCCCTGCGTCACGCGCAGCTTTTCCAGGTCGGCGGAAAACCGGTCACTGATCGTCGGGGTGTAAATAACGCTCAGGTCGATGGGCGTAAGCACGTACTGGTGAAAAGCAGAGCGCTGCCAGATATAGTCGTAGGAGGCCTCCAGGTTGGTGCGGGTGTATTCGGGCCGGTTGACGTAGGTGTAGCTGGCGCTGATGCGGGTCTTGGGGTTGTAGCGCGTCAGGAAGCGGTTCGTGTTCCAGGGCACCAGAAACTGCGGAATAATCAGGTTGACGTTGCCCCCGAGCTGGGTGGTCAGCACGCTTTTGTTTTCGAGGCCCAGGCGGCTCAGCTGGCCTTCGAAGCCAGAGCGCAAACCAATTTCCAGCACTTCGGCCCCGCCCAGAATGTTGCGCACTTTCAGCCGGAAGTTGATAAACGGCCCCGGCAGGCCGGCCACGTACGTACCCCCAAACTCGGTGGTTTCCTGGTACTTCTTGGTCGGTGAGGCATTCACGGTGGCAATGAGCTGGCCCCGGCCGCTGATACTGTCGCCGTTGGTGGGGCGGATCTTATTGTAATTCACCGTGTTGAACCGGAACATGTCCAGGTCGGTGAGCTGGCGCTGGGTTAGCAGCGTGTTTTGTAGGCTGTACCGGTCGCCGGGGCGCACGGTGAGCTTGCGGTCCAGAATCTTGGTGCTGAAGCGCTGCCTGAAGGCCAGGTAGTACACCGAGTCACGCACCAGCGTGTCGCGCTTCACGCCGAAGCGCACCGTGCCGGCATCCGTAATAAAGCGTACCCGCCGCACGGTGTATACCTGGTGCTGTTCGCCGGGGCCGGGGTTAGAAATGATGGTGCGCAGGCGCACGGTAGTAGGCGCAAAGCTGGTATCGGCTTCCAGGGAAATGTACTGCTGGCGAAAGTCGAAGTAGCCCGCGTTTTTGAGCAAGGTTTCCAGGCGGCTGCGCTCCTGGCCGATAACGGCCTCGTTGTAGCGGTCATTGATGCGCAGCAGCGAGGCCGGCTGCCCGGCCATGACTACTCGCGCCACGGCCGAATCGGCAATGTCGTAATCGAGCTGGGTGTAGTGAAACGGCTGGTTTTCGGTTACGCGGTACGTTACCGTTACGCGGCGGTTGTGCACCGTATCGGGAGCGGCAAACAGGTGGCCTATCGAAAAGTGACGGTCGACTACCGTGTCGGTGGCCGTGACGCGGCTGCGGAAAAAGCCCTCGGATTTGAGAAACGTGGCAATCTGCTGCACGGTCTTGGCCGTCAGGGCCGAGTCGTAAATCACCGGCGGTTCGCCCAGGCGCATAATGGCGTTGCCCTTGTCGAGGGCCAGCTGTAGGCGGCGGGTGCGCTTCTCGCGCCGGGCCAGCAGCTTACCCACTTTCACCGAGTCGGGGCGGGCGGCCTGCATGCGCTCATCAAACTCGGTGCGGATGCGCTGGAGCTTGGTTTCGAGCCGGGGCTTGTTGTAAAAGCGGTTTCCCAGCTGGTAGATTGTTAGCTTTGGCAGCGGAAAGCGGCTGTTGGGCTTCTGCTGATACAGCGCCTCGATGCGCTCGGCATCGGCCTCCTTGACGCCTTCCAGCCGGATGCGACTGAGCAGCTTCTGCTTGGGACCCAGCAGCCGCAGCGGCGAGCAGCCCGCCAGCAGCAACAGCACGCTGACCAGCACTGCGCCGGTTGTCCATTTTATAATAAGCCGCTCGGGGCGGTTAGTAAACAGCGAATATGGTTTCAAAAGCAGTAGCGAAATACGTGCACGCGCTGCACCTGAAGAAATACCGGCTCCGCCACAACGCCTTTTTGGTGGAAGGCGGCAAAAGTGTGGCCGAGCTGTTACGTTCCGGGCTCTTAACGGAGCGGGTGTTCCTGACGGCTGAGTTTGCCGCAAAAATCCCGACCCTACCTGCGAAGGTACCGGTTGAAATCGTCACGGAGGAAGAATTAACCAAACTCGGTACGCTCTCCAACAATACCACGGCCCTGGCTATTGCCCGCCTGCCCGAAGAAACGCCCCTGCAGCCCGCCCCCGATAAGCTACTGCTGGCCCTGGACGAAGTGCGCGACCCGGGCAACCTGGGCACCCTCATCCGCCTGGCCGACTGGTACGGGCTGCAGGGCGTGGTCTGCTCCGAGTCGTGCGCCGACCCGTGGGCACCCAAGACCATTGCCGCCACCATGGGCTCGTTTGCCCGGGTACCGGTGTGGCAGCGCGAGCTGCCCGAGTGGCTTGACTCGTTGCCCGCCGCGCTGCCCCGCTACGGGGCTCACCTCGAAGGCGACAATGTGCACCGGCTCACGCTGCGCCCCGGCGGCGTGCTCATTATGGGCAGCGAGTCGCACGGGCCGCGGCCTGAGGTGCTGGACCGCCTGACCCAGCGCCTGTTTATTCCCGGCGCCGGCGGGGCCGAAAGCCTGAACGTGGCCGTGTCGGCTGCCATTCTGCTCGACAACTTTCACCGGGCAATGTAAGCAAGCAGCTTTCCTGGTAGCACAAAGGCCCGGCAGAATCGTCTGCCGGGCCTTTGTGCGTGTAGTGAAAACGGATTAGTCCAGAATCGAGATGCCGAAGCTGATGGACTGGGCCTGGGGGCCGCGGTTTTCCTTGAATAGCTCGTTCATGTTGTACTTGACGAACAGGTCCAGGCCTCGCACCCCGATTTTGCCCTGCAAACCGTACTGAAAGTCTTCCAAGTTGAAGCTGCCCCGGTCTTTGTCCTTGCGGGTGTTGCCCTCGTCTTCGTACTTGATTTTGGTGTGGCTGGCCAAGCGGTAGCCGGCAAAACCGCCCGCCCCAATCCGGAACGCGTCCCGGCCCGATTTGTCTTTGAAGGTGAGCTTGGCCATGATGGGCAGATTGATAACCGTGGTGGCCAGCTTGCTTTTTTCTAGGCCTAGCGTGGGTTCCCGCAAAATGCTGGTGCGGGTGTCGGAGGTGACCAGGCGGCGGTTGTTGTCGAACATGTAGTTGTTGAAGGCCAGCTCCGGACCCAGGGTCAGGAACAGCGGGCTGCGGCGGCCACCCACCCGGATGTCGTAGTACCAGTTCAGGCTGACGTAGCGCGAGCCGGTGGGCTTGAGGTCGAACTGCTCCTCGCTCAGGTTCGAGCGGTTGGTCAGCGCATTCAGGCCCAGGTCGATGGCGAAGTTGCTGTGCACGGCCCGGTTGGCCCGCTCTTCTCTGCGGGCGTTGCGCTCAACATTGCGCAGCGAGTCGGATTTATGGTCGTCGTTGTCGCCGATGCTGATGGACACCTCGTCGTCGTTCTTACCGTTCTTGCCTTCCTTCACCGTCACGCTGAACACCTGCCCGAACTTGTAGCCTTTCACGGCCACTTTGGTAGCGGGCTCCTCGTTGCGCACCGTCACCCGGATCTGCTCGGGGGCCTGGGTGCCGGGGCGGTCCTTGGCCGGGTAGAATTCCATGGTTACCGAGCTGTTGCCGGCATTCTTGCTGGCTACTTCCGCTTGGTGAATGTAGCGGTCCAGCAGGGCCATAAGCGTGTCGAGGCGGTAGGTGCGCAGCTCACGCAGCTGTTCCTTGTTCTTGGTATGCAGGGTCATGGTGGCCTGGTTGGGCAGTTTCACCACGATGGTGTCGTCGTTGGCGGGCTTAGAGGCGGCCTGAGAACGGGTGGGGCCCGTCAAAACTGTCAGCAGCAGCAGGGCCAACAGCGCGGAAAAACGTTTCATGACGTAGGGAGTTGAGAAATCTTAGAGTTGAATGACTTTGGTGGTCGAGTGATTAAACACGTTGACCTGCACCGTTACCGATTCGGGGAGCTCCACTTTGGGCAGCTTCACCCGGCCGTCCTTGACGGCGGTTTTGGCTTTGTGAAACAAGTTTTTGAGGTGAGAATCCGACGCATACGGCTGCGGCGCGTCCGCCGGGGCTGCTAGGGCTACTACCGGAGCTTCCGTGCCGCGGTGCACTTCCACTTCGATAGGGCCCGTGGGGGCCGGGTTCGGGGTAGGTTCTACCACGGCTACAGCCTCGTCGGGGCGGCGCTCCGGTTGCGTCGCGGCGGCAGAGGAAGTAGTAGCCTCCGGCCGGGCGGGTACCGACGCCGGGCGGATGGCTTTCGTGGAGTAGGAACTGGTTTGGGCTAGCAGGGCGGTGCGTTCCGTCGTCGGAGTAGCACCGCTGGGCCGGTGAACTGCTTCCGGCTTTGCAGCAGGAACGGAAGCATTCGTGGTGGCTACCTCGGTAGCAGCCTGGCCCTGCTGGCCTTCTACACCGCTAGATGGCAACTCGGTGGCGGCAGTTGCCTGGGAAGCCGCAGATTTTTTTTCGGGGCCGGCAGCGGCTGGTTTAGCCGAGGAAGCCGGGCGGGTAGTTGTTGCCAGCGTGCCCGAGGCCAGGCCCGAATCCGAACCAGGAGTCCGCAGCAGCCAGCCGCCGCCGGCCACGATGAGTAGGGCAATCATGGCCGCGGCGGCGTAGAGCCACAGGGCCGGCCGCTTGCGGGCCGGCCGGATTTCTTCCTCCAGCTGGTCCCAGAGGAAAGCGGGCGGCGTGGGAGCGTGGTGCTGCAGCTTATCGCGAAACAGCTTATCAATATCTTCCGGTTGCATAATATTCTTTCGGTGAGGAGGTGGAAGCGCTGCTGCTGGCGGCAGCCAGGCGGCGCTGGAGCATGGCGCGGGCCTTGCTCAGCTGCGATTTGGAAGTGCCCTCAGAAATGCCCAGCAGCTCGGCAATTTCGGGGTGGGAATAGCCTTCCAGGGCGTAGAGGTTAAACACGGTGCGGTAGCCGGCCGGCAGATCAGCTAGCAAAGCCAGCAGGTCGGCCGCGTTCAGGTTGCTTTCGGCCTCGGCGGCCGTGGCCGGCACGTCGGTCACCATGTCGTCGATGGCCAGGTGCAGAGGCTCCTTGCGGCGCAGCTGGCCCAGGGCCTCGTTGACCATAATGCGGCGAATCCAGCCCTCGAAGCTACCCTCGTGGCGGTACTGGTCCAGGGCCCGAAACACTTTGGCAAACCCGCCCAGCATGGCTTCCTCGGCGTCTTCGCGCCGGCGCAGATACCGGATGCACACGCCCAGCATCATGCCCGCAAACCGCTCGTAGAGCAGTTTCTGGGCACGGCCACTGCCTTGGCGGCACGCAGCAATCAGGTCGGCGTCAGTCACGGGTAAAGGGTAGAATCAGACGATAAAAAGGTGTTTGGCGGGTTAGATACCAAAGTCTCCGCCCCGGTTGCCCGGTGCAGTAAATAATTTATAAAAAAGAGGCTGGCGTGCTGCCGAAAGCAACGGCTGGGGGCCCACTAGGTCCCGTGCCTCATAAGCGGCAGCGTATCAGTAGTTGCGGCCAGCAAGCTTGATTACGCTATTCGCTCGCAGCGTGAAAGCCTGCCGACCGCTCACTTATTATTGTCTGTAAAGGCTGTACTGCTTGCTGTTATATAAAACCAGTCCTTGCATATGCCCGAACAACAGAAAAGCCCTAAGGCTGACCCCGGGGCTTGTCTGTTGTTCGGAAGAAGGCTACTTACTTTCTGCTTCACATTGTCCTGGTGTCTTAAGTCGGTGCATTGGGGGCTAGAATTCTTAGGACAAGGATTACTCCACGACCACGCGCACCGTCTGGCTGCCGCTACGTACCAGATAGAGTCCGGCTGGCAGCATGAGCCGGGCAACTCCTGCTGCATTGGCCACAGCGGCCCGCACTCGGCGGCCCTGCGCGTCATACACTACGATGCCCGCGCCGGCCTCGGCCCCCGTCAGCGTGACCGGACCGGCCGTCGGGTTGGGGTAGGCGGCCAGCCGCCCCGCCGCTTGACCCGCACGTACGCCTAACGGAGTGCCCGGCTCAGCCAGGGTTGCTAATACTGAGCTGTACCGGCTGCCGTTGCCCGCGAGCAGCAGGCTACCGAAGGTGGCCGGCGGCTGCACCCAATTGGTAACGTGTACGCCCTGGGCGTTAACGGCCACGCTGTAGCTGTCGTCGCTGCCGGGGCTCCCGGCGGCCAGGGCCCAGTCGCCGGTGACCGAACTGCCCGCATCGGTGTAGCGGGCCACGAACAAGTCCTGGGTGTAAGCCGACTGGGTGCCCGCTAGGGGCAGCCCCCCCAGCTGTACCTGCGAAACGTTGCTCAGCGTGTTGCTCATGTGGCCGGTCACGTACAGGTGCCCACTGCGCACGGCCAGCCCAATGCCTTGGTCGGAGCCAGTGCCGCCATCGGCCCGGGCCCAGTTGAGGGCGGCACTGCTGCCTTGGTCGGTGAACCGGGCCAACAGGATATCGTTACCGGTGTTGCCGGTGGCACCGGCCAACGGGACGCCGGCAACCTGCACGTTGGTGCCAATGGTGCGGCTGTTGAACACGCTGCCCGTCAGGTAGAGGCTGGTGCCGCTGGCGGTCAGGGCCGTGCCGTAGTCGGAGCTGGTACCCCCAATGGCCCGGCTCCAGGCAAAGGTGGCGCGGGTGCCGGCGTCCGTGTACTTTACCAAAAAGGCATCGGAGCTAAGGCTGGTACTGGCCCCGGGCACGGGCTGGCCTGCAAAGCGCAGGCCGCCCAAGTCGCTCGTATTGTTGGTGAACTCGCCCGTGACGTAGACGCTGGTGCCCACGGCGGCCAGGCTACGGATGTAGCACGCGTAGCTTGAGAGGCTGCCGGCGGCCGTAGCCCAGGCGCAGGTTGCGCTCGTGCCCCCATCGGTGTACTTGGCCACGAAGGCATTGACCCCTATGCCTCCCACGGCGGGTAGGGGTTGGGTGCCGAAATACACGTTATTGACATTCGCGTTGTTATTGTACATGTCGCCCGCCAGGTACACGCTCGTGCCGCTCACGGCCACGTCGGTGGCTTGGTCGTAGGAATTGCCGCCGCCCCCCGCTGCCCAGGCCCAGCTGGCGCTGCTGCCCGCATCCACGCACTTGACCAGAAGCGCATCGCTTTGCGCGGCTCCGTACAGCCGGTGGGGCCCAAACCGCGCCGGCAACAGGCTATTGCCGTTGAAGCCGCCGGCCAGGTATATGTTGGGGCCACCTATAGCCAACCGGATGGCATAGTCGTCGTCCTCGCCGCCGCCGCTGAGCAGCCACACCCACGCGCCAGCGTCCGGGTCAAACTTGCCCACGAAGACGTCGCCACTGCCCATGCTTACGTACAGGTCGGTGCCGAAGAGAACTTGCCCCGTCAACTCGCCAGTGACCAGTAACTCGCCGGCGGCGTTGGTGGCCACGGCCTGGGGCGAAAGGATGCCGCTAGCCGTGCGGGTCGCAACAGCGCTTTGCCAGGCTCCGGCCGTTGTTAGCAGGGCCACTCCAGCCGCGTTGGGTGCCAGTGGTCGGAGGGTGCCGCAGAGGGCCGGGGTGGGGCCGATACTCAGTCCCATCCACACCCCGGTGCTGCTCACAGCGAGGCCGTTGGCCGCATCGGCGCTGGTGCCGCCCGCAGGCCGGGCCCAGCTGCACGAGGAACCAGTGGCACTGACCTCGAAGCGGGCTACCACCGCGTCGGCAGTGATACTGGCGCTGGCCCCGAGCACCGTGAGGGTGCCAAACCGGACGTCAGAGCTGTTGTTCTCGTTGTTGGTGAGCGAGCCGGCTACGTACACGCTCGTGCCGCTCACGGCCACGGCGTGGCCTGCGTCGGAGCCCCGCCCGCCGCCTCTGGTTGCCCAGTTAAAGGTGGCGCTGCCGCCGGCGTCGGTGTAACGGGCCAGCAACATGTCGGCGCTAAGGGCGGTGGTGGTGCCGTTGAATGCAGCCCCGCCCACGCGCACCGACTGGGAATTGGTACTGGTGTTGGTATAGAAGCCCGTGACGTACACACTGGAGCCACTCACGGCCAAGCCATTGCCCTGATCGGCCCCGGTGCCCCCGGCGGCCACTGCCCAGTTATAAGTTGCGCCGGAGCCCGTGCTGGTGTAGCGGGCCACAAACAAGTCGGTGCTAACGGCCACGGCGGCGCTGGTATTGGCACTGGCTCCGGCCAGGGTCACACCCCCAAACTGTACCCCGTTGACCCCGGCGCCGTTGTTGGTGACGCTGCCGGTCAGGTATACATTGCTACCATTTACGGCCAGGCCATTGCCTTGGTCGGGGCCGGTGCCCCCGGCCGCCACCGCCCATTGGTAGCTGGCGTTGTTGCCCTGGTCGAGGAAGCTGGCCAGCACCACGTCGGCGCTGGAGGCGGTGCTGGCCCCGGCCAGGGCAGCGTTACCCACCAGCACGGCCTGGGCGTTGGCCGCGTTGTTGGTGACGCTGCCGGTCAAGTACACATTGCTGCCGTTTACAGCCAGGGCATTGCCCTGGTCGGGGCCGGTGCCGCCGGCCGCCAGGGCCCAGGTGCAGGTGGCGCTGCCGCCCGCATCGGTATAGCGGGCCACGAATACGTCGGTGCTGGCGTTGCTGCCCCGGCCGGCTACTTGCAGGGTGCCAAAGCGCACGGCCTGGGTGTTGAGGGCGCTGGCGGTGACACTTCCGGTGACGTACACGCTGGTGCCGTTTACGGCCAAGCCCTGCCCGGTGTCAGCATCGGTACCGCCGCCGGCCACGGCCCACGTCCACGTATTGGTGGCCACAGCGTATTTGGCCAGGAACATATCGGTGTTGCCCGTGCTGACAAGCAGCGTGGTGCCGAAAGCCACCTGCCCGGTGAAAGTGCCTACTACCAGCACGTCGCCGCTGGAGTTAGGGACCGTGGACCGCATCACGGCCGTGCCGTTGAGGCTGGCTTGCGGAAAATTCAGCGCCGCCTTCCAGGTGGGGCCTTGGGCGCGACCAGGAACGGCCAGTACCAGCAGGAAGAGCAGCAGGGCCAAGCAGCCGGCAGCAGTAACCGGACGCTTCGGGTGGGCCGCCTTGGGGGCAGCAATTCGTTGTAGCATGAGGTGTCGTTGGCCCGCACTGGCCGCCCGGGCCGTGGCGGCACCCAGGAGCTGCTGAGCGGCAGGCCAACACGCGCAACCGTTACCCGTGCGTGCCTTGGCGGAGCTAAAGATACTTCCGTCCCGGCCCTGACTCCAAGTATTCGTGTTGCATAACGTCCAATTACCCAGCCACTGCCGACAACGCACCCGGCCTGCTACGAGGCGGCCGTGAACTGTCTTGTAGCAGGCCGGGTGTATTGTCGGCAGAAGTTTGCTGCTGAACTAGTAGTTGCCGATGCTGAGCATAACCAAAGTACAGGCTTCTTCGGTACGGATGCCGCGCTCCTGGGCCATACGCTCCAGCTCCTCGTTTTCGGTGCCGGGGTTGAAGATGATGCGCTTGGGCTTTAGGTCCAAGATGTAATCGTACCAAGCGGGCTGGTTTTGCGGGCCTACGTACAGGGTCACGGTGTCAATATCCTCGCCAGTGGGCCGGTCGGTGTGAATGTCGAGGCCGGCAACCTGACCTTTGCGGATGCCGACGGGTACGACCTCGTGGCCGTGGCGTTGGAGCTGGTGTACGGCGCGGTAGGAATAGCGGGCCGGGTTGTCGCTGGCGCCGAGAACAAGGGTCTTTTTCATCTTGGGTGTTGGTTTATCGTGGTTGGTTTTTGGCCGCAGTTTCAAGCTGGTCAAGCTGAACTAGGGCAAGCGCTACGGGCGGCGCTAGGTCTTAAACGGATTCCCGCGGCAAAAAACCAAAAACCAACCTCTAAAAACGCGCAACCAGCGCCGCTACGGCTTCGGCGCACCGCTCCCCGTCCATGGCCGCCGACACAATGCCGCCCGCGTAGCCGGCGCCTTCGCCGCAGGGAAACAGCCCTGTAGTTTCGGGGTGCTGCAGCGTGGCCGGGTCGCGGGGGATGCGCACCGGGGCCGAGGTGCGGCTTTCCACGCCCACAATCTGGGCCGCGTTGGTGGCGTAGCCGGGAATCTTGCGGCCGAAGTTCTCGAAGCCCTGCCGCAGCCGGGCCGCCAAGCCTTTGCCCAGCACCTGCTCCATGTTCACCGACACCAGGCCGGGCTGGTAGGAAGTCTCCAGCAGTTCGGGTGAGACTTTGCCTTTCAAGAAGTCGCCCAGGCGTTGGGCCGGGGCTAGTTGGGTGTTGCCGGCCAGGGCACAGGCTCGCTGCTCGATTTCCTGCTGCAGCTGCAGGCCGGCCAGGGCCCCGTAGCGCTTCAGATCCATGTCTTCGAGCTCAATGGCCGTCACGATGCCGGAGTTGGCAAAGCGGGAGTCGCGGCGGCTGGGGCTCATGCCGTTCACCACCACCTCGCCGGGGGCCGTAGCGGCGGGCACGATAAAGCCGCCGGGGCACATGCAAAACGAAAACACGCCCCGCTGCTTGCCCTGCCACTGGGTTTGGTGCACTAGCGAGTACGAGGCGGCCGGCAATGGACCCCGGTCGGAGCGGCGGTACTGGGCCTGGTCGATGAGCTCCTGCTGGTGCTCCACGCGCACACCCAGCGCAAACGGCTTGGCCTCGATGCGAACCCCACGCTTATGCAGCAGCTCGTAAATATCCCGGGCCGAGTGACCAGTAGCCAGAATCACGGCATCGGCTTCCAGGGCTTCCCCGGCGGCCGTTACTACCCCGCGCAGGTGCTGGCCTTCCAGAATCAAATCCGTGACACGGGTGTCGAAGCGCACTTCCCCGCCGGCCTGCCGGATGGACTCGCGCAGGGCCGCCACCACGTTGGGCAGCTTGTTGGTACCAATGTGGGGGTGGGCATCGACCATGATTTCGGGCGTGGCCCCGTGCTGCACCAGCAGCTTGAGAATACGCTGAATGTCGCCGCGCTTGGTAGAGCGGGTGTAGAGCTTACCGTCGGAGTAGGTGCCGGCCCCGCCTTCGCCAAAGCAGTAGTTGGAGTCGGGGTTTACGACGTGCTCCTTGTTCAGGGCGGCCAAGTCGCGGCGGCGGGTGCGCACGTCCTTGCCTCGCTCCAGCACGATGGGCTTCATTCCCAGCTCAATGGCTCGCAGGGCGGCAAACAAGCCAGCCGGACCGGCGCCCACGATAAGCACCGAACGGCGCGCCTGGCTCACATCCGGGTATTGAAACCAAGGGCCAAATAAATCGGTGGGTGGGGCCGTGCGCCAGATGTCGGCCCGCAGGCGCACCAGAGGCTGCCGGCCCCGGGCGTCGATGCTGCGCTTACGCAGGTGGACAAAGTCGGCCTCGCCGGGCTCCAGGCCCGCGGCGGCCAGCAGGGCGCGGTAGCGCGCATACTCGTCGTAGGCCACTTCCGGGGGAAGCAGGGCCTCAATTTCTTGTTTTTCGGACATAACGGGTGAAAGGTGTTTAGCCTTTAGACCTAGCAAAAGGTGTTTTTTGAACCGCAAAGATACGCAAGCGGGGTGGTAGCTTGGGAATGCAGTGGTAAATAGAACGTCCTATCGACCAGCGGGAGACATCTTGCGGGCTGCTGCTGGATTAGTATACTCAACTAAACACGCGAGATGTCTCCCGCTGGTCGATAGGACGGTTTACTCTGCCACCACGACCGCCTCGGGCAGGATGCGTACGGGGCGCTTTTCGTTGTCGATGGCTACGAAGGTAAACGTACCCGTCACGGCTTTAATTCGCTCTTCGGAGTACATTTGCTCCACAAATAAGTCCACGCGCACCTGCAGGCTGGTGTTACCCACGCGCACCACGTTGCCGATCAGCTCGACGAGGGTACCGCCGGGAATGGGGTGGGTAAAATCGACCTTGTCGGAAGACACGGTCACCATTTTGAGGCGCGAAAAGCGGGTGGCGCAGATAAAGGCTACTTCGTCCATCATGTGGAGTGTGGCCCCGCCAAAGAGCGTGTCGTAGTGGTTGGTGGTGTTGGGAAATACCGCTTTGAAAATACGCGTTTCGGCGCGGGCAATTTTCTCGTCGAGCGTGAGCATAGGACTGGGAAAAAGAGGAAAAGAAAGGTCCTGCAGCCGATTTCGGGCCGCCCGCGCACCAAGAGAAAAGTCGAGAAAAGCCGGATTCGGACGCGGCCAGACGCAGCAAAATGCCCGGCCGGCCCCCGAAATCCACCAGTACCCGACAAGAGCCCATAGCGCGAGGGCAGTCTTATCCATGCGGCGCAAGGCAGGTCTCCTGACTTATACCAGTTTTCACGGCCCTTCTCAAACCGGCGCAGCGGCCGGCTCAATGGGCGGGAATTGGGGGTGAAAACCAACTCGGTACTTACAGTAGCGCGTCTGTCCGGGATTTGCACCCGGTTCCCTATTAATTCCGGTATTACCCGGAAACCTTGCGGCCGTCTGATTGAAATCAAACCAAGAACAACGCCGGCAAAGGTAGGAGTTTGTCGGTAGCCCCCTACCTTGGCTACAGCTCCGAACCCCGTAAAGCGGCGGCCTCGGCCCGTTTTGTAGGCTGCTGCGGAAGGTTTATAAGGCTGTAGTCCACTTTATTCTGCTCCGATTTCCTGTCCCTATATGTCTGCCTCTCTGCCCGTCCCGCCACCTGCCCGCACCATGGCTTCCCGCATCCGGTCCATTGTCAGCGGCTCCATCGGCAATTTGGTGGAGTGGTACGACTGGTACGTGTACTCGGCCTTTTCCCTGTATTTCGCCCCGGCGTTCTTCCCCAAAGGCAACCTGACGGCCCAGCTGCTCAACTCGGCTGCCGTGTTTGCCGTGGGTTTTCTGATGCGCCCTTTGGGCGGCTGGCTTATGGGCGCCTACGCCGACCGGCACGGCCGCAAAGCCGCCCTGGTCGTGTCGGTGCTGCTTATGTGCGGGGGCTCGTTGCTGATTGCCCTCACGCCCGGCTACGAACAAATTGGGGTGGCGGCGCCGGTCTTGCTGGTGCTGGCCCGCCTGCTGCAGGGCCTGAGCGTGGGCGGGGAGTACGGCACCTCGGCCACGTACCTGAGCGAAATGGCTGACCGCCAAAACCGGGGCTTTTTCTCCAGCTTCCAGTACGTGACCTTGCTGGGCGGGCAGCTGCTGGCCTTGTCGGTGCAACTAGGGCTGCAGCAGGGCCTAAGTGAGGCGCAGATGTATAGTTGGGGCTGGCGGGTACCGTTCGTAATAGGCGCGGCGGCAGCCCTGGTGGCGCTGTATCTGCGCCGCCACATGGATGAAACCGACTCGTTTGTAACCCAGGAACAAAACGTCCAAACCCAGGAGCCCAGCAAGCTGGAGCTGCTGCTGCGCTACCCCAAGGAAATCCTGACCGTAGTGGGCCTCACCTTAGGCGGCACTATCGTGTTTTACACCTTTACCACCTACGCCCAGAAGTTTCTGGTCAACACGGCCGGTTTCAGCAAGGCCCAGGCGTCCTGGATTTCCTTTCTCACGCTGGGCATTGCTTTGGTGCTGCAACCCTTGTTCGGGGCCTTGTCGGATAGGGTAGGGCGGCGGCCGGTGCTGCTGTTTTTCGGCGTCGGCGCCACGCTCGGAACCGTGCCCCTGATGACCTTGCTGGGTCGGGCCGATAGCCAGTGGGCCGCCCTAAGCTTATTGGCTGTAGCCATGCTGATTATGAGCGGCTATACCTCCATTAATGCCGTGGTAAAGGCTGAGCTGTTTCCTACCACCATCCGGGCCCTGGGCGTGGGGTTGCCCTACGCCCTGACGGTGGCCATCTTCGGCGGCTCGGCCGAATATGTGGCGCTGCAAGCCAAGCAGTGGGGCGTAGAAACCTGGTTTTACTGGTACGTCACCGGCTGCGCGGCGCTTTCCCTGCTCGTATACTGGCGCATGCCCGACACCCAGAAGGCCGGCCGCATGGAGGGCTAATGATTAGGAGCCCAGGTTGGTGTTATCGGCTGTGCCGTTCATGCCGATTTGTCCCAGGCTGGCGTGGGCCTTGGTGGCGTTGTCGAATTTCTCGCTCAGAATGGCGCTGATGGCCTGGGCTACCTCGGGCCCGTGGCGGGCAATAGTTCCGCTGAGCACTTCGTAGTAAAAGGCGGCCAGCGTATCGGCTGGCCAAAGCTGACCAATGTTCTGGTGCAGGGTGCGCAGTTGCTCCAAAGAAGTATCAATGATTTTGCGGTCGGTAGCGTCCATGGTAAAGGGCTCAAGTGAAAGGCTATACCCCAGGCCTTACGCGCCGACGCGGGCCCAGGGTTGCCGGTGCGGCGGCTGCCGTCGGGCTTAGCGGCAGTGCTCTTTCAGAATACGCTTGAGCTCCTTTTCGCCCACGGCCGCGTCGCCCCACCGCAGGGCCTGCCGTAGCGACTCGCAGGCGCTGGGGTCGTCCAGCTTGATTTGGGCAATGGCCAGCATGCGGTAAAACTGGCCTTTGTCGACGAATTCGGCCATTTCCAGGCACTTGTTGTAGTCGGCGACGGCCTGGGCCAGCTGGCCCTGCTGCTCGTAGGCCAGGCCCCGGGCGGCGTAGGCATCAAGGTAGCGCGGGTTTAGGCGCAGCGCCTGGCTGTAGGCGCCCACGGCCCGGGCGTAGTCCTGGCGGCCATAGGCCAGCTGTCCCAGCCCCAGGTAGGTCACCGAGTCGGTTGGGTTCAGGCTTAGGGCTTTCTGCAGGTGCTGGCGGGCCCGGGCGCTGTCTTGCAGCGCGGCGTAGGTAGTACCCAGCACCCGGTAAGCCATGGCATTGCCGGGGTCCAGCTTCAGCACTTCCCGGTAGGAAGCCAGCACGCCGGCGTGGTCGCCCAGCTTTTCCTGCAGGTCGGCCAGGCGTACGTAGTAGGTGCGGGCTCCGCGACTTTGCGGGTCGCGCTGCCGGGCCAAGGCGAAATACCGCTCCACTTCGGCCGGGGTGCCGCGTTTGGTGAGGTAGGCACTAAAGCCATAATATACGTTGGCACTGGCTGAGTCGAGCAGCCAGGCGCGGTTGTAGCTCTGCAGAGCCTGTGGGTATTTTTCCTGGTAAAAAGCCGTCCAGCCCTCGTCCACGTAGCTTTCGGAGGCTGCCGCCCGGGTTTTGTACTGCTGCAGGGCCTGGGTCACAAACTCCTGGTCGGCCTGGCGCTGGGCGGACGTCTGGGCACGGCCGGCGTAGCGGGGGCGTTCGGGCGCACTACCGCCAGGCTGAGCCTGGGCTAGGTGGGTAGTAATAAGGCAACCAAACAGGTAAAAGAGTATTGCCTTTCGCATAGGAAGTACGACTAGAAGGATAGGGTACTGGCCTACTACGTTTCTGCTTCCGGCAGGATGCTTTCCAGTTGATTTTTGCCCTGGTCCTGGAGGAAGGTGCCAGCCGCTGGACAAGATGACAGGGGAGTCCGGGGGGGGAAGCTGTTCAGTAGTTACTAACAAAGTGGCCTGGATGGTGTTGCTTGGATACTTTACTACCTCAAGAACATAGTACATGCAGCTGTTGGCTTCCTATCCTCATCTAAGTCTCTACCTGCACGAAGAGGGTGTTTTTCGGGCGTTAGAGGCTCAATGGCAGGGATTCATGAGCAGCTCGGTGCTGCGCCAAACCATTCTGGAGGCGCTGGCCCAGGCCCGGCAGCAGCAGATTACGGCCTGGATTGCCGATGACCGTCTGCTCGGGCCCGTGCGCCCCGCCGACCTGGAGTGGATTGCCCAGCAGATGTTGCCGGAGTTGGTCGATATCGGGCTCCGCCGGTTCGCCCGGGTGGAAGCCGCTGACCCGCTTAATAAGCTGCTGATCGGGCAGGCCCAGGATACGGCGGAGCCATTATTCCCGTTTGAGATGCGCACTTTTACCGACGTGCAAGCCGCCCGACTCTGGGCCTGCAGCTAACGGCGGGGCTACCAAAAGAAAATACCCCCAAGTGCCCGGCAGAAAGAGGTTCATTGATAACGTCTTTCTGCCGGGCACTTGGGGGTAGGGGTCTGGCTTGCTTAGCTTCAGCTTCGAGCTTCTTCCAGAATACTTTCCACCCAGTTTTTGCCCCAGTCTTCTAATTCCTGACTGGTCCAGAGCTGGGGGTAGAAGATGCGCTTCTGAAACTTGGGAGGCAGGTATTTCTTCCAGTTGGTGCCGCCCGTCGCCGCTAGGGCCGTGGGGTCGCGCTCCAGGTAACGCACTGCCGACTTAAAGTGCATCAGCGGCCAGTTGATGTTCACGTTGGTATCGAGCAGCTTGAGCTGGCGCAGCAGGCGCGGGTGCTGGCGGTCTTCCTCGGGCAAGCGCTGCACCACGGTCCACACGTTGCGGTCCTGGTATTCGGCCGCGTGCTGGCTGAGTTGCTTGGTATACTTCTCCTCGAACTGAATCAGGGTCAGGGCTTTGGCGCCGGTTTCCTCGACGGTGGCCCCGGCTTTCCAGTAGATGCAGCCCATGAGCTCGTCGTGGGCGGCGGCTTCGCCCAGCAGGCGGCGCTTTTCCTTGTTGAGCAGGTTGTCGAGGGCCGTGGAGGCAATTTCAATCATGCGGTACTGCACACTCTGAAAGCCCGAGGCGGGCATCAGGGCCATGCGAAACTGCAAAAACTGGTTTTTGTCCATGCCGTCGACCATCACGTCGAACGAGTCAATCAGGTTCTCGAAGTAGCGGTTGATGCGGCCCAGGCGCAGGACCAGTTCGCCCACGGTCGGCTCCTGGAGCTGTCCGATTTGCTCGTACTCGCAGAGGCAGAGCTTGAAGTAGAGCTCCGTAATCTGGTGGTACATAATGAAAATCCGCTCGTCGGGAATCTGGGTGAGCGGGCGCTGCAAGGAGAGCAGCGTGTCCAGCTCGATATAGTCCCAGTAGTTGACGTAGTCAGCGTAGTACAGGCCCTCGAGGTAGCCTGCCAGATCCTGACCGTCGGCGGCGTACTTCTGCTGCAGGCGGCGCAGCTGTTCGAGCACGGCGGGCGAGAATTCGTCCTGTGGCAAAGACATTGAATTGGGGTGGTTGGAAGCGGGAGAAAAGTAACCGTCTGGGTGGGAACGGCGGCACAAGGAACAAAAAAGCCACCGAATCTGCCAGCCGCAGGCAACCCTTGGCCCCGGGTTGCCATCTGCTAGGAAGCCGGCGTTTGGCCCGGGGCGGGCTCCTACGTAAACCCGACGATTTTGGTTGGTTTCCCGGGCAAATCCCCTACTTTTAGCCCACTTATGGCCGAAAAGAGCAGCATTTTTGATATGATCGGGCCCGTGATGATCGGGCCCAGCAGTTCGCACACGGCAGGCGTGGTCCGGATTGCCGGCGCCGCCATCCGCATTCTGGGCTCTTTGCCCACGCATGCCACCATCACCTTTTATAATTCCTTTGCCCGCACCTACGAGGGCCACGGCTCCGACCGCGCCATCGTGGCTGGCCTGCTGGGCATGGCCACAGACGATAAGCGTATCCGCGAAGCCTTCGAGCATGCCCGCGAAGCTGGTCTGCAATACACGTTTCAGAGCGTGGGCAACGCTTCTACGATGCACCCCAATACCATCCGCCTGCAATTGCGCGACGAGCGCACGGGCCACAGCGTGGAGGTGATAGGCCAGAGCCGGGGTGGGGGCGTCATTCGCATCGTGGAGGTCGACGGGTTTCCGTCTGATTTCTCGGCTTCTCTGCACACGCTCATCGTCGACGCCGATGACCGGACTGGCTCCATTGCCTTCATTGCCTCCGTCATTGCCCACGACGACTGCAACATTGCCACCATGTTTGTGAGCCGCAAAGGCAAAAACGACGCGGCCCGGCAGTTTATCGAAATGGACTCGGGTATCAAGGAAATAACCCTCGAATACCTGCGCCAGCTCAGTTGGGTGCACCGAGTAACGTATATTCCTAATATTGAATAATTACCTTTGCCGCGCCGGCTCCTGCCAGCTCCTTCTCCTATGAAAACACTTCGTACTCCGTTTCTGCACCAGTTAGCTACGGCAGGCGTCGGGGCGCTGCTGAGTGCCGTGAGCCTGCCCGCCGCGGCCCAAACGACCTCGCCCACGCAGCCCCCGGCGGCGGCCCTGGCCACGCCGGCACCCAGCGGCCCTTACAGCCTGCAGCGGGCCGTGGATGTGGCCCTGCAAAACAACTTGACGGTGCGGCAGACCCAGCTGTCGGCCGAACTGAGTGAGGCCGCGCTGCGTCAGAGCCGGGCCGCCATGCTGCCCACGGCCAACGCCTCGGCCTCCCAGAGCTGGAACTACGGTACCAACGTGGACCCGCTGACCTTCCAGTTTCAGAATCAGACCACCCGGGCCAACAACTTCTCGGCCACGGCCGGCCTGAACCTGTTTTCGGGCTTCCAGGTGCGCAACACCATTAAACGCAACCAGCTCGACTACCAGGCCGGGCTAAGCGACATTGAAACCTCGCGCAACGACATTGCCCTGAACGTGGCCTCGTCGTTTCTGCAGCTGGTGCTGGCCCAGGAGCTGGTGCGGGCCAACGAGGCACGCGTGAATACCAGTCAGCAGCAGGTGGCCCGGGCCCAGAAGCTGCTCCGAGCCGGCAGCGTGGCCGAAAGCAACGTGCTCGACAGCCAGGCCCAGCTGGCCTCCGATGAGCTCAACGTTATTACGGCCCAGAACCAGGTGGCCTTTTACCGCTTGCAACTGGCCCAGCTCCTGAATTTGCCCTCGGCCAACGGATTCGAAATTGAGGTGCCCACCCTGGCCGACCCCGACGACGAAGCCCAGCTGTTGAATAACCCCGATGGCACTTACCAAACGGCCGTGAGCCTGCGGCCAGAAATAAAAGCCGCCGACCTGCGGGTGGAAAGCGCTATGCGAGGCGTCGAAATTTCCCGCGGAGCCTACTACCCGCGCTTGTCTTTCGGGGCCAGCATCTTCTCGGGCTACTCCTCGGCCCGCATCGGGCGCAAGCTCACCGGCGACTCGACCATCGTGCCCTCGGGCTTTATCTACCAGCTCACGCCGACTGGTCCGAAGGCAATGCCGGGCGTATTTGCCGGGATTCTGCAGCCCCGCTTCGAGACCCTGCCCGAAGGCTTTAGCTCGCAGGTGAAAAACAACCTGGGCAAGCAGCTCAACTTCAACCTTTCGATTCCGATTCTCAACGGCTTTCAGGCGCGGACCAACGTGCAGCGCTCCGTCATCGGGGTGAAGCAGGCTGAGCTGCGTGCCGAGCAGGCCCGCCTGACGCTGCGCCAGAATATCCAGCAGGCCTACGCCGACGCTATTGCCGCTCAGCGCCGCTACTCGGCCGCCAAGCGCCAGACCGAAGCCCTGAGCACGGCCTACCGCAACGCCGAAATTCGCTTCAACAACGGCCTGCTCAACGGCACCGACTTTAACATTGCCAAAAACAACCTCTACGGCGCCGAATCGAGCATGATTCAGGCCAAGTACGAGTTCATCTTCCGCCGCAAGGTGCTGGATTTCTACGAAGGCCGTGCCATCAGTCTGTAAGACCTTTTTCGCGTGAGAGAAGCCAGTAGCCGGGATATTTAAGCCGGGCCACTGGCTTCTTCCTTTTTTTGCCCCAACTTTCCGCCGTTTCGCTCAACTTACCCTCGATTCGCCATTCTATCGAACATGAAAAACAACCGCTTACTGTACATCTTACTGGCTGTCATCTTGGTGATGATTGGCGGCTTTGTGGTCGCGAAAAAGAAGGGCTGGGTCGGGCAGCCAGCCGGCATGGAGGTGATGACGGCCAAGGCTGCGCCCCAGACCATCGTGGAGAAGGTGAGTGCCTCGGGCAAGATTCAACCCGAGACCGAAGTGAAAATCTCGCCCGACGTCTCCGGCGAAATCATTGAGCTGTATGTAGCCGAGGGCGACTCAGTAAAAAAAGGCCAGTTGTTGCTGCGCATCCGCCCCGATAACTACCAGGCCAACGTGAATATGCAGTCGGCTACGGTGAACACCCAGCGCGCCAACGTGGGCCAAACCCAGGCCCGCTTGCAGCAGCTTATTGCTTCGGCCAAGCAAACCGAGCTGACCTACCGCCGCAACGCCTCGCTGTATAAGCAAAAGGTGATTTCGCAGGCTGATTTCGAAGCCAGCAAAGCTGCCTACGATGCCTCGCAGGAGGAAATAAACTCGGCTCGCCAGAGCATCCGGGCGGCCCAGAGCAACGTAGCCAGCGCCCAGGCCGGCCTGGAAGAAGCCCGCAAGAACTTGAATAAAACCACGATTTACGCCCCGGTAAGCGGCACGGTGAGCAAGCTCAACGTGGAGAAAGGCGAGCGGGTAGTGGGCACGACCCAGATGGCCGGTACCGAAATCATGCGTATCGCCAACCTCAACTCGATGGAAGTGCGGGTGAACGTGAATGAAAACGACATCATCAACGTGCACCTCGGCGACTCGGCCGACGTGGAAGTGGACAGCTACGCCAGCAAGGACGAGAAATTCCGGGGCATCGTGACCAGCATTGCCAACACGGCCAAGGACGCGCTGACAGCCGAAGCCGTAACCGAGTTCGAAGTGCGCATCCGCCTCTTGCCTGACTCGTACCGCCACTTGGTGCGCACGGTGCAGGGCCGCACGGTAGTGCCCTTCCGCCCCGGTATGACGGCCTCCGTGGACGTCATCACCGACCGGAAAAGCAACGTGTTGAGCGTGCCCCTGGCTGCCGTCACGACGCGCTCCGACAGCACCCTGGCCTCGACGGCCAAGCCTGACGAAAAAGGGGCGGCCATTCCGGTGAGCAACAAAACAGCGCCCAAGACTGAAATTCAGGAAGTAGTATTCGTGGTGCGCAACGGTAAATCGGTGCTGACGCCCGTGAAGACCGGCATCAGTGACTTTGCCAATATCGAAATCCGCAGCGGCCTGCAGGCCGGCGACGAGGTGGTGAGTGGGCCGTTCCGGGCCGTGGCCAAAACCCTGAAGGATGGGGCTCAAGTGGTAGTGAAAGACGCCAAAACCATCAATAAGGCCGCCCTGAAGGAGGAGCCCGAGGGCGACAAGTAAGCCGCCGCCGGCCCCAAAGGCTAACGGGTGCATGCCAAACGCTAACAAACGCATTTTCGGCTAGTTGAGAGGCCGGGAGCAGGTAGTGCTTCCGGCCTCTCATTTTTTTTGCCTAAACTCGGCTCCCTGACCTTCAAAATTCCCAATCCCCAGTGGATAAAATAGCCATGATTGGCGGTGGCTCCTGGGCTACCGCGCTTACCAAAATCCTGTCGGAAAATGGTGCCCACGTGGGCTGGTGGATGCGCAGCAAAGACGACGTGCAGCACCTCTTGCGCACCCGCCACAACCCGCGCTACCTGTCCTCGGTAGCCTTCGACCTGAGCCGCGTATTTCCCTCCACCGAACTCAAGGAAACCGTAGAGGAGGCCGATTGGCTGGTGCTGGCCGTGCCCGCGGCTTTCGTGCAAAGCTCTTTGGATAAGCTCGACCGGGACTTACTGAAGAATAAGCGCGTCATTTCGGCCATCAAGGGCATGGTGCCCAGCAAGAACGTGCTGGTAACCGACTACGTGGCCGAGCGGTTTCGCCTCTCGCACGAGCGGATTGGCGTCGTGGCCGGGCCCTGCCACGCCGAGGAAGTGGCCCTGGAAAAGCAGAGCTACCTCACTATTGGCTCGCCTAGCCTGGCCCTGGCCGACGACTTTTGCCACCTGCTGCGCAACCGCTACGTGAAGGCTCACCCCATGGAGGACCTCGACGGCATCGAGTACTTTGCCGTGATGAAAAACATCATTGCCCTAACCTGCGGCATTGCCCACGGCCTGGGCTACGGCGACAATTTTCAGGCGGTGCTGGTCAGCAATGCGGTGCAGGAAATGCGCCGCTTCGTGCACGCCATGAACCCCCAACCCCGGGACTTGTCGGCCTCGGCCTACCTGGGCGACTTGCTGGTGACGGCCTACTCGCAGTTTTCGCGCAACCGCACCTTCGGCAACATGATTGGGCGGGGCTATTCGGTCAAGTCGGCGCAGATGGAGATGAATATGGTGGCCGAGGGCTACTACGCCGTCAAGAGCATCCATGAGCTCAACAAGAAGCTGGGCGTGCACATGCCCATCACCTCGGCGGCCTACCACGTGCTCTACGAGAAGATTTCCCCGGCCGTGGAGTTGGAGATTCTCAAGGAGAAGTTTCGGTAGATGAGCCGGAGCCGAACCTTACTGCTGCTGGCTACGGGCGCGGCAGCAGCATCCGTGGCCTGTATTGCAGCTTGCCATTGGCTGCTGCCCAAGCCGCCGTGGCTCTACGACCAAGTAGGTGGCTGGACGATTTATCCCCCACTAGGAGGCCCCCCACAGGCTATTCCGGCGAGGGTGGGTCCTACGCTGCTGGAATACTATAGCTATTTAGGTCTACTGGCCGGCGCTAGTGGGGCGGCGGGAGCAGCGTTGCTGTTCTGGCTGCCGGGACTGATAGGAGCCGCAAGAAATACGCAAGAGAGCCCGCAGAGCATTGGCCTAAAAATGCTGCCGGTACTACTGCTCGTTCCCTGCGCCATTCACCTGCTGGGCATGATTGCGTTAGTCCGGCGGGATGAGGCCCGGCAAGAGGAGGGAGTCTATAGCTCCCCGGCAGATTATGAGCAGACTATACGCTATGATACCTCCGGCTATGCCGTGCCAGTGGATTCCTTGTCGGATCCTGGGGATTAGCTCGCCTTTGCCTAAACATTAGGGCAGGGACGCTGGCGGCCACGCATGATGAAAATAGGCGTACTCCTTGTTTTGCAGATCATGAAGCTCGGTTCGGTGCCGGAAACCATGCTCGGCTAAGGCCAGCGAAGCATTTTGGCAGACGCGGAGTAGCTGTTGCGACGTTTCGGAATCGCCGCTGAGCAGGATATCAGAATCGGTCTTTTCACAGATGAGTCGGGCATCAGCATCTTTGCTTAGCCATAAGTAGTGACCATCCTGGTAACGACTTGAGTCGCGAATCTGGCTCCCGGCAAAAGCGGCTGCATTCTTTTCAGGCTCAGGGGCGTGGCAATCTGTCCATACGCTACTAGCATTCCTGCGGGTCGTCGGGCTGCATAGTGTCGGTACTACTGCTAGAGTGTAGGGTACTGCGGGCAAATTATGCACTCTACGACGCCTCTTTTTCTTTTTTTTCGTATTCAAGCACTCCTAAAACCAACACACCACCTATGGGCGCCTGGGGCTACTACAATTTCGACAACGACGACGCGGCCGACTTCGCCGGTGATTTTCGCGACAACCACACCGAGGCCATGCTGTATGAGGCCTTGGCTACGGCGGCCGAGGAGGAAGACTATCTGGAAATCGATGCGGCCGGGCAGGCCCTGGCGGCGGCCGAAATCGTGGCCGCCATTCTAGGCAAGCCATCCAAAGACTTTCCTGCCGACCTGATTCCGGTAATCGTCAAGCTGGACGCCTCCGAAAGTGAGGACCTGCGCGACCTGGCCACCGAAGCTGTCGAAGCCGTGCTGAAGAAATCGGAAATGCAGGAGTCGTGGGCCGAATCGGAGGACTATGCCAATTGGCAAAAGCTGCAGCAGGAGCTGCTGGAGCGCCTCAAGTAGCATGCCCTGGTTGGCTCTGGCGCTGCTGACGGCTTTTTGCTTGGCGCTTTACAATTTCTTTATCAAACTGGCCGCCGACCATGTGCCCGCGGCCGTGGGCGCCGTGGTGCTACAGCTCGTGGCCGCCTCTCTGGGCGCCGTGTGGCTGCTGCGGCTTAAGCTGCAGGGCCAGCCGCTGCCCATTACCGGTAAAGGTCTGCTGCTGGCCACGCTGGCCGGGCTGGGTGTAGGGCTAGCCGAAATTCTGACGTTCGTGGTCTTCAGCCGTGGCGTGCCTTCCTCGGTCGGTACGCCGGTCATTGTGGGGGGCTCGGTGCTGCTCACCGCCCTGCTGGGCCTGGTGGTGCTACGGGAAGCCCTGTCCTTATCCCAGGCGCTGGGCCTGGTCAGCATTGTAGTTGGCATTGCCCTGCTAGCCCGCGGGCACTAGGCCTTTTGGCCTTTCTTCTGGCTGTGCTGCTGCTGGCTGAGCTTCTGCATGCTCTTGTGCAAGGCCGCGCACAAATGACTATGATGACAGGCCAGGTAAGTACCCAGCAACGAACCGTGGTACAGAAAAATCTTGGTGTCGGGGTACCAGGGCTGCGTGTCCTGGGGCGGACAAAACACGTTGATCAGCAACTGGTGGTTGCCCTTGAAGCTCAAGCTGAGTGTGGCGGCGTGGTGTTCTTTATCCTGCCAGCCACGTACCTTCTTCGGGTGAAAAGCCAGTAGCAGCGGCAGGCATTCCTGCATCTGGCCCTGAGTGATTTCCACGCACGTTTCGGATAAGGTACCGACCAGCAGGAGCTGTTTTTGCAATTCCTGCTGGATCTTCTGACTAAGGCGGTCGTGTTTCTTATGCTTCCTGAACAGTAGCAATTTTTTCATCTAGGGCGCTGACTCAGTCGTGGGCGGAAAACTCCTGTACAGAGGAGGTGGCCGTACAAAGGCTGGCCACCCCGAATTTGTTCCACGTCTCGAAACTATTTAGCGCGATTGTTGTGAAGCCCGCGCTCAAACCAAGACGGCGAGCCACTTTTTCCGGCTTCGCGAATAGCCCACAACGGAGGCTGGGAGAAGGCGAAAGAGCTGTTGCTGCGGTATGGTTTGGTGCGGTAATGTTCTCGGTGGTCAGGCGCAGTAGAACTGTAGGTGATGTTGAGTAGTAGATTTTAAACCAAAGCTTTATGCTTTCTTTGCTTTCCCCGGGTAAGGTTTCTCATAAGGCCCATCGGGTGGCCGTCAGTACGCTGTTTTTCTTGCAGGGCCTGTGCTTCGCCAGCTGGGCGTCCCGCATTCCAAACATTCAGCAGACAATGGGCCTCTCGGAAGCCGAGTTGGGCGTGGTGCTCATTACCCTGCCCGTAGGCCTGATGCTGTCCTTGCCGTTGGCGGGGTGGCTGGTAGCCACGCAGGGCAGCCGCAAAATGGCCCTGGTCGGGGCCGTGCTCTACAGCAGCACCCTGGTCAGCATTGGCTGGGCTCAGAATTTGTACCAGCTCGTGGGCTGCCTGTTTCTCTACGGGGTGACCAGCAACCTGACCAATATAGCCGTCAACACCCAGGCCGTGGGGGTGGAGGCCTTGTATCAGCGCCCGATTATGGCTGCTTTTCACGGCCTGTGGAGTCTGGCCGGGTTTACCGGGGCGGCCATTGGCAACCTGATGAATGCCCGCGGCATTGATCCGCTCGGGCACTTCGCCGTTATCTGGGGCGCTATTCTGCTGGGGCTGGTGGCCTGCTGGCCCTACACCCTGCGCGAAGAACGGGGCGGGGAAGCCAATCAGCCCATCTTTGCCCGCCCCGATAAAGCCCTGCTCGGTCTGGGCCTGATTGCCTTCTGCTCCATGATTTGTGAGGGCGCCATGTTCGACTGGAGCGGGATTTACTTTCGCAAGGTGGTGCAGGCCGAAAAAGCCTGGGTGGGCGTGGGCTACACGGCCTTTATGAGCACCATGGCCGGGGGGCGCTTCGTGGCCGACTGGTTTGCCCACCGGTACGGCGTGCGGGCGGTTCTGCAGGCCAGTGGGCTGCTCACGGCGGCGGGGCTGCTGCTGGCGGTGGCGCTGCCGAGCTTGCCCACGGCTGTGCTCGGCTTTTTGCTGGTCGGGTTCGGCGTGTCGTCGGTAGTGCCGCTGGTATATAGCGCGGCGGGCAAGGCCTCCACGATGTCGCCGGGTGTGGCACTGGCGGCTGTGTCCACGGTTGGCTTCCTGGGCTTTCTGATTGGGCCGCCGCTGATTGGGCTGGTAGCCGGAGCTTCCAGCCTGCGGATTTCCTTCTCGATTATTGCCGTTATGGGCTTTTGCATTACCCTGGTGGCTAGCCGGGCCAAAGTGTAAGATTTGGGGGTGCCGAAGCAAGCCAGGTGTTCCAGGTGTTTAGAGCTTCAACAGGACCTGCTGCTGAAGCTGGCTATAGTAATGCTTCGTTTCAAGCTAGTTAGGCTCTGTCGCTTCGGATAAGACTTGAAGGGCTACAGCTCTGGTGCGTAAACCAGCCGTAGCTTAAGCTAACTAGTTCTTAGAAAAGAGCAAAGATGTTTGAATTAGTTATAAAACATTCTCGGCCTTTTTTGGTATTTTACTACTTCCAATCCATCCCAAAATACCAATGGCACAGAACGAAGAACAGAACCAGAACGGCTCGACTGGCTCCAATGGCCACGATGTATCCGGCGACGGCACGGGCACGGCGGTTACGGGCGCCGGCACTTCCCACGATTCGCGCACGGCCGACGGGGAAAATGCCCAGACCCTGACCACCCGCCAGGGCCACCCGCTGACCAACAACCAGAACATCCGCACCATCGGCAACCGGGGCGCGGCCACGCTGGAAAACTACGCCTTCATCGAAAAAATCAGCCACTTCGACCGGGAGCGTATTCCCGAGCGGGTGGTGCACGCCCGCGGCGCCGGGGCCCACGGCGTATTCGAAGCTTATGGCACGGTTGGTGGCGAGCCTATTGCCAAGTACACCCGCGCCAAGCTGTTCCAGGAAAAAGGTAAGCAGACGCCCGTTTTTGTGCGCTTCAGTACAGTAGGCCACGGTGGCCACTCGCCCGAAACCCTGCGCGACCCGCGCGGCTTTGCGGTGAAGTTCTACACCGAAGACGGCAACTGGGACTTGGTGGGCAACAACCTGAAGGTGTTCTTCATCCGCGACGCCATGAAGTTCCCGGATCTGATTCACTCTCAGAAGCCCGACCCGGTGCACAACCGCCAAACCGGGGAGCGGATTTTCGACTTTATCAGCAACACCCCGGAAGCCATGCACATGGTGGCGTTCCTGTTTTCGCCCTGGGGCATTCCGGCCAACTACCGGCAAATGCAGGGCTCGGGCGTGAATACCTACAAGTGGGTGAATGCCCAAGGCGAGGCCGTGCTGGTGAAATACCACTGGGAGCCGCTGCAGGGCATCAAAAACCTGACGGCTCAGGAAGCGGAGGCTATTCAGGCCAAAAACTTCAACCACGCCACCCAGGACCTGTTCGAGCACATTGCCAAGGGTGACTTCCCGCAGTGGGAGCTCTGCGTGCAGATCATGAGCGACGATGAGCACCCTGAGCTGGACTTCGACCCGCTCGACGACACCAAGATCTGGCCCGAGGACCAGTTCCCCTTCCTGCCCGTGGGCAAAATGACGCTGAACCGTAACCCCGAAAACTACTTCGCCGAAGTAGAGCAGTCGGCTTTCGGTACCGGAGTGCTGGTCGATGGCCTTGACTTCTCCGACGACAAGATGCTGCAGGGGCGGACCTTCTCGTACTCGGATACCCAGCGCTACCGTGTGGGTACCAACTACTTGCAGCTGCCCATCAACGCGCCCAAAAAGCATGTGGCCACCAACCAGCGCGACGGCCAGATGGCCTACCACGTCGATTCGGCTCCTGACCAGAACCTGCACATCAACTACGAGCCCAGTTCGCTCAACGGCCTGAAGGAAGCGCCCCGCAGCGCCCCCGACCACATGCCCGAGTATAAGGGCCGCTTGATGAAGCAAACCATTGACCGCCAAAACAACTTCAAGCAGGCCGGGGAGCGGTACCGTCTGCACGAGGACTGGGAGCGTGATGACCTCATCAACAACATGGTGGGCGCTTTGACCAATGCTGACCGCCGCGTGAGCGACAAAATGGTGGAGCTTTGCACCAACTGCGACCCAGACTGGGGCCGGCGCCTGGCCGAAGGCCTGGAGCAAGCCCGCAGCGGCAAAACCGCCGAGGGTGGCAACCAGTACAACGAAGCCCGTGGCTCGGAAGCCGTGGCCCAAGCCGAAGCTACGGCCCACGACGCTAAGCCATACTAGTAGATACTGGAAGTATGCCAACAAAAAGGCCTCTGGAGCACTCCAGAGGCCTTTTTGTTTTGTAATATGGCTGCTACTAAGCCCCCTAGTTGCCTTCCTGGTACGTATCATCCAGTTCTGGCTCAGCAACCTCCGGCATTACCTCCGAGGAATCGGCGGGTGGCGTGGGCACGACAGTAGAGTCCTGAATGACGGGCTCCTCACTCTGGTACAGGAACTCGTCGGTAGAATCTATGCTTGGGGCCGCAGCCGGAGCGGGTTGTTCCTGCGCCTGCTGGGGGCGTGGCCGGGATACAGTGGTTTTGGGCTTTGGAGCGGAAATAAGCTTGCCGGCCAAGTGTATAGCACCCCACACGCCCCAGCCTAAACCACCCGCTACGGCTGCCACCACGGCTACCCGGTGCCAGCGCACCTGCCAGTCCGCCGCTGGGCGGGACGGGCCCGATACCCGGCGAGGTGGTCTCGCGGCCGCTGCAGGCGCTGGCGCAGTTGCCGATAGGGGAGCGGAGGCGGAAGGAGCCGTAGCAGCCGTAGCAGGGCGGGCTTGTAATTGTTGCAACGCCTGGCCAAGCTGCTCGATTCGGGCATCCAGCTGGCGGTTACGGGCAGCCAGCTCGGCCTGGGCTTGGCGCACGGCTTCGGCCAGGGCGGCTTTTTCCTGGGTTTCGGCAGCCAGCCGGGCTTGCAGCGCGGCCGTTTCGGGAGCCACCGCCGACGCCTGCCGCAGCTGGGCCTGGAGCTGGGCAATGGTCTGTTCCCGGGCAGCTTCGCGGGCCGCGGCGGCCTGGTTTTGCTCCTGCAGTTCGGCCCGCACCTGCTGGCGGATTTGCTCCAACCGCGCTTTTTCGTCCTGGCTGGCGGCCACCGCGTCCGGGGCCGGGTAGCCGTAGGGCTGGTCGTGGGGCACGTCTTCGGCCCCGAGCCAGCGCCAGAGCTGCCGCGCCTTGTGCTCCCAAAAGCCCACAGGGGCTACCAGCTCCGACACTTCTTCCGCCAGGTCTTCTTCCACGTCGCCGGCCAGCTCCTGAAACCAGCTCCGTAGCGCCGCTTCCGGCAAATTGATACCGGCGCGGGTCAGGTTCCAGAGCCGGCGCGGCAGGTGGGCGGGCTGGCGCAGCAGGTGCAAGTCGTCGGCCGTGGGTAAATGCCGCAGCTGGGGCTCCACGGAAGGGCCAAACTCTACGGTCGGACCGAACACGACGAGGCCCGTCACATCGTGGGCGGCAAGGGGAGCGGCGCTCAGGTCGGCGCTCAGCCAGGTGGCCAGCACTTGGCGCTGCAACTCGAAGGCCGCTACCGGATTATCCAGCGCCTGCCCGCCCAGTTGCCAGGCAGTTGGGGCAAGGTGCAACTGGCCCTGGCCGGGCACCAGGAGCAGGGCCGTGATGCTGTGAGGCCGGACGACGACGGCGTCGAAGGAAGCCTCGGCTACGGTGAAGTTCCCCAACAGTAGGGTAGGCGTGGGCGGAGTTTCGTCGGCTAACGCGGCCAGCAGGGCGTCGTACTGCGCCTGACGGGCGGCATCGGCAAAGGGCGCGAATAACAGGCTGTGGAGCATCAGGCAAAGAAAGCAGATTCCGTGGAGCCGGCCGTTGGGCACTGCCAAGCCCGGCGGCTGGTCCTTACGCAGGCGCGCCGGGCCCCGTTTGATTTCCGCTAACCCAAACCGTTGCTAAAACGCTTTAGGCCCGGGGCAGCTTTTAACCGGCTCTGGTGAGCAAGTATGCCCAGACTATCCTTACTTGCGTCCACTCTCCCCGAGTTTTTTCTATTTTTCAACTTCTAGCCCGTGAAACGTTTCGCTGTATTTGGGCCCGCTTTGGCGGCGGTGCTCACCCTGTTTATTTCCGTACCGGCCCCGGCGCAAAAGCGCAAAATCAACGTCCAGCAGGAGTTTGCCCGGGCCGGGGAGCAGCTGATACAGTTGCTGAAAACCCACCCCGACCGCACCAAATTCCCGTACTCGACCCGGCCCGACGGTTCGCTCAAGGACACCAAGTCGGAGTGGTGGACCAGCGGCTTTTTCGGCGGCACACTCTGGTACATGTACGAGTACACCAAGCAGCCCCAGTGGCAGCAAGCCGCCGACCAGTGGACCCAGGCCATGCAGCCGGAGCAGCACAATACCGGTACCCACGACCTGGGCTTTATGCTGTATTGCCCCTTCGGCAACGGCTACCGCCTCACCCAAAACCCGGCGTATAAGCCTGTCTTGCTCACCGGCGCCCAGTCGTTGGCCACGCGCTTCAACCCGCAGGTGGGCCTGATTAAGTCCTGGAACGACTTTGCCGGCTATAAGTACCCGGTCATCATCGACAACATGATGAACCTGGAACTGCTCTGCTGGGCGGCCCGCACCAGCGCCGACTCCACGCTGCGCCACCTGAGCATCACGCACGCCGACAACACGCTCAAAAACCACTTCCGGCCCGACGGCAGCACATTTCACGTGGTCTGCTACGATGATAAAGGGCAGGTATTAGCCCGCAAAACGGCCCAGGGCGCGGCCGACAACTCGGCCTGGGCGCGCGGGCAGGCCTGGGCCATTTATGGCTACACCATGCTCTACCGCGAAACCAAGCTGGACCGCTACCGCCAGCAGGCCCGTAAAACCGCCGACTTCTTCCTAAACCACCCCAACCTGCCGGCCGACAAGATTCCTTACTGGGATTTCAACGCCCCGGGCATTCCGAAAGAAGAGCGCGACGCCTCCGCGGCGGCCATTGTGGCCTCGGCTCTGCTCGAATTGCAACAATACAGCCCCGCTGCCGATGCCAAGCGTTACCGCCAGGCCGCCGAGCAGATGCTGGTGAGCCTGAGCAGCCCCGCCTACCGCGCCGCCTTGGGCGACAACCAGAATTTCCTGATTAAGCACTGCGTGGCCCACAAGCCGGCCAAGACCGAAGTCGACGCCCCGCTGGTGTACGCCGACTACTACTACCTGGAAGCCCTGCTGCGCTACGACCGGCTCAAGTAGCTCAGCAGCCGACGGCGTCCGGCCCGCCGTTATTATAATTCATAAAAAAAGCCCTTCAGCTATGTCTGAAGGGCTTTTTTATAACAATAAAATGAAGTTCGTCAAGCCAACAGACCAGAGACGGAACATTACTTTTACTACGCCGAAGTAAGCAGGCCGCTGACGCCGAGCTTTTCCAGTTCTTCCCAGACGCGGTGCACGGGCAGGCCCATGACGTTAAAATACGAGCCCTCGAGCTTGGTGACAGCCACCATACCAATCCAGTCCTGGGCACCGTAGGCTCCGGCTTTGTCCAGGGGCTTGTAACTGCGCACGTAGAACTCGATTTCGGTGGGCGTCAGGGAACGGAAGTACACCCGGGTTTGGTCCGAAAATACCACGCGGCGCCCGTCGCCACAGAGCAGGCACACGCCGGTGTATACGTCGTGGGCGCGGCCCTGCAAACGGGTGAGCATGGCTATGGCCTCGGCCTCATCGGCGGGCTTATTAAGCACGTCGTCGTCGAGGCAGACGATGGTATCGGCGGTGAGCACCACTTCGTTGGGGGCCAGGCCAGCGCGGTAGGCTTCGGCCTTGTGAGCCGCCAGAAACTCGGCTACTTCGGCCCGACGTAGGGTAGCAGGGAAGCTTTCGTCGACTTCCTGCAGGCGCACTTCGTACCGAAGGCCCAGATCGGTGAGCAGCTGGCGGCGGCGCGGGGAGTTAGAGGCCAGAATCAGGCGCAAGGTGGGGAGCGTAGAAGGCATGGTCGTGTTCGTCGTCGCGGATAGAGGTAAACAGGAATCCGCCGATGGTTTTAGGGTAGAAAAACGTCGATTTGGGGGGCATTACGGCCCCGGAGTGGCACACCCGCTCCACTTCTTCCATCGTCACCTCATTTACAATAAGGGCGGCGCGGGCTTCCTGCCGGTCGACGCGGGCTAGGCACTCGGAAAAGGTGCGCACGTAGGCCACACCGGACCAAGCGCGCTGGGCGTCGGGGCCCACGATGCCCAGGGCTTTTTCGAGCACGAAGAAGTGCAGCACCGTCAAATCCAGGTTTTTGACTTCGGGCGTGGTGTCCCAATCGAGCTGCTCGTGTACCTCCGGGCGCAGGCGCAGCTTGTAGGCCAGCCCATTCAGGTAAAGGCCAAAGGCCCACTGCTTGCCGGCAATGCGCTCGGGCAAGTCGTAGGCATCGTCCAT
Organism: Hymenobacter cellulosivorans; assembly: GCF_022919135.1. NCBI lineage: Bacteria > Pseudomonadati > Bacteroidota > Cytophagia > Cytophagales > Hymenobacteraceae > Hymenobacter > Hymenobacter cellulosivorans. The sequence goes on along the minus strand of NZ_CP095049.1, from coordinate 4,395,699 downwards.
GGACAGCAGGGAGAAGTAGGGCTCCAACTGGGCCAGAAACTCCGCGTCCGAAATGCCGCCGGGCAGTTCCAGCAGCAGGCGGTGGGTGGGCAGAATCCGCAGGTCGTCGGCTGCTGCGTTGGTCAAATACATCAAGTGGAAATTCCACGGCTCCTGGCCAGTAGAATTGGGTTCGGCCAGCATGCGGGCCTGGCGGTAGGCCAGGGAGCCTTCGTAGCGGTGGTGCCCATCGGCCAGAATAACCTCGCGCCGACTGAGCACCTGCTGGAACCGTCGAATCACCCGGGCGTCCTGAATCACGGCCAGCACGTCGCGGGCGCCCTGATAGTCTTCCTCGGTCTGGTAGAGCGGGTCCTGCATGGCCTCGTCGAGGTAGCGCTCCAGCTCAAAATCGTCGTCGCGGTAGAGGCCGTGGGTGGCGCTGCTCTGAAACTGGGTGCGGGCCAGCAGCTCAGCCCGGTCGTTGACGGCCGCGGGCAGGGTGTTTTCGTGGCGTAGCACCACGTTTTCGCTCCAGTCGTAGGCCCGGATGTGGCACATAAAGCCCTTACGGCAATACTCGCGGGAAGAGCCCGGCAGCCGGAAATACTGGTAGTACACGTAAATGCCCGGCAGCTCATCCTGGCGCAGCACGCCGGTTTGCTGCCACTCCAGCAGGCGCGCCAATGCGGCCCCCGCCGGGTCCTCGCCCCGGGGCACCGACAGATGGATGCTGTTCAGCTCATTACGGTACAGGGCCTCGCGCTGCTTCTGCGACACCACATCAAATAGCGGCGACACGTAGTCATCAATATGCGCGCTCAGCTCGGCAGTATAGCGCCAGCCGCGCACGGGTTGAATTTCAGCCAAAATCAGGTGGTGAAATAGTGAGGTGGTGAGATGGTGAAGTGGTAAACAGGTGAGTTTTTGTTTTCTTGGCGCAAGCCGCGCAGCTCGAGCATCAAACTCACCAGTTCACTATCTCACCCTTAAGGCGCCAGCCGGCTGCGGGTCCAGGATTCCCCTTGGCGCTCGTACACGATTCGGTCGTGGAGGCGGCTGGGGCGGCCCTGCCAGAACTCGATGCGGTGGGGCCGCACGATATAGCCGCCCCAGTGTGGGGGGCGGGGCAGCGGGTCCTGGCCGGTGAAGCGCTGCTCCACGGCCTTTTCCTGGGCTTCCAGCTCTTCCCGGCTTCCGATTTTCTGGCTCTGTGGCGAGGCCCAGGCCCCAATCTGGCTGCCGCGGGGCCGGCTCTGGAAGTAACTGTCTGACATGTGCTCCGGGGCTTTTTCTACCCGGCCTTCCACCCGCACCTGCCGCTCTAGGCCGGGCCAGAAGAAGGTTAGGGCTGCCAGGGGCTGCTCGGCCAGATCGTGGCCTTTGTGGCTGTCGTAGTTGGTGTAGAACAGAAAACCCGCGTCGTCGGGCAGGCCCTTGAGCAGCACCACCCGGGCCGAGGGCTGCCCCTGGCTGTTCACCGTCGAAACGGTCATGGCTGTGGGCTCATCGAGGTGGGCGCTCAGGGCTTCGTCGAGCCACTGCCGGAACTGGCGCACGGCGTCGGGCTGCACTTCGGCTTCCGACAGGGTGCGCTGGGAGTAAGTCTGGCGCAGGTCGGCTAGTTGTTGGTCGGTCATAGCAGGTAGGTCGGCGAAAAGCCAGGGGGCGGGCCCCGGCACCGGCTGGGCGAAGGTCGGAAGTTCGGTGGAAAAATGAGCGGGTCGCCGGAAGGTGAGCCGGCCGGAAAAGGCGGTGCCGGGTGGTAGCGTCCGGTTTCTGCCGAACTACCGGCCTGCCGACTAGCTTTTTACCGGAAAAAAGTTTCCTTTACAGTAGTTCAGCCAGCGGAAACCTGCCAGGCTCAGAAACCTGGAGCCGCTGGAAAAGTTACTAGCTGGAGCGTGTCGGCGCCAGAAAATGGCCAAGGCGGGGCCCGGCCCCGGTTTGTAGTACTTCTGGCCGGGCTCTGGAACTTGCGCCGCAACAGAAGCCTTTTCAAAAAGCGGCTGAATCCCTTCCGTCTTCGTATTTACCTTTCTTCCCATCCCCAAGCACTTCTTCCGATGCCTCGTCCTCTTCCCGGCAGTATGCTCATTTCCCAGCCTTTCTTAGGTGATCCTAACTTCGAGCGGACGGTGGTCTTGATGTGCCACTACTCGGAGGAAGAAGGCTCCTACGGTCTGGTGCTCAACCGGCCCTCCAACCTGCTGCTCGGCGACGTGCTGGAGCTGCCCGACGGCGACGCCTCGCCCGCGGCCAAGCTGCCGCTGGGCTTGGGCGGGCCCGTATATCCCGATACGCTCCATTACCTGCACCGCCGCGCCGACGTGCCCAACGCCATCAGCGTGGGCCAGGACGTGTACTGGGGCGGTGACTTCCAAGTGGTGCTGGGCCTGCTGCTGAGCGGCGAACTGGCCGCCGACGATATCCGCCTGTACGCGGGCTATTCGGGCTGGACAGCGGGCCAATTAGAGGAGGAAGTCAAGGAAAATGTTTGGATTGTCCACCCCAATGCTGCCGGGAAAGTATTTACTTTGGACAATGATGCCTTCTGGCAGGCCATTTTGCGGGAAAAGGGCGGCCGCTACCGGGTCCTGTCCAACTACCCGCTGGACCCCCGCCTAAACTAGCTTTTGCTTACTTCGCTGCCGGGCTACCTATTCTTTCCTGAGCCGGGCCTTTTCCTTTGACCTATGTTACCTGAAAACGAAAACACCGCCCCCAACAACTCCGACGCCAACTCGGAGTCGCCGATGAGCATCCTGGAGCGCCGCTTGGCGGAAATCCAGGCCAAGCAGAATCCGGCCGATGAAGCGGCTACCCCGCCCGTCCAAGCTCCTGCCGCTCCCAACGAGCCAGCCTCGGCGCCCGTAGCTTCCACCACGACCAATGAAATCACCGAGCGGCCCGCCCAGGGCACGCCGCCCGTAACTGATGCGCCCGGCGCTGGCACGGCCGAGCCCGCCGCGGCCGTTACCGAAGCCACCGCCGATACGGCCGCAACATTGCGCGCTGGCGAAGCCTCCGAGTCCCTGACCCGCGCCGAAAGTCATTACGGACACGATAATCCCGGCGTACAGTCGGCTGAAGCGGCCGCCGAAACGCCGAGTGCTGCGGGCCTGTCGCCCGAGGCTACCACTGCCGAAGCTAGTGCCCTGACTGATACAACTCCCGTTACGCCCGAAGCAGAAGCCGACAGCACCCAGCCCGAAGCCGTGCGCGAGCCAGTGATGGCCCTGGAAACGGCCGCTGATATTGAAACGGCAGACGCCCCCGTAGCCGCCCTGCCAACTTCCAATAATGAGTCGGCTGCTGAGGCGGCCGAAGCGGCGGAAGCCGCCGACACGGCCCACAGCGCGGGCACGGAGGAAGAAGAAGAGTACGTGCCCGAAATTCCGGTGCCCGACTTTACCACCCTGGATTTGCCCGCCCAGGCGGCTCATCTGCTCACGTTGCTGCGCCGCCCCGATGCCCGCCAGAACCGTAAGCAGATATTTGACTTATACCGCCAGTACGAAACCAGCATCAACGCCGACCGCACAGCCGCTCGGCAGCGCTTCACCGAAGGTGGGGCTGAGGCCGATGACTTTGCTTATACCGGCCCCGAAGGCCACGCCGAGCTGACCCGTGCCTTACAGGAATTTCGCGACAGCCGGGCCAAGGATGCCCGCGCCGAGGACGAGCAGCGGGCCAAAAACCTAGCGCACAAGCAGTACCTGTTGTCACAGCTGCGGCAGCTGGTGGAGTCGGCCGAAACCAAGGACAGCTCGGTGCGCATCAAAGCCCTGCAGAACGATTGGAAAGCTACCGGTGCCGTACCGCAGAAGGAGGCCCAGGAAATCTGGAACAGCTACCACGCCCTGCTTGACATCTATTACAACAACCGCGGCCTGTTCTTCGAAATGAAGGAGCTGGACCGCCGCCGCAACCTCGAAGCCAAAGAAGCCCTGATTCAGCGCGCCGAGGCCCTATCCCAGCAGTCGAGCATCAATAAGGCTTTGCAAGAGCTGCGTCAGCTGCATGAGGAGTGGAAGCACATCGGCCCCGTGGCCAACGAGCAGCGCGACGCCATCTGGAACCGTTTCCTGCAGGCTTCGGAGAAGGTGCACGACCGCAAAAAGGAATTCCTGAACGTGCGCTCGACCCAGGAAAATGCCAATCTGACCCGTAAAACGGCTTTGCTGGACCAGATCAAGCCCTTCGCCGAGTTCCAAACGGAGCGGGTAAATGAGTGGCGCGCCAAAACCGATGAGCTGCAAAAGCTGAAAGAGGAGTGGGATGCCGCTGGCCTCGTGCCCCGCGACAAAGCCGAGCAGCTCAACAAACAGTTTTGGTCGGCCTACAAAGGGTTCTTCCAGCGCAAGAATCAATTCTTTAAGTCGCTTGATGAGGAGAAGAACGCCAACCTGCAGCGCAAGCTTGATCTGTGCAACCAAGCCGAAGCCGCCTTGCAAAACCCTAACTGGGAAGAAGGCCGCGAAATTGTGATTCGCTTGCAGAAGGAATGGAAGCTTATTGGCCGCGTGCCGGAGAAGCAGTCGGATAAAGTTTGGAACCGCTTCCGCACGGCCTGCGACGCCTTCTTCGAGCGCAAAAACGAAGAAGCCAAGCAGCGCGTGCAGCAGGCTCAGCAGGTGTCGCAGGAGCAGGCTACCCACCTCGACCGGGTTGCCGAGGCCGTAACGGCCCTGTCGGTAGACACGCCCGGCACGCTGGAAGGCTTCCGTCAGCACGTGGAAGAGTGGCGCAACTTTGATGGCGCTTCGGGCGGCCCGCGCGGCTCTGCTGAGCGGGCTGAGGAAAAATTCCAGTCATTGATGGGCAAGTATCTGGACCACGTACCGGGCCTGTCTTACGCCGAGCGCGCCGACTTGCTGTTTCAGCTGCAAGTGGAGCGCCTCAAATCCAGCCCCGATTCCCAGCAGGCCCTTTACCGCAAGGAACAGGCTCTGCGCCGCGAAATCAATGAGCTGGAAAACGACATCGCCACGTTACAGACTAACCTTGAGTTCTTTGCGCGCTCTAAAAACGCCAGCCAGCTGCGCGAGGAGTACCAGGGTCGCATCGACGAGGCGAAGGGGCGAATCGACGGACTCAAAAAACAATTGAAAATTATCCGCTCCTAGTTTGGGAATTTGGTGCGAAGCACTAGTTTTGCACCACAATTCGCCTCCATAGCTCAGCTGGTAGAGCAACTGACTTGTAATCAGTAGGTCGCTGGTTCGATCCCGGCTGGGGGCTCTTTTATTCAATCCCGGAAGACCCGGAAGTTCGCAAATCTGTTCACAGAAGCGAATTTCCGGGTTTTTTGCGTTTAGGCCAATCCCGTATTCAAGCCCGCTTACGCCCCTATTCACGCCCCACTATTTATGACGATTCAATTTCATCATCGGACGGAAAACACGGATGCGGCCGGGTGTTCCGTCGTGTACCTGATTGCCCACTTCAACCAGCAGCGGTTGCGGATGAGCACCAACGAAAAATGTTTGCCTTCACAGTGGGATGCGAAGCGGCAGCAGTTCCGGCGCTCGTACCCAGGCTTCCAAGAGGCAAACGAACTACTGGCGTCGTTGTCGGCGCGCGTGGTAGAGGCGCACCGTAAGCAGCGGGCAGAGGGACTGACACCGACGCCGACCAGCTTGAAGGCTGCATTGGGTCCCGCGCCTATGCCGGTGGTGCTGGAGCAGAATGTGGTGCTGCTGATGAATGAATTTCGCGCGGTGCTGCGGGGCCGCGGCTACATGCGGGAGACGCTGCGGCATTATTTGGTGTCGAATAACTGGCTGCGGGACTTTGCTGAGCATCGCGGGCGGAAGCTGCAGGCGGAGGCCTACACGCTGCAGGACCACGACGCGCTGCTGCATTATTTGACGCTGACGCGCAAGCTGGCGCCAAACTCGGTATACACGCTAGTGAAGAACCTGAAGGCGCTCCTGAAGGATCTGCGCGATGAACGGGGATATAAGCTCAGTGTGGATGTGCGGCAGATAAAGGCAACCTACGCGGAGGTGGATAAAGTATACCTGACGGCGGCCGAGCTGACCCAGCTGCAAACGGCGGTGCTGCCGGCCAATCTGGTGCCGGTTCGGGACGTGTTTCTGTTCTGCTACACGGGTCTGCGCTACTCGGACGTGTACGACCTGCACGGCGGCAACGTGTCGGGGTGGGACGGGGGGCATGTACTACGCCTGACGCAGAGTAAGACGCGGCGGCCGGTGAGCATCTACTTGACGGAGGCGGCGCGGGGCATTTTGGACAAGTATGCGGGGGAGCGGGCCAAGTTGCTGCCGGTGTACCAGAACCAGGTAATGAACCGCTACCTGAAGCGTATTTGTCGTCTGGGCGGGGTGTCGTCGGCGGTGGAAGTGGTCGAGGTGCGGGCCGGGCGGGTGGAAAAGCGGATGGAGGCCAAGCACGAGCTGGTGACGATGCACACGGCGCGGCACACGTTTGCTACCCAAAGCCTGCTACGGGGGATGCCAGTGGAGGTGCTGCAGAAGAGACTGGGGCACGCCAGCATCAAAACGACGCTGATCTACGCTAAGATTGTAGAGGACTTCCAGCACCAGACGATGCGGCGCATTTGGGAAGGCGGTCAGTATGACAACGACGCCGGGGCGTCGAGCACGATTTGCGCAGTGGAGCCAGCGGCCTGAATGCGGCCTCTGACGGTAACGACCCGACCCACGAGCTGGGCCGGGTCTTTTTTAGTCGGCTGGTGACGTCGGCAAACATGACCACTTCCAGGGGACAGTCGGGGAAGGGCTTGCTGAGGTGCAGGAAGGTTGGGGCGCCGTTGGCGTGGTGGGCGGTGTGGGCCCGGACTACTTTGCCGGTCACGGCGGCGTAACGGCCGATGTACCGCGGGGCCTAGTCGGCTGATACCTTCAGCGGCGGGGTCGTCGAGCAGAGCAGGAGGGCGGCAGGTAGGAAATAGCGGACCAGGACGTGAGGCATGGACCAAATATAACAAAGGCAGTGTAGGAGTTATTTGCATTTAAATAGATATTATATTCTATTTTGATGCAAAGTATTTCCATATTTGTGATATGAACCGTTTCCTACTGCTGCTACTCGCTGCCTGGGCTACCCACTCGGAGGCCCAAACGGTGCGGGCGGCACAGGTGCTACAGGCCCGAAATCCTGCTGGGGCGTCCGAGGTGCTGAAGCCAATGGCAGGTTGGCAGCTGGTGCGGGTAGTGGAAGTAGTCGACGCTGACACCTACGATGTGGAGGCTTGGGTGGGCCGGGCCTGGGTGCGGCTGTTGGGGGCGGATGCCCCAGAGCTGGGCCAGCCGTATGGGCGCCAGGCTACGGAAACAAGTAAGAGCCTTGGTATTGCGCCGCTACGTACGGGTGCGGGCCCAGGGGGCGGACGCCTACGGGCGGACCCTGGCGGCGGTACGGCTACGGCCGGCAGCCTTCAGCGGGCAGGCTTCGGTAGCGCTGGATTCGCTGCTGGTGGTGAGCGGCTGGGCCTGGGCTTACGACCCGGAGCACGCGGTGGCAAAACGCAGGCGCGAGCAGGAACTGGCGCAGGCGGCCGGCCGTGGGCTATGGAAATGTAGCTTGGCGGCGCCGGTGCGGCCTGGGGTATGGCGGGCCTTTAACAGACAAGAAAAGAGTACGCACTGGGGTAGCTGCTCCTGGTGAGAATGCGCGCAAAACAGCAGCTGAAATCTTCTTTCACTCAACCTTTTTCTAATGTATGGCACGTATTCGTAGCATCCTCGGCGACATTGAAGGCAGCGCCGGCCAACTGACTTTTACGAAGGTCAACGGGCAAAACATCCTTCGGCAGAAAGTGGGCAGCAACACCAGCAACACGCCCGCGCAGCAGAACACTCGTTCGCGCTTCAAACTGCTCGCGGACCTGTACAAGAAACTGGCTCCGGCGCTGACCCTGGGCTTGAAGGCGCAGGGCGGCCAGTCGGCCTACAACCGCTTCGTGGGCCAAAACTTCTCGGCTACCAGCGCCGACGCGCAGAACGTGGCCAGTATCGACTACCTGCTGATGCAGCTTTCGGCTGGGTCAGTGGAGCCGTTGGATGACTTCGTAGCCTCGAAGGGGCCAATGGGCAGCGACACCATTACGGCTACCTGGGCGGACAACAGCAACGGGGCTGGTGCGCTGGCTGCTGATACGGTGACAGTGGTTGTCATCAACAAGCTAACCGGCCTGATCGTGACGGACGCCGAGGGCGCCGTGCGGTCGGATGGGACGCTGAGTGTGACGAATGCCCGCTTCGCGGGTGTAGCGTCTGCTAATCTGGTGGCCTATGGCTTTGCTCGTCGTTTCGATGGGAGTGATGCCAGCAGCACAGCGGTGGAGCAGGTGTCGTAAACTGACCGCCCTGCAAACGGAAAGCCCCGGCCGGATGGCTTATACTTTCCCAAAATTCCTGAAGCGTTCCGGTAATAAAGCCGGAACGCTTTTTTTTGTATTGTTAGTGGTGTCTCAAAACAGAAACTATAGCACGTTAAGCAGTACCCGCCACTCTTTTAGTGAAACCACCGTTTCGCTGAACGTTCGTTGAGAGAACTACTTATTCCCCAGACACTCTACGGGTAGGTAATAATACCGCCTGTATTCTGATCCAAAACTAGAATTTTCTTAGTCGTGCGGTTAGCCAAGTACCCGTACTCTTCCGAAAAGGGTTTCTTCTCGACAATAACGTCCCAGACCAGATAACCAGGATTGTACCTGATCGGAACATGTTCAAAGGTGATGACGTGGTTCCGGGAAGAAAACGAGATAGTAAAGCGTTTAGTGAGCAAGCGAGCCGGGATGATGAACACGCTATTGTTGCGCTGCTCCAAGGTAACTACTTCGTCTTTTGACATGAAGACGATTTTATCAACGGTCTGAGGCTTGCCGTATCGGGACAGGTGGACTGTGATGGCGGGGTCACCGGCAAGCGTTTGAAGCAGGGCGTTGACGCAAAGAAACAGAAGCATATGTATTAGGCGGTTACGAGTCGCAAGTACAGTGTTTTCCTCCTTCAATTGAACAGCGCTTGTTTACCTTGCCTAGCGGTGCTGGGCGCCACGGCTTGTCACCCCCAGGAAGAGGCCGAAGTCATGGACAATCCCACTCAGCACGCCGGGGTAGCCGAGGCTTATTACGCACTGCTCTCCAGTCATTGTGATGGCGCTGAAATCGCGGCGGACGGGCCGCCAGTACGCCATTCGCTGGCCCCCAAAGGCACCATGCGTTTCGGACAGCGTACCCGCTTCATCAGCGGAATGAATCCACTGCTCACTCAGCATTACGTCCGACTGTTTCTGCAGAAGCAGCACTTGAACACGACCGTGGTAGGGCTGGACCACCTCGTCCCCCAGGTCCCGGCCGAGGGGCCTCCACGCGCATTTTCGGTCTGCCGAGGCCGGGCAGTGCTGTTTACCAATGCTGACACAACCAGGCCCACCATCAATGATTTTCTGACGGTGTCCAAGCCCTTGGCGTTGCGCTCCGGTCAGCAGCTGGTATACTACGAAATGGGCCGCGAACGTCGAATGATGATGGCGGGCGTGGTGCTATTGGTCGTGGAGCCCACGGGCCGACGGCGTTTGGTGGCCGAGTCGCTGCTGTGGATTAACTAGCTACCCCTAAACCCTCGTTTCGCTAGAACCTCCGTTTGCGTGAACGAGAGTTCGTCGAGTTTCAGTAGGTTCACTACCTTGAAGCTTCTCCATCCCGACTGACGCAGCATGCATATGGAACAAGGCGATTTGGTACAGAAGGCGAAAGCCGGCGAATTCGATGTTATCGTGCACTGCTGCAACTGCTTTTGCACGATGGGCGCCGGCATTGCCAAAACCATCAAACAGGTCTTTCCTGCCGCCTATGAAGCGGATGCAGCCACCGTTGCCGGCGATACAACCAAGCTGGGACACTACACCGTGGCCACCGTTGAGGCCGGGGGCAAGCCCTTAGCCATTGTAAACGCCTACACCCAATACCAGTGGAAGGGGCCGGGTCGCAAAGCTGACAACGAGTCCCTGCGTCAGGTGTTTCGGCGCGTGAAACAGGAATACGCGGGCCAACGCATCGGTTATCCCGCCATTGGGGCAGGGTTGGCTGGGGGCGAGTGGTCAGTGATTGCAGCGATTATCGAGGAAGAGTTAGCGGGCGAGGACCACGTTTTTGTGGAATGGCAGAAGTGAGCAGGCTTTTATTTCGACCGTTTGGCTAAACGATATAAGCGGCCAAATTTGAGCGTGCATATAGTTTCGTGTTACCCATTTTTCCCTTTTGCAGCGCCCACTGGCCCCCTTACACCCCCATGGAAATCAGCAGCATTGACCAAGAAGTAACAGATTTTGACTGGTACGCAGTGGATACCTCTGGTTGCGTCATCCAGTTTGCTTCCGGTGGCGGCCCGCTACCTGGCTCCGTGGCCGCATCGATTGAAGCGCTCACGCAGTTGCACGACTATTTTCTTTCTCTATCCACTGAAACAACCACGGCCCGCCTTAACCCCCATTTGGCCCAGGTAGTGAGGAATATAGTGGGGAAAGATGAGGACGCTTATCGTCGCTACGCGCACAGTTTCCTAAATTATGGCAAGCGGGGGCTCTTTGCCTTTGACAAAACGGACCTAGCTCACGCAGAAAACCGATACCATTTGGTTGCTTATCCAGAAACACCTCTATATGCTGGCGGCACTGCCACCGGATATAAGCGCGTTGATTTCCCGTACCTGTGTGCCGTTTGCCATTTCAGGGGCGGAGACAGTGGATGCCGATAATATCCAGTAACATAAATACGGTTAGTGCATTCGCCAAAATCCTCCTTTTGGTAGAACGACCGTTTCACTGAACGCAACTCAATTCCTTGTGGTCCCGCTGGTGCACTCTACGTCTTCCTAGCGCGCCCAACCGATTTGGAGCCGTGCAGCGACCACCCCGGCCGAAACCCAGCCCAGACGAATCAGTAGGACCCACCTCCCACATCATGACCCTACTCTTGAGTTGCCTGCTGCTTTTCAATCTGCTGTGTTTTCTGCTCTTCGCCTGGGATAAACGCAACGCCCAACAGGGCCAGCGGCGCATTACCGAAAAAACGCTGCAGCAGGCAGCACTGCCTAGCACGATGCCAGGCACGTGGGCAGCGATATTGTTGCTGCACCATAAAAACCGCAAAGCCGCTTTCGGGGGCGTTACCCTGCTACTGACGCTGCTGCAAGGGGCGGTCCTCTATGTCACGTGGCCCTATGTTAAGACGCAGTTTTAAGGCTTCAGCTACAAGGGCCACAATGCTGGATAGCGCCGCGCTTGGGAACCCTAGCGCGGGGCTTTGTCAATGAGAAAAGCTTGGATGTGGTGGGCTACGACATCCGGGACCTCCCGGTGGGGAAAGTGCCCAACGCCCTCTAATACCAGCCGCTGATAGCCGGAGGTAAAGTATTGTTCCAGTCCTTCCGATTCCTGGGGCGCGTCGCAGGTGTCAGCGGCTCCCTGCAGCATGAGGGTAGGGGTGGTCAGGTACTCAATTGTGTGCAGGCGTTCTTGCAGCGCGGCGTAACGAGGGTCGGTAGCCTCGCCGGGCAGCCACCGGGAGCGGTAGGCATTTAGCGTAACTTCGGCCCAGTCAGGCGCGCTGAAAGGAGCCACCGTGGCTGAAAACTCCGCCTCGTCAAACCAGCCCGGCGGGCTCCAGGTGTCCCATTGGATGCGGGCAAAGCCCACCGGATCCTGACGCACGGCGGCAGCACCCGCCTCGGTACACATAAACCACTGGTACCAAAATAGCCGGGACTGGGCAAAATCGGGCAGGGTAAAGCGGCCCTGGGGCTGATACGCCAGCGCCAACGCCACGATGGACGTGACCCGCTCGGGAAACAGCGCGGCCAACGTATAGGCGGCACGGGCACCCCAATCGTGCCCCACGACGGCTACCTGCTGTATCTGCAAAGCGTCTAGCAGGTCAATTGCGTCCTGGGCCAGGGCAACGCCGGGTGCTACGCGGGGCATATCTTCGGACAGAAACCGGGTGGGCGCTGTACCCCGCAACGCCGGGATGATGGTGCGCCAACCGGCGGCCTGCAGGTGCTCAGCCACTGCCCGCCAGCCGCGGGGAGCATCGGGCCAGCCGTGGAGCAGCAGGACCGGCGGCCCGGTGGCGGGGCCTCCTTCCTCATAGTTCAGATCAAGCACTTCGGTGCGAATAGTAGGCATAAGCAGTTGAAATCGAACTGGTCTGATTCGGGTTACGTGAAATACGGCGAAGCGCCAGTGGGGCTTGCCTAGTGGCCCTACGCTATACGGAGCCGGGCGGCCTCAGCCAGGGAGGAAAAAGCCGCGCGGTGATACTTCTCGTGCATCTCCCGCCGATAAGCGGCGGGCCGGACTTGGGTGTTCTTCTTGAACTGCCGGGAGAAATAGGAGAAGTCCTGAAAGCCCAAATCTTCCGCAATCTGGCCAATGGGCGTGTCGCTGTGCACCAGCTGCTGCTTGGCTTCCAGCAGCCGCCGGTCGCGCAGAATGTCTCCCGCCGTTTTGCCCGTCATGTACTTACACACCTCGTTTACGCGGTGCACGGTCAGGGCTAGCTGCTCGGCGTAAAAGGAGAGGCTGTGCGGCGTCCGGAAATGCTGCTCGACCAGGGACCGAAAGCGCCGCACCAATAGCATGCTGGCCAAATCCTGCCGGCTGGAATACGGGCAGGTAATCAGGCGCTGAATCCGGTTGAGCAGGATAAAGAGCAGATGGCCCAACAGCGCGGCCGATTTTTCCGGTCGGCCGGCTTCCTCTTTGAGCAGCGCCAATACGGGCTCCAGTTCATGAAGGGCTTCCTCATCCATCTTAAGCACGGCACTCGTGGCGCTATTAGCCAGAAAGGCAAGCCGCAGTACCACGTCCTGCTGACTGACGTACTGCAGCAAAAAAATTTCCGTGAAAGCAATGCTGTAGCCCTTCACCCCGGTGGTTTGACTTAGCAGGTGCAGCTGGCCCGGGCCCACAAAAAACAGCGTCTGTGGCTCGATGGTAGTTTCGTGGTAGTCGACGACGTTGGTTGCCGAGCCTTCGGTGAGCCACAGAATTTCGTAAAAACTGCGCCGGTGAGGCCATTGGTAGGAAGCCGGGCGCTGCAGCTGCTCAACCCGCTCGATGAGTACCTGCCCGGGCAAGGCATTATCGGATGGAAAATCGTGGAGGTGATAGGTAGGAAACATGAGCTGGGGTAAGCATCAGCCGTGCGCTACAGCTGCCAAGTGCCCGTTAGAGAAGGATAAAAGTAAACGCAGATTCGACAACAAACAGGCAGACGCCTAGTAGCTACGAAGCCCACCGGAGCAGTTTCTTATCCGTTTACTGGTTGACCATCAGTCATTCCGTAGCGGGTGCCGCCTTCCTGAAGGGTTAAGCTTCACCCTACTTATCTAGTTTTACGAAGGCAATAACCACGTACGTGAAGCAGGCAGGCAGAATCAGCCGGCCTCGCATGGCGGAATAGAGTAGCAGAAGGTGAGCGTGACCGGCTACACGAAAGAAACGCCGTAGCGGCCACAGATGGCCGCCACCTGAGCTACGTCGGGCGGATCGGCTGGCAATTGACTTAGTTCCTGGAACATATTCTCCAGGCCAGCGGGTGAAATGTGAATCAGCATCCGGACGGGCGTGTCGCCCACCACCCGGAAGCTGTGCGCCGTGCCCCGCGGGGCGTAGGCCAGCCCGCCGGCTTCTACGATGGACGAATCGGCGCCAATGACAAATTCTACCTGGCCTTCCAGCACCAGAAAGGTTTCGTCTTCCTGCGTGTGCAAGTGCAGGGGCAGGCCGGTGCCCGGCTTATTTACTTGTTCAGTCAGCGCAAATTGAGCGTTGGTGTCCTGGCCTGTAAGCTTCACCAGCACCTGGTCACCGAGCACGTTGAGCGGGGTGCCGGCAGCAGCGGGCACCAATTTGGGAATGGCAGTCATGGAAACCGAAAGGAAAAAAGGGAGTTTAGCTGCTCTAGTGGAGCAGTCATACAGACGACCAGCGATGCGCTCTACTAAGCGCCGCCCGCGGGTAGTATTCAAGAAAAACTGCGCTTACGTGCCGTTTCGCGACACGCAATGCGTGCGTTGCTACACCGTATGCAGCTGCTGGCGACTGAGCTTATCGACCAAGTGCAGGCCCATTTTGGGAGCCAGCCGGCGAATCAGGCCTAGTTGCCAAGCGTTGGCCCCGGGGGCGTAGTCGAGTTTACCGGCCTCGAGCTGCTTTACCAGCCCCAGGGCAAAGTCGGTGGGTAGCACCAAGGGCCCCGAGTTGCGCAGGTCCTGCGTCGTCATGCGGCTTTCCACGGGGGGCGGCATCACCTCCATTACCACAAACGGGTGATTTTTGAGCTGCACCCGCAGGCTCTGGGTAAACACGCTCAACCCCGTTTTGGACGCGGAATACAGCGGCAGAACGGGCACCGGCATGATGGCCGCTTCGCTCGTGACGTTGACAATATAGTTGGTGCGCTTCCGGTCTGCCTGCCGGACGAAGCGTTGCGTGAGGCAGATGGGGGCCGCCAAATTGATGCTCACGCGGTTGAAGATTTCGGCTGACGGCAGGGGCTGCTCCAGAATATCCCACATTTCCAGCACGGCTGCATTGTTGATCAGCGCGTCGAGCACGATGCCTTGGGCCTGTAGGCTGGCAAACAGCGCGTCGATGGCCGCCGGGTCAGCAACATCACACTGAAAAATCTCCAACTCGGGTGTCAGCTGCTGGGCTTCTTGCAGCTTGTCGAGCCGGCGGCCGATAATGATGACGTGGTTGCGCCGCTGAGCTAAGAGCTGGGCCAGGGCCAGCCCAATTCCGGTGCCACCCCCGGTAATAAGCACGGTTTTGTTTGTAAATTTCATTTTTGCAGTTTGTTAGGCAGTTGGTGCGGCCAGCGGCGCGAAGAATATATTATACTTTGGGGCCCACGCCAGGGTGCGCTGAAGCGCATCCATCTCCGGTGGGCCGGCCGGCAGCGGGTCGGAGGCGGTTACCGTACGGGCGGCCTCATCGAAATAGGCTTGGTGTAGCTGATTGGCCGTGCTTAGCAGCCGCGCCAGCACGCCACTGCGGTTGGCGAAGCTGCGAAAGGCATTCGGCGGTACAATCAGCGGGTCGCCTTGGGCGCACGTCACCCAATTCAACTGATCTTCCGTCAGGCGCATAAAATTCACCTGGCCTTCCAGGATGTAGAATACTTCCGAGGCATGCCGCGGCACGTCTTTGCCGCGCTCCTGGGGCAGTTCATGGATAGCAAAGGCATAGCCCGTATCAACGCCCTTGGCTTTCCAGGTAAAGTGGGAGTTGGCTATTTCGAAATGCTCGCTTTCGCCGCGCCCCACTGTGCGCACACCTTCAGCGGGTGGAATCAGCAGTAAATCACTCATGGCAAGAAACAAGAGAAAGGAAAAAGGAAATGGTGCAGACGAGCAAGGTGACTCGCCATGCGTCAGAATAGAAAGTTTAAGGAAGGGGTGAGGCTTCTAGCTACCGCCCGCCAGCCCCAGCAGGTGCCCCCGACGAGCTTTCTTGCCCCCATGGCCTATGGTTGCTAAGACACATACTGGCCGGCCTAACGGGTTCTGTCGCCCCCGCAGAGTAGCGGTGTCTTAGATAAGCTGCTTACCGCCGGCCACCGAATAGTCGCACCCTTCGACCGAATCAGCTGTATTGTTTAGCCGTCTAGTCGAGGCCTTTACCAAGCAGTTGAACAAGAATAAACTGTTAGGTTGGTAGAGCATTGCTGCACGTGACGTACAGGCTTTCCCCGCCAACTGCACACCTGCTAGCTACCTTCTTGGTAAACTGCTAGAGAGCCGGCAGGTACGATGCGGAACCTTGCGCCGGGCTAAGCAAGCAACGCTGAAGGGGCCTATACGCTTGCCAGGGTTCGGTTTTGCAACGATTGTTTCACTTGGTTGATGATGCAAAACTAGTAGATAGGTTTGCCCGGCTGTTAGTACAAATAATTCGCGTTTTGGCACTTTTCGTACATGAGTGTCCGCAAGGCGGTAAGCATACTAACAGCCGGACAATAGCTGCTTAAGTGACCGTTTCGCTGAACGATACTGGAGCAGGCACTACGCCAAGAACCGCTCCTCTTAGTAGTGAAGTAGGTAGTACTTTTCGTTAAGAAGCAGAGCGCCTGAGCGCCAGCGCCGGTATCTATTCCATTACTCGCGCTAAGTTTAGGTGCTGGCTGGTGTTGCCGCGCAAGTCGAATAGAGTATAGTCCCGGTAGGCAAACCGCCACTGACCTTCCACATACTCGAACCGGTCGTGGTAACGTCCACCGGCAATGACTTGCAAGGGCAGCTCGTCCGTGGCCTGGAAGACGGTGTACTGCGAACGGCTAGAAGCCGTGCCCGCCGCCTCGTCAATGTCAATAATCGGGTTGGTAACGATATGCTTGGTTTTGGGAGTCCCATCGGCATACAGAATGACCACTCGCTGCAGCAGCGCCAGGCAGGCCTCATAGCCTTGCAACTCGGGGGAGGTAACAAGCTTGAGTTGCGCGTGCTGAAACAGGCCGACCGCACCGGCTAGGTCGCCGCTGTCGATGAGTTCATTGTAGCGATAGAGTAAATTGGTGATTTCGAGGGCGCTGTTACGCGGCAGCAGGGATGTTGACATGGTGGAAAACGGTAGATTTGAGGTAGCAAAAGTACCGGCCACCAGCAAGTAAAAATGAGTACTATCCCGAAGTATAGTCCTGTCGTAGAGGATAGTAACCCGCAACTGACCCCTGTCGCCTCAGAAGCTGCAGCGGTTTTGGGGGAAATACTGCAGCCTGTGACGGATGCGCTGTACGTACTGCAGGGCAAATGGAAGCTGCCAATTTTACTGGCACTTGCCCCGGGTACCAAACGATTTGGAGAGCTGACTAAAGCGCTGCCCACCATCACCGACCGGATGCTGTCTAAGGAATTGAAAGAGCTGGAAGCTAATCTGTTGATAACCAGATCGGTTATTGAGGGTGTCCCGGTCAAAGTAGAGTATGCGCTGACTGACCACGGTATTTCTTTGCACGATGTAATCATCGAGTTGCAGAAATGGGGCCTCCGACACCGTAAAAAAGTGGGTCTGCAGTAGAGGCAAGCTCTCTTTTTACGTTCTTACAAGCAGTTCAAGCCTTAGCAACCTCAGATAGTCTGGGTCCCAAAGCCTCACTGATGAAGCTTCGGGGCCTGACATTATTGGTCGGACCGTTTCGTCAGTCAAGCTCCTGGTTAGGGGCTGATACGCCGTTTGGGAGACTTCGGCTTGGGTTCCGGCAATTCCTCTACCGTCAGGCGAGCGAATGTCGCCAACCACTGCCGATCTTCTAACTGCTCTTCAATCAGAAAGCTGGGTTTTGCGCCCGGGTACGGCGCCGCCTCGACTACGACTGGCCAGAAGGCGCGCCCGGCGGCGGTAGGCTTCATGTATAACCGATTGTCACAGACCAGGGCAAAGAGCTTGTCGCCCCAATACAGACCGTACTCCCCGAACATTTTCTTCGTGCTCACCTGCCCGGAGGCATTGAGTTGCTCGACGACGAAGTCGACAAATTGCGGGGTAGAGGCCATCGTACACAGGACTAGTTAAGCATGCGGATTCTTTGGATAGATCTTCGTTTCCCTGCCGCAAAGGTCGAAAAAAACGTTGTTGTCATGGCGGCATGTCTCGTCGTAGAGAGGCTATAGTAACCTCGTATAAACCGAACCCCTCCTTTTCCTGAACTGCGCCAATGCACGTTTACCCGCATGGCAAGTGGCTCTACGGACCAGATTGAGTTCATGAAACTGGTTCACTTTTCAAAGTTCATTTAAATCGGATTGTCGATGAGTTTCGTGAACTCCTACCGTTTCGGAAGATTTGGGCAAGGACAAGCCCGGATGGTCGGGGCTTTTTGTATTTCGGCGTAGTGGGCTGCATAGGAGCCAGCTAGAAGAAAGTAAGGAGGAACCTAGGAGCTTTGGTATTGGCTGCTTGGTGGCTGGTTATTGTATTTTCCTAATTCTGTGAAACGAACAGAATTAAACTATGGCCGAGCTGAGAAACAAGCACTCGAAACAGATTAGATTGCTTCGAACTTGTCCCCACCGATACATGCCTACTATTATTGTTGAGAATGACGTTTCAGAATGGAACTACGTCACCGGAGAGCATTACCATTTTCCTAAGAGGTATTTACAGGATTTGCTGCCAGGTACACCTATAATCTACTATAAAGGTGCCCAGAAAGAGGCCAGGTTTGCCGACTTTCGATTGAGCAAGGGGCCGTATTACTTTGGTGTTGGTGAGGTCGGTACAGTCATGCCAGACACAGAGAGTCTGAAGGGGGACTATTTCTGTGAAATACTCAACTTCAGAAGCTTTGATCGGTCTGTTCCTTCCCGGGCGCCTGATACAAACGAAACGTTTGAGGAAATTCCTCCGAGCCGAGTTACTAACTTCTGGCGTGATGGAGTGAGGCCCTGCACCCAGGAAGTATTCGACCGAATTATAGCAGCTAGCGGCTTAGTTATTCTGCCTGGGCAATCTGTCCCGGTTGCGCTGAATGATGATATACAGGGGGCCACTGGTGCCTATGAAACAATCGTCGAGGACGGTACGGGGCGGCGTGTTTATGGGACACGCTACGAGCGTAACCCCAGGTTACGTGCTCGTGCACTACAGATACACGGAGTGGTTTGTAAGGGCTGCGGATTTGACTATGAAGGGGTGTATGGTGCGCACGGCCGTGGTTACATTCATGTGCACCATTTGAACCCTATTTCTGGGACCCAAGGGGGTGTAGAGGTTAATCCTCGGACTGATATGACCGTTTTGTGTGCTAACTGCCACTCGATGGTTCACCGATACCCGGGCAGGATGCTAAGCCTGTCTGACTTAATAACCCTGATTACTGCGCACTAAGAGTAAGTATGGCATTTTTCACCTCAGAGGATATTTCGGAATCGTAGGATGAGTGAATTAAATACGCTACAATCATTGCTGAGCCAAGTAATGGTTATAGAGGCGCGTCACCGAAGCCAGGCGCAAGTAACTGGGGAGCAATTCAATATATTTCGAATTCTCGGACTTGAGTCAGCAGAAGTCAGGACACATTCTGCATTCTTAGCTGAACTACTAAGCCCAAGAGGAAGTCATGGGCAAAAAGAACTGTTTCTGAACCTGTTTGTGCAGCAGATTGGGCTGCCAGAGTTTGATACAGCAACCGCCACAATAGAAATTGAGAAACACATTGGCTTCATCAACGAAAGTAGCCTGGAGGGTGGTCGGATAGATATCTGTATTTTCCCGAAAGGTGGTTATCCTATCTTTATCGAAAACAAAATTTACACAGGAGACCAGAAGAATCAGCTCCTGCGCTATCACAATTACAACTCAGAGGCAAAACTTATCTATCTGACGCTGGATGGGTCGGAACCAGGGGAGTATACGACGGGCAGCAGCATCCCACCGGAAGCCGTGCAAGCCTTATCGTACGCAACGGGCATTATTTCCTGGCTTGAGGCTTGTCGGAAAGAGGCGGCCATGCAGCCGCTGGTGCGGGAAACTATCACCCAGTATATCAACTTGCTCAAGGGTTTAACGGGTCAGAGTACCAACAAGATGATGACAGACGAAGTCAAGAAGCTGATTTTGCAAAACAAGGATTCGGTAGCCAGTGCCCAAAATATCCGAAACGCCTTTAATCAAATCCGGAGCGAAGTGCAGACCGCTCTTTGTGAAGACCTGATCAACGGTTTTAGAATGCTAATCGACTTGCCGGCAGACCGTTTACTCTTCACTTATAAGGGCTACAACGTAAAATTCAAGTGGGATAAAGACGGGAGTTATGACTTTTATTATGGTTGTATCGTCTATGACCAAGATGGCAAAGGAGGTGTTTGCAAACGAGGTGAACTTGATGAATTGGCAGCTGATTTGCGGGCGATGAACAGCAATTTCAAGCGCACCACCTGGTGGTTAGGCTGGATTACCCCACCCGGCTTTACGAAAGTTGATAACTGTTCGGCTCAATTTCTATTCGAGTTATCAACCCCGGAAGGCCGACAAGAACTGGTGGCTAAAACAATGAAGGAGGCACAGAGCTACCTCAACCAGCTGCTTCAGAAATACGGGCAGCAACCTGCCGAGCTTTTGAAGTAACAGGTCTTATCATTTGCCTTAACACAATAGCCTGTGAATCCGATTCACAGGCTATTGTGTTGATTGACTATCTGGAATTCAAAAGCCATCGAATTACTTAGGCGACTACTAATGCATCCTGCTCGGCGTAGGCTCGTAAGAGGCGGCGGTACTTCTTGCGGCCCTGCTCCATCGAGGCGGTATCGGCGGAAAGCTCCACTAGCCAAATGTCATGCGGGGCTTTTTTCTGGACACCGATAAACAAGAAGCGGTCGGCCTGGAGCACGTCGGAGTAGAAAGCGGCCTGGCGGTCGTAGTCGTACTGTTCGATGGTGCTCACAAAGTGGGCGTAGTCGCGGCAGCTGGTGGTTTTAAAGTCGACCAGGACGCGGCGGCCCAGGCGGGGCGTCACCATTAGCAGGTCGGGGCGGATTTTGACGGTGAGGCCGGTTTCCTCGTGGGTGGCGGTGTGGGTCAGTTCGGCGGTGCCCCGGTAAAGTAGGTCGCGGCAGTAGCGTTGGCGGCGCACGGCGGCCAGGGTATCGAGCAACCGCAGTTGTGCCGGTGGTAACTCCTGCGGGGCGTGGTAGCGGTCGGGCTCCAGAACGGCCTCGTGAAAGGCGCTGCCGAAGATGAGGGCCTGGGTATTGCTGGTGCGGGTGAGGCCCAGCAGCTCGTTTTTGAGGTTGCTCAGGTCGGTATTGCTGACGAAGGGGAGGGCGCGGTGCTCGGGCTGCGTAAGGCCGGACCGGGCGGTAACGGAATGAAACATGGCGGACAGGGTTAAAATGTGACTTCGTTCGGGTCGTTCGGGTCGGCGGGGGTGTAGTGGTAGCGGCCATCGGCACCCAGTGCCCAGGTACCTTCGCCGTGGCGGCTTTTGGCGCTGTTGGCCCCGTAGGGCAGCACTTTGATGTTCCAGATATGGTAGCCGTGGTGGGCGTCTTTGCGGTCGATGCTGGCGGCATCGGCGGTGCGGCCGGTTTGGAGGTGGTAGCCCGTCCACTCGCACCACTGGCGGAAGTTGTCGAGGGTGATGGTCCACTCGTGGCCGCGCTGTTTGGCGCGCTGTTTCCGCATGGAATAGATGTAGCTCACCAGGTCGCGCGCCTTATGAGGCGTTAGCCGAGGCAAGCCAGAGCGAAGCGGAGGCTAAAAGGCCGCAGCAGACAGGTGATCGAAGCCAGACAGGTTCAGCGGCCGGGCGCGAAGCCCAGAAGGGTTACTCCATGCTTCAGGAACACAGTAGCCGCGTCGAGCCGCTGCAAGCCGCAGTAGCTGCTATATCGTCAGGAGTGCGTGGGAAACGGCCAGGGCGCCCGCATGGGAGCTGGCGATGCCAGGAGCGGGCGACCTTGCGAATTGGCGGCCTAGGCCGGTGTGGTGGGCAAGCGAAAGGATAGTTGGGTAGTGCAATTCGTGTAGTGGTGGTATTTGTATAATTATATTATGTTATCGAAATACAAAGCGAGGTGTAAATTTCCTTGTTTGCATTACAATGTAATACTGCATTGCTTAATAGCATTATAATAGAAATGAAAGCATTGGCTTTAACAGTTGCACAACAGCAGACGCAGGCTACCCGACTGCGTGATGTACGTGGGGATTTGGCAGCGGCTTATGGAGTAGCGTTGGGCCGGTGGATGGGTGACCCTGCATTGATGGCATTGGGCCTGCCGATTGTGACGCAAGGCCACCGGAGCCAGGCCGAACAAGCGGCGCTGTATGCTCAGGGGCGGCAGCCGTTGGCGGAAGTAAACCGGCTTCGCAAACTGGCGGGGCTGCAGGCCATTGGCGCACTAGAGGCCGGGCGTGAGGTTACCTGGGTGATGACCAGTCGACACACGGAACTGCCTAGTGGCCGCTGGATGTGGCGTTGCTGCAGGCGGATGGTTCGGTGACGTGGCCGGCGGATGGGCTGCTGAAATTTGCTCGGCTGGTGAAGGCGGCGAATCCGGTGGTTCGGTGGGGTGGGGATTGGGACGGGGACGGGCAGACTACTGACGAACGAAAGCCGGACCAGCCGCACTTTGAGGTGCCTGTGCTGGCCCAGAAAGGAGGGCCGGGCCGTGGCTGATTCAGTGTTGGAGCACTGGGGAGTGGTTACGTCGGTGGTGGGCGGTTTTGTGGCCGTGCTGCTGTATTTCGTGAAAAGCTGGCGGGACGTGGAGATGTTGAAAACGGAGTGTCAGACCCAGCAGCAACGGGCCGAGTCGCTGACGCTGAAGGTGGACGAGTACCATGTGGCAGCGGTGGCCCGGGAGGCCAAGCTCCGGGAGGAAGTCAAGCTGAACATCGAGCAGCTGCGCACCGAGGCTTTGCAGCAACGCTCGGAGCTACGCAAGGAAATGATGGACCTGGTAATGAAGCTGACGGAAACGCTGAGCGGCATCGACAAAACCCTGATGCTGGTGGATGAGCGCACGAAGGTGCTAACGGAGGCCAGCAAGGAGCAGCAGGAGCACAATAAATGGGCCGACCGGATACTGGCGCGCCTGGATAATAGCGGGCCGACGCTGGCCTGATTGTTCACTTAAACCCTGCTTACTGTTATGGAAACAAAGAAATTGAGTTTGCTGGACCGGGTGACGCTGCGCACGCCCCGGTTCTTTCGGAAGGTGCGCACAGTGTCGGCGGCTGTGGGGGCTGTGGGCGCCGTGCTGGTGGCTTCACCTGCATTGCTGCCGGCGGGGTTGGTGGCGCTGGGCGGGTACCTGGTGTTGGCGGGGAGTATCGGGGCTGCGGTGGCGTCGGTGGCAGTGGAGCCGGGGGCCCAGGAGTTGGTTGTTCAGGAGCGACGTGAACTGGGTGGGTCGTCGGGGGAGACGTTGTAGAGTCGTATTTAAGTAAGAGAGGTCTACTATTGGTACATCTACCAGTGGTAGACCTCTCTTATTGCTATGTGTTTTTAGCAACATCTGTCAAGCCATCATTATCATTACTGGCTTCAACTACTCCCACTGCTATACCCATATAAATTAAACGGCCGCTTTTTAGGCGGCCGTTCTTGTTGTTGATTTAAAGCCTCGTCAACTTTCTAAAATGTTGCTTCTGTTCTCCTGCAGGTAGAGCGATAACTGCTCACCCACATTTCCATCTTCGTTGGAAGGGTATAATTGGTGTAGCTTATCATCTATCTCCTGAAATGATGCAGCGGCCTTATCATCTTCAAGGACCAATTCTGCATCAAGATTGGTACTTGCTTCAAGCAAAGAAGCTATCTGCTTAGCCCCGACTCTAGTAAAGCTTTGGATTGTTTCGTCAGCAAATCTTCCTGAACTGTTTGTGAGAAACTGATGGACGCCTCCGTTGTAGAATTCCGTTTCAAAATTTGAAATAAAATATGCTGTTTGAACAGGCAGGCTCAAATCATTGATTTCTGATTCGCGTTTAAAAGCATACTCTACAACAAAATTGAGTAATTCATCGCCTTCTAAGCGTTCTATTTCAAAGTTCGTACTCATGAGTTTTTTATGGTTTAGGGCAAGAAAGGTATATTCTAGTAGTGAATTTGCCTTCATAAAGAAACTCGTTCAAAGATTGATAATACGATTCTCGCACAACCTTAGGGAGAGCGAGGCTTTGCGCCAGGCCCTGCGTGCGCCGCCTGCTGGGCTCAACGCGCACTCCGACCGGGCAGCTAGTACACGGCTGCCCGATTCAAAAACTTAGTCGCCAAACACGGCGCCGCAACTGCTATGACAAGGCCCTCGTCGAATCCTTTTGGGACCGCTTCAAAGCCGAGCTATTCGATGACGGCAACTTCTCTGGCCGAGGCTAAGCTTGCAATTGGCCACTACATCGCTTACTACATCGCCGAGCGGTGGCATTTTGTGCTTGGTTGCCTTGTCCCAAACCACTGCAAAACTTACCTTCAACAACGTCTCAAATCTGTCCGGCCTAGTTAGACCACCTCATGTAGTATAGACCTGTCTCGGGGTCTTCGTATTGACCTTGGTAGCGGAAAGGGCAGTCTTGAGGTCGGCCCCTGCCTTTACGAACTTGGCCGTAGCAATCGAGCCTAGCTTGCCTCTTTTTTTGGTCTTGAGTTTTGCTAACGGAGCAAACGACCCTTCTTCAAAAAGCCAAGTGGCCAAGTCTTGGGCCGCCCCGGCGCCGGGGCCCACTTCCAACTCGCTCCACTCGTGCAGCGGCTTGTCGCCGTCCCATACCCACTGCGTCACCTTGCCGCGGAAGCGCCGGTCAATTTGCTGCCATGATGGTCAACACGGTTGTAACTACTGCTCCTCAAGCCAGTCGTTATATCCGTTGGCAACTAGTCTGTCATAAACTGATTTGTTCGACTTTAACTTAGCATCCAAGCTGTGAACTTTGTACACATCGTTAAGTATCGCCACGTAATCCTCTTGGCCGATCAGCAAGCCGACAACTTGGGCTAATTGTCTATCAGACATTCCCTCGTACAAGTAGTGTATTAGGGCAAAGTACTCTTCTGGGGACACCCCGTCTGGAAACGCAGCCTTCAACATAATATAAGTTGAACGCAATTCGGGAGCAATTTTTTCTTCCATGTCTAGAGGCCGGTTAGAGGAACGGGAGGGTGTACAATAGCGTCAAACGTAACGCCTTGCGCTTCGGCACCTCTGAGGAATTTAGCGTCAACTGTTAGGGTTTTGATGCCTAGCTTATCAGCTGTACCAAATATTATTTTGTCGTTGGCACCAACTTTTTTAGTCACCGCAAGCGCACTGGATCGTGCCGATGCATCATCAGCAATCATCTGAGTTCTTCCTAGGAATCGACTCGCTCTAGCTTGCTCCTGAGGACCTGCGATTGTACTTATTACGCTCACAAACTCAGCATGGGCAGTTTGCGTCATAACCATCTGCTTACCCGCAACTTCTGCTTTGAGCAGATGTCGTACAGGCGAACCTTCTGACACAAAGGCGAAAGCTGAGCCAGTATCGATATTGATGTTTTCTAAAGCTGGACAGGTCGCTAACCCAAGTGGATCGGTCCATACCGCTGGGTCGTGAACGTAAGAGTACAAGCCGGATAGACCGCCGCCCAATCCAATGGGGTCTTGGCTGATATAGCTGCCGGCTTCCGGGTCATAGTAGCGGAAGCGGTTGTAGTAGAGGCCTGTTTCTGTGTCCTCGTACTGTCCTTGGTATAGGAAAGGGCAGTTCCCTGGCCCTGGCGCACTGCCGTAGGCTGTTATAGCATAACTCTTCTAAGTCACTGCTAGCTATCTGCTTTAAGCTAATAAGTTTCTGTTAATTAAAATCTCTTGGAGCCCTTCGCTGGCCCCAATTCCTCTAAGCTGATATTTAGCCGAGATTTTAACAATTCTTCTGCCATATCCAAGGTTGGTACAGTGTATAACTCGTCAACATCCCAACCTCTTTCCAGAAAAGCAATTTCACCCGGATACTCTATTTCCTGGATTGATATCAGGAATTTATTTTCTTGAAAAATTACTGCCACTGTTCCGCAAATGGTGTTAGGGGCTTTTTCAAGGGGAGTAAGCAGATAATCTTTTTTCTGCTCCTTTCCCCGAAGAAGAGCATTAACAACTATCTCTTTCCTAGAAGGCTTTTTCATAATTATTTACCCCTTCTAATGACTATGTGGACAATGTCTTTTACCCCTTGGGAGCCTCGATTAATATCGATGTGCGGTGCATCATGCCAAGGCTGATTAGGTCCGTGGCTTACTGCTCGGCCAGTTGCTTTGTCCATAGCATAATCTTTATGGTATGCTTTACCAACCTTTTCAAATCTTCTTTGCATTTCAGGAATTCTCCCTCTGTTTTGTGGAGCGATTAGCTGATTACCGATGCCTTTAACTTTTTGATAACCTGGGAACGATTCATGCAGCAAAGCATCTGCTTCTGCTTTAGTGCGCACTTCTACTACCGTACCACTCGGCCCTTCTTGAAGAGCTTTGATTTTCTTAGGAGAGCATATAGCCAGGCCATAAGGGTCTAGCCAACTCGTTGGATTACTTACATAGCTGTAAAAACTCAACCCACCCTCTAAGTCAATCGGGTCCTGGCTAATGTAGCTTCCTGCTTCGGGGTTGTAGTAGCGAAAGCGGTTGTAATATAAGCCGGTTTCCGCGTCTTCGTACTGGCCCTGGTAGCGAAACGGGCAGTCCTGCGGCTTGCCTTTGCCTTGCCGCACGTCGCCGTAGCTGTCCAGGCTCATCTCCCAGGTGGGAGCCCCCTGGCTATCGTAGAGCATCAACGGTGTACCCAGGTGGTCGCACACCACACTATAGGCCCCTTCTGAGGTAAGCTTGGCGGCCGGCGCAA
Organism: Hymenobacter cellulosivorans; assembly: GCF_022919135.1. Taxonomy (NCBI): domain Bacteria; kingdom Pseudomonadati; phylum Bacteroidota; class Cytophagia; order Cytophagales; family Hymenobacteraceae; genus Hymenobacter; species Hymenobacter cellulosivorans. Next base: position 4,369,337 of record NZ_CP095049.1, on the reverse strand, counting down.
AGCTATCATCTTCAAAGAGCCAAGTCACCACATCGGCCACGCCGCCCGCGCCGGGTCCAACTTCCAACTCGCTCCACTCGTGCAGCGGCTTGTCCCCGTCCCATACCCACCGCGTCACTTTACCCCGGTACCGCTTGCTGATGCGCCGCCCTAGTGCATCATAGCTGAAGGTCACGGCGTAGCCGTCGGGCCGCGTTACACTCGTGAGTTGGCCGGCCCCGTCCCAGGCATAGCGCCACTTTTGCCCATTGGGCCGCGTCTTGCGGATGAGGTTGCCTTCCGCGTCGTATTTGTAGCGAATACCGTGGGCCTCGCGCAGCTGCCCGCCTTTGCCGTAGCGGCGGTCGGTGCGCTCAGCGGTGCGGAATAGATTACCTACCGCGTCAGGCTGGCGCAGTTCCTGCTCGCCGTCGGCGTAGGTCGCCGCTGCCAGGTTGCCCCACGTATCATAAGCAAAGCGGGTAGTGCCGTGGTGGCTGTCATCAATGGCTGTCAGTTGGTCCGTGTCTTGCCATTGATACCGACGCTGGCGCGCCACGCCGCCAACCGTGATGCGCTGGCTGGTAGGTCGCCCCAGCTCATCGCGCCGCCAGCCCATGCGCACGCCGCCGCTCAAGGTGCGGTAGAGTTCCAGCCCCTCACTATCCCGCTCCACGACGCACTGCCAACTGGCCGCCTGCATTTGGCGCACCTGTCCTAGGGCATCGTGCGCGAAGCGCACATTGGCACCCAGGGAGGAGGTCAGAGCCGTGCGTCGCCCACCGGCATCGTAGGTACTCTCCACCGCATGGCCGTTCTGTACCTCGCGCACCACCCGGCCTAGCGGATCGCGCTCAAACTGCACCGTGCTGCCTTCGGTAACTGCTTCGAGCAGCACTCCATCGGGGCGGTAGTGGTAGCGCACGTGCTCGGCGCCATTGTGTACCGTTTCCGTTACACGCCCGGCCTGGTCGTACTGGTAAGATGTGGTGCGTCCATCCGGCCGTTGAATTCGGCTGACGCGGCCAGCAGCATCGCGCTCGTAGCGACGGGTCAATCCATCAAAGCCCACTTCCTCTATAACCTGGCCTACTGCGTTAAGAGTAAAGCCATACTGTTCGCCGTGCTCGTTGATCAGGCTCATCAGGCGGCCCTCCTGGTCGTAGGCAAACTCGACAGCCTGCCCTCCCTGCCGACGCCGGGCCAACTGCCCCATCGGAGTGTAGTCGTACTCTACCTGCTGCGTCCCCTCGGCGGCGTGCACCACGTTGCCCTCCGCATCGTAAACAAAGTGTCGAGCGGTACCAGCGGGTGATCGAGCAGCGGTGAGCCGGCCGAGCCGGTCGTAGTGGCGGCGCTCACTGTTGCTCGCTGCATCGGTTACCGCGACTAACCGCCCCAGCGCATCGTAGGAACGGGAACGAATGCTGGCATCCGGGGCAACGATATGGGCTACGCTCCCGGCCTCATTGTAGCGCAGGCGCGTGACGTGGCCTAACGCATCGATGGCTTCCGCCAAGCGCCCGAGAGCATCGTAGCGGTACCGGGTTGTCGCTCCTGTGGGGTCCATGCCTTCAAGTAGCCTGCCCTGTTCATCGTATTGCCACTGCCAAGTACCACCATTGGCATCAAAGCCCTGAACCGGCAGATCCTGCTCGTTGAACTGCGTCGTAATGGTCGCCCCGTCGGGATAGGCGGTGGCTACTTGGTTGCCGCGGGCGTCGTAGTCGTAGAGCGTCACTTGTCCCAGCGGGTCGATGGTGCGCTCCAACTCGGCGTATTGGTTGTAGCGCCACTGTTGCACGGCGTCGAGCGCGTTCTGCAAGTGCGTGACCAGGCCTCGCTCGTGGTAGTACTCCTTCTGGTGTCCATACGAATCCCAGACGGTGGTATGGCCGGGACTGTTGTAGCGCAGCTTCGTGTCGTAGATGCCGCCGTCGCCCCAGGTGTGGATGCAGCGGGCACCGGGGCCGGTACCGTCGTACTCGAAGTAGAAGTTGAGCCCACTCTTGAAGGTCTCGCGGGTCATCAGATGCGCCTCGTACGCGAAGTGGGCGGCGTGGCCCAGTGCGTCCGTAACCGTTACCAGGTCGTCCGTCTCCTCGTCGTAGGCGTAACGCACCAGCGCGAAGGTAGCGCCGGGCTGCTCGGGGTCGGGGGCGTGCAGGGCCAGTAGTCGGCCAGAGGCATCAGTGTCGCAGGGCAGCACCCGGCCCGCGCTGTCGGTGATGCTGGTTAAGTGGCCGGTTGGAGCGTAGATAAACTGGATGCGGAAGCCGTTGGCGTCTTCTACAGCTTGTAAGAGTCGTTCGGTGGTATCGGCCGGGGCGGCCGCGTTGAACACATACCAGACCCGCTCGCGCACGCTCCACACCCGCCAGCCAGTGCCCTCGTGCGCTAGCTCCAGCTTGTGGCGGCGGTTGAAGCTGCGCTCCCCGGGGGCGGGCGGCGCAAACACCACCCGCCGACCATCGGCCAGCCGCAGGGTCGCGCCACCCTCGGGATTCGGCGTCAGGCCCAGGTCGTAGTCGTGGTGCCAGCCGTGGCCCAGGGCGCCCTGGTGGGTAGAGCTGGAAAACCAGGTGCGCGTCCAGACCAGCGGCACCGGGCCGGGCAGGGTGAAGTCGGTGGCCTGCGTGAACAGCAGGCCCGAGGCCACGTCTACAGGGTGGCCTTCGGTGAAGCACTCCTTGATGCCGGCAAACAACTCTTCCAGCTTGCCCGGGGCCTTGGCGGCTTCGGCAGCCCCCTCGGCGCCGGTTTTCACTTCCCCCAACAACCGCATGCCGTCGGCGGCTTCGCCCGCCTTAGCGAGCTTGCTGGCCTCGGCCAGCTTGGCCGCTTCAGCGACTTTGGCGGCCTGCCCGATCTTGGCCTCGGGCACGAGCAGGGCGGCCACCTCGAACTTGATGCGGCCTTTCAAGGTGCTGCGCTCGTAGTCGGTCAGGCCGGCTTCCCAGGCTTTGGCCTTGTCGATGGCCGCGCCCACTTTGGCCCGGTTCTGCTCATCGCTGAGCCAAACGGCGCCCCGCACGGCCGCCACGCCGGGCAGGGCGTTGGCGGCCATGCTACCGGCTGCCAACCAGTTGTCTTCGTTGGTCACAGCCTCCCAACCAGCGGCGGCGGCTTTCTTGGTGCCTTCGGCCACTGCCTGCGCGGACTCGGCCGGGTTGGTGACGGCGTAGAGCAGCGCGTCGTTGACTTTGTCGTCGAAAGCGGCCTTGAGCTTGGCCAGCTCCCAGAGGCCGGTGGCCATGTCACGCACGCCTTCCCACGCGCCCTTGGCCTGACCCAGCTCGTCGCGGAGCAGGCCGCCGAAGGGCGGGCCCACGCTTTCGAGGTAGGCGTAGGCCGAATCGAAGCTGCGCGTCACTACATCGGGCAGCGTGGCCATGGCGGCGGCTTTGGTCAAGAACAGGCTGATCTGCCCGCCCACAGCGCAGCGGATTTTGGAGTCCTCGAGCAGCGCCCGGCCGCCGAGGGCGCCCACCAACACGTCGTCCTGCACCGGATTCCAGCCGGGGGGCAGCGGCGCGTAGGTACAGGGAACGTGGGTAATGGCGCACACGCCGAAGGGCGGCACGTTGAGCACGGGCAGTTCGTCGAAGTCGGTGGCCATCAGCCCGCCGGGCAGGTGCACCAACTGCTGCGAGGTAACGGTCAGCGGGACTGGAACGGGCGCCACGCATTTGTCGCAGAGCAGGAACGCTCCGGAATGCACGTATTTCTTCTCACTCATAATTGATTGATAAACATCTCAGAAAGGATAGCAGTAAATCGGGCGTCAGTTGGCACGGGTGTGCAGCAGCACGGTGAGCTGCTGGCCCAGCACTCCCGGCACTTCGGCGCGGGTGTGCCGCGTGGCTTCCACCAGCTCGTGTCTGGGGCCGAAGACGTAGCTTTCGTGGTGCAGGGCCCACACGCGGGCGTCGAGGTTGGGCTGGTCGGCAAGGGCGCACAGGCCGCGGCGGGCGGCCGCGGCGTCGTAGCGGTCTTCGTCCACCTCCCCGGCCACCTGTACCGTCGCGGCCACGGCCGCGGTGGGGGCGGCGTTCATCAGCCGGGCTTCGGTGCGGAAGGGCAGCTCCAATTCTCCAACGAAGCGCGGCACGGTGGCCGTGCCCGGCACCGGTTCGGCGGCGGAATACACCCTGCCATAGAGCGGCGGCAGCAGCGCGCCAAAGGCCGGGTTACGGGCCAGGGCCGCCGGCAGCGCGTCGGCGTCCAGCACCTGCCCGAGCTGGTCGATCAGCGCCGGGGGAATGTCGGCCGCGCCGCGGTACTTGGCGTGCAGGCGGGGGCGCAAGGCGGCCCACTGCCGATGCAATTCGGGCAAGTTGTCTACGCGCACCAAGCGCCCCGCCGCGTCGGTTTCCACCACCAAGTGCTGCTGGAGTGCCATCAGGTCGGCGGTTAGCTGGTCGGGGCCGTGCGCCGGAGTTTGGGCAAAGTCCAGGGTCGTCAGGTCGAAGACGAAGCCCGCAACTGAGGCGTGACGCAGGGTTTTGCGCACCTGCCAGCGGGCGGCACTTTCGCTTTTCAGGTTCCCGGCCCGCAGCACGGTGTGCACAGTAAGCGTACAAACCTGGCTACCGACGGGTGCGGCGGGGGAAAACAGCATCGAATAAAGCAGGATTAAATAATAACGATAAGCTAAATTGCCCAACTACAACTAGGTAAGCGCACCTAAATATAGACGAGATTTTGGTAAGCATCTCAGCAGTGAAGCCCTAGTGACCAGCGAACTTGCTGCCGGTTTAAGTCGCGAATGTAGGGCCTAACTACGGCTAAAGAGTACAACAGCGGCCATTCGCTTTGGCTGTACGTTTTCCGTCGGCGCAACAGGCAGCTGTTGCAATTTCCACACTACCTTGTGGCCCTGAGTTAACCGGCCATAGCCCACGCTAGGACAGCCGAGGTTCTTTTCTCTCTACCGCCTTGCGCCGCATTACGCTACCTCTGCCGGAAGGCACGCCTGATCTTACCGCAAGCCTAGCGCTACTCAAAGCCCTGCAGACCGGCTATGCACCGGCCCTGTCCGACGAGTTAGCGGCCTACCTGAACACCAAAGCCCCGTTTGTGGTGTCGGTCGCCCGCCAATATCGCCGCCTCGGCGTGGCGTGGCCGGAGTTGCTTAGGGCGGGGCAGCAGGCCCTGGTGCGGGCGTGGGCGACCTGCCAGGGCGACCAAAACCTGCTGGACCTTTGGGCCGCTTGGCAGGTCCGGGCAGCGCTGGTGCGCCTCATGCAAGAACACGGCGGCGGCGGCGCCAGCTGAACTGCACTCCGTGGTATTCGCCCGCCTGCGCCTCGGTGCATAAGTGTACATTTACTAACGGTGCCAGCTCATTTTTAAGAAGTGGCTACACCAACCACCGGACACAAGCCGGATGTTTCACGCTGGGGAGGGTGAGGCAAACGCGGTGTGAACTAAGAGACGATCAGTATGTCCTCAAAGCGGGTGGTGTAGGATTGGCTTCGGTGTTGGGCCTTGCCCTGCCAGGGCGCGGGCTGGGGGCCAACTACAGCGGTGGCGGCGGGTCGAACAGTACCGCGCCCGAAACGATGGTTTAAGGTATCGAGGGTGCACATAAGCTTCTGAACACGCTCCTGATCGGGTGCGGGTACCACCGCTTCGGTGGAAGGCTCAAACAAGTTCAGCTGCTGGCCGCGGCTAGGCGGCTCCAAGCCGACGAGCACCACGCCAGCTTTCACATACTGGCGGCCGGGCTCATAGAGCTTTTCCAGCAGTCGGCGCCCGTAGGCCAGCAGCTGCAGGGTGTTGCTGGTAGGGCCGCTGGGCAGGGTAAGCGTGGCCGAGCGAGTATAGGGTGGTGGTATGTGGGCACTGTAGCGGTCCTGGCTGATGAACACGGTCAGGATGTGGGCCTGGTCGCCCTGGGCGCGAAGCTTTTCGGCTGCACGGCTTAAGTAGGTGGTGACGGCGCCCCAGAGGTCGTCGAAGGCGGTGAGGTGCTGGCCGAAGCTGCGGGAGCAACTGATGCTTTGGCGGGCCAGGGTGCCATCTTCCGATGGTTGCAGGCCTTGGCAGGGCTGGCCGCGTAGCTCCTGGATTAGTCGCCAGCCGACTATGCCTCCAAGGTTCTTGCGGGCCCAGGCCTCAGACACGCCGGCCAGTTCCCAGGCGGTGCGTATGCCGTGGGCGGAGAGTAGTTGAGCGTACTGGCGGCCAATACCCCAGACGTCGGCGGCGGGTAAAGCTCGTAGGGCCCGTTCACGGCGGCTGTCGGTGTCGAGGCGCAGGATGCCGTGCAGCTCGGGGTATTTCTTGGCGAGTCGGTTAACCACTTTGGCCAGCGTCTTGGTAGGGGCCATGCCCACGCAGGTAGGAATGCCAGTGCAGGCTAGCACATCACGCCGGATTTGCTGGGCCCGGGCGTCGAGGGTGCCGCACCAAGTCGTGAGCCCCTGCAGGTCAAGAAAGGCCTCATCAATGCTGTAGACCTCCACGGCGGGGACCTGATCGGCGAGGCGGGCCATGACACGGCGGCTCATGTCGCCGTAGAGAGCATAGTTTGAGCTCAGGGCCTGGCCCTGGTGACGACGCAGCAGCTCGCGTACTTCGAAGTAGGGGGCACCCATCGGAATACCGAGTTGCTTGGCCTCGGCCGAGCGGCTGACGACGTTGCCGTCGTTGTTGCTCAGGACTACGACGGGGCGCCCGTCGAGCCGGGGCTGAAAAACCCGCTCACAGGATACGTAGAAGTTATTGCCATCGACCAAGCCGAACATAGCTCCCCGTTAGTCGCGGCTGCGCAGCAGCGCGGTGAGTTTGCCCGGCACCAGTTCGTGGACGACGTGGGTAACCACGCCCCAGATGCGCAGGTTCTCGGGGGCGGTTATCTCGTAGTCGGGGTACGCGGGGTTCTCGGCTTTCAACCACCAGCTGCCGTCGCGGCATACGAGGCGCTTCACCGTGCAGTCGCCGTCGACTACAGCCACTACGATGTGGTTATGGTCGGCCTCCATCCGCTTGTCGACGGCCAACAGGTCGCCGGCGTGGATTTCGGCGTCCTTCATGCTTTCCCCGGCCACCCGTACCAGGTAAGTAGCCTCGGGGTGACGGAATAAGATGCGGTTCAAATCAAAAAGGCCTTCCAATTCATCCGAGGCGGGAGAGGGGAAGCCAGCAGGTACCAGCGTAGCGAACAACGGCAGCCACAACGGGGTGGATGGCTCGCCAACTTCGATTAGTTCGATGGTTGTCATAGGGTGTGGGTCGTATACAGAGCACGGCAATTATACTAAATATATTAGTATAATGTTTGAGTGGTCATGTATCTTCGACTTTAGAAGCAAAAGGTGTACACCCTGCTAAATATTAAAAAAACCAGCTTTATTATGGTTAAATACGCGTTTCGCTAAGCGCTGCGTATGTCTCGATGCCACCAAAAAAAGTAAAGCTAAAATAAATAGTAAAGCCAATATAGAGTTATAGGAAATGCAAAAGGAAGTCTTCGATGCAAATAGTCAAACTATAGCTTGAGTGAAGTCGGTTATGATATACTAGAAGCAAACAGCCCCGGCCGGTGAGGTCGGGGCTGTGTTATTTAGCCGGTGCTCTCAGAACTAGTTAACTACATGCCAAATTGATCTTCACGGGCTGCCTGCTGCCTTTCCTGGTCGGCCATCTGGTTGAACGTATCAGCAAGCTGACGAAGTAGACCAGCGGCAGCCGGGTGGCTGGTCCGGTAATGATCTGCCCAGATTGTATAATCGTTAGCAATAGCCTGCTCCCGCTGGCCGCCTGTGACTGGATGGGTTTTTCCGTGCCGATTGTAGCAGCCGGTGCGAAACTCTTCGAAAAGCTTTTGGTTGTTCCGTTCCTGTTGTAGGATATCACAAACTGCCGGGTGAGGCCAGTTTCCGTCAGGTCCGGATGGAGCGTGGCTTAGTGTTTTGCCTACCTGTATACTGAACGCCTTCGTGAGTTGCTTCGAAGAGGTTAGTGCACGAACTTCATCTACCCAAGCTTTTAGGGCGTCACCATTGAAAGTGCCATCCGGCTGTTTGCCAGGTACTGATTCCCAATCGTGCAGGAGGTGCCAAGCCAACGTCGCGAGCATCATGCGTGTAGAGGCCTGTCCAGTGTCCTCGGTTTCGTTACTTTCGGTTTCAGTGTCTGAAGTAGCATCAGATTGCTCTTCAGTGTCGATGTCCGGTTTGTAGAGATACCCAAGCACTTCGACGAAAAAGCTAGGCTCTTCCCGTAGAGCACGGTCGAGGATGGTGGGGGTTTTATAAGAATTTTGCCGACTGAAAATGAATGCCATAGAAATAGCCCTGTTGCGGTGTTCGGCCGGCGTATTTTCCAGTTCTTCTAAGAGCGTATCCAACTCATAGCCGCGCAGTTGCTGACCTTCGTCAGCGCCGTGTCCTTCCCGAGCAATAAATTCAAGCGTTTCTAGAACGAGTTCATTAGGCATAGGAACCGCACTGCGCTGATAAAGACTCAATACATGCGCTGCTGTGAGTGGGCGACGATATGAAAGAAGCTGGCGAGCTGCTGCCACACTGTCGTCATCATTTTGCACGTAACCCGGAACCATCAGCCAGTATGATTCTTCGACAGCTGCCCCGGCTTCCTTAGCTAATTGCCATGTAGCGGGCGTAGCAGGCATTATCCGAAGCCATGTGGCTATCTGAGCAGGTGACCAACTATTGAAATGTGGCCGAATAAACATTTCAGCTGCCTCTGCTCCCATTCTCCAGGCGTAACTGCTAGCTATGCCAAGGGCAAATTTATTTTCCCGATCATCGGGGCTGGCCAGATATTTCTGCAATAGGTCAGTTTTATCTGCTTCGGTGAGTTGTGTGCTCAGTCCTACTGCATCACCCACATGATAAGCCGAGGGTGCCAGGGTGAGCAATTCCGGAATGACGTCGAGGCCGTGAGTGGCAACAAGCTCGGATAACGCGTTAGCCTGAACTGTCCGGATGATTTCATGGGAATCGTTGCCGCTTTTGTAAACTATACCTTCAGCTAATAAAGGCCACTGGTCGAAATACCAAGCGTTGCGTTGTAGAAGGTCAACTGGCTGGAGCTGGTCGTATAGCTGTTGTAGGGGTACCAGACGCTCTTCTAACCACGCCCAATCCGCGTCGGGATGGGAACGATGATGATTCAAAAACTTACGCACTTCTCTAAGCAAGTCGGCTTGCTGCTCCGCCGGAATGCCGAGCGTTCCTAAGCTTGAGAGTTGCTGCAGGACACGTTGACCAAGGCTTGGAGAAATTCTACTCAGCAATTGTGGAAGGTCCGAAATGACCTGTGACCAACGCTCGGCGTCCGTGCCGGCGTCGGTTAATAACCGCTGGGTGACTCCCTCAATGAATGCGAAATAATCTTTGGCGCTTACTTTCTGATCGGGATTGATTTGCCAATCGCGCCAATGAAACGTTGGGGTATGATTTTCCCAACTGGTATCATGGTACTGAGGCAACAACCGCAGCAACAGTATCCAGGCAACACCAGGCTCTTCATGGCGGAGTCGGTCAATGACAGCTAATCGTTCAGCTACGGTTGCGTTGGTTTGCGGCTTCCAGCCCAAGAAGATTAGGCGCAGTGAATTCGCGGGGCGGTTGGATAACTGCCCACCGGGGTCAAGGCGAGCCAAGCCCGCCAAAACTGCGGAAGCATCGGACAAATATTGCGGAACCCAAGCCAAACCTTCCAGAGCCCACAGGAGGCCGGTATGATGGGAAACGTTATGCATCAGGCCACGCTCCTCCTGAAACAGGGTAAGTAACACTGATTCTGGCTGTTGCAGTTCGCGCAATAAACTAGTTAGGAACAGGTCCGGCGCCGCTTCGGCCAAAGCAGGAATATGGTAATTGAGCGAGGCTAGCAGATGGCCAGAAGGGTCAGCGAATGCCTGTTCGAATAATTGGCTCAGCTGCTGATTTACCCAGGCAATCAACGCAGACTGATTACCGGATTCGGCACCGAGACTACTGCTGATGAGGGCCAGCGTTGATACTAACCCCTTACGCAGTGTTGATGAGTACTTATCATGAATCGGGCGCACACCGGCGAACATACGCTCGTCAGGGGGAAGGGAGAAGCGGACCAATGGACGGGCCAACACCTCCTGGACTGCTTCACCAAACCGCTGGTAAATGGTGGGAGTAAGAAACCGGGCGCATTGTTCCCAAACATCGGCAGGGTCGATTATGAACCATTCATCCGTAATTCTGCGAACGGGAGAATTAGATAGTGCGGCCCACTCGGTTAGTTGCGCCTGCACCTCCGGGTACGGCTTGCCTGTCAGGCCGGAAACTATGGCTTGGTCACCTTCTTCGGTGTCGGTCCAGCGGCCCAGCAGGGCCAACGGAAGTAATTTGACAGCAACGGCTGGCTCCTGCCACCACAGGCGTTGTAGGGATTTGTCGACCAGAAGTGTGCGGTGAAACGCCGTGAAACTACGGCGGGCAAGGCTTGCCTTTTCGGCCGCATCGAGCTTGGAAATTCCTACATCTTCGAGCGTCTGCCGCAGTTCCTCACGGCCTAAAGGCGGCACAACGTCGTCGGTTGCTGCTGCCTGAGTGCTTGGCCGCGGTAGTATTACGCGGTGCCCCTGTCGAGTAGCTGCGGCACAGAGTTGACCAAGGCGGTCGGATTCAAACTCAACCACTAGTAACAGTTTTTCCTGGGTATTGATCAGTTGTTGCCAGATATACTCGTCGCTGACTACAATTGTGCGTGCCAACCAGTTAACGCGCTGCTCATCGGGCAGTGCCAATATAGATGCTGCAAAGAATGCCCGGGCTTCATCTGCGGTGCTGGCAAATACCGAATACGGTTTGGGTGCTGGGCTCGGCTCGTTCAGCCAGGTTGTCAGGCGGTTTTGTGCGGCCGTGCGGCCGGCTAACAGCCATTCCGGTTGCATGATGGGGGTTGTCTGGTTTGCCCAATCCTGCCACCAACTCTCCAGGTCCTGAACACCATTGGGCTGTTTGGATAGCAACCTTGAAAGCCAAATGTGGGTCGCGGGAGCATCGGTCAACCAAGTAATCAAGTCGTCGGCATCGTAGGCGCGAACGTCGCGCCACTTGCCCTCTTTGCTACGTGCATCGGCCCACTTTTTACGTTTACCCCACCGGCGAGGCGTGCAGAAAATGAAGGTGGCATCTGCGGGATTCAGCTCTAACGGGTTGGCAGTACGCGTGTCATAATCGTCGTCGGCTTTTCCTTTCTGATCCACGTTAGTTCCCAATTCCCAGCCGGTGGAGCCGGAAGGGACGAAAGGTGTGGCGGTACCAGCAGAAGTGAGGCCATCCCAGCCTTCGAGCTGTACTCCTTCAGCGGAAGGAAAGCTGAGTCTAGTAAGTGTTGGAGTTGTAGCGCGGATCAGCCGGCGCATTAACTCAGGGAAGGTAGATTTTCCTTCAAGTAAGCTGGCCCAGTGGGCAAGGTCGGAGGCAGTGGCGAGAAGAGAGTGAAGCACAGTAAAAGTGGTTTTATAAGACAAAAAGGCGAAGGAATGTGGGCTATTTGGTCATCTCATCGAATAACCTTTTCTATTGCTTCAGCCGCTTAAGGGTTGGTATAGCGGTACAGAAATAAAAGCCCGTTCCGCACGCGCGAAACAGGCTTTTGTGTACCATCGACAAGAGTAAAACTATTTGCCAGGCTGATGCTTGTGTGGTTTCAAAGACGGGTGTTTCGGCTGAACTTCTGGGGTAACCCTTCTTCTACGGTCATCGGTACCGTCTTCTTTTTTGGGCTTGGGTCCGGGTTTGATGGACATAGCGTTGATTGTGTATGTTTATTGCCCGAAATATTTCGGATGAAAGCTCAACTACATTCTGCTATATATTAGTTTCAAATACCGTCTTTTTTAGCGAGGCTGTACTAACTTTTTTATCAATTCGTCTGGGGTATGCTGTAGAATTTGGCCCAGAATGCGCTGCTGTTCATGGGGAGGCATCTCGCGGTAACGGGCGACCCAGCTGCCAGCCTTGCGCTTGGTGTACTCGCGTTGGCGGTAATCTTGTCCGCTGAAACTGTCGTCGTGGAGCACTTGGGGCGCGGGGTAGTTGTAGAACAGCCATTCAGTGGCGGGACCTTTGCGGGTCTGGCTTTGGAACTCGGTGCGGTTCCAATGGCTGAGCTGGTTGGCGTACAGGTCGTTTGGGTAGGTGCTGATGAGGCAGTCGACGCGGAGCCAGCGCACAGCGTCGAGGAACCGGCGGTGCTGCAGGTCGGTCATCTCGTGGGTGTAGATGAGGCGCTGGGACTTGCGGCTGTCGAGCGGATACGGTGGGTCGCAGTAGATAACGACGCGGCCCAGGTCGGGGCGGCGGAGCACCTGGGCCAGAAAGTCGAGGGCGGGTAAGTTGTGTAGTTCCAGGCTGGGGCCCAGGTCGGCCGCCCGCCAGGCGTCGACCACCGCCGGGTCGAGGTCGTTGGCCATGACGCGGGTGGGCCAGTGGATGGCGCGGGTGATGGCGCAGTTACCCAGAAAGGGAATTATCAGGGTATCATGGGGGCGAATGTGGTTGATGATGCGCTGGTAGGTGCCGCTGCTGCCCTTGCCGCCGAAGTAGGTGCTGATGCCGGGTATTTTACGCATAGTAGTAGGGGGTGGGCTCGTCGTTTGTGGCGGTGGAGCCTGGTAGGCTCGTTGGAGCAGGCGGTGCTGTAGCAGCGGCGGGCTTGGCGATGCTGCCGGCAGTATCGTTGGGCGCGGCGGTAGCGGCCACCCGATGCAGGCCGCGCCGCTCGAAGGACTGCACGAAGCCGGCGAAGTCGTAGGCAATGAAGGCCAGGCCCCCGGCGGCCTTCAGCTCGTTTAGAAATTCGGTTTGCTCAGGCCGTACCCGGTCGGTGCCAGCTTTGACTTCTACCCCGAGAAACTTACCGTCTGAGCGACGGAAACCGAGAATATCGGGTACACCCCGGCGGGCGTTGGGGTGAGGCCGCCACTTGTTGGTTTTGGGGTCGTACTCGCCTCGGTTGGGCTGGGCCCAGGCGCTGAAGCCGTGGGCGTCGAGGTAGCCCAGGATGGCGGCCGTTATCTGCTCGGCGGTGAGGGTGCCGAAGTCGAGCGGGGTTTGGTTGGTAGCTGCTGGCATGGCTCAGAGGTGGTTGGGGTTAATGCCGTGGCGCTCGGCAAAGCGTCGGGTAGTGTCGCGGCCCCGGCGGTTGATGGCCTGCTGGGCTTCGGGGCTGGGCTGCCAGTCGGAGCGGGCCTTGCGTTGGGTGGCTTGCTGGACTTCGGCGCGCTGCTGTTCGGCTTCTTTCTCGGTGAGCAGGCCGCGGCGCTGCTTCTGGTTGATGATGGTCAAGCGCTGGCGCAGGTGCTCGGCGTTGGGGTGGTCGGGGGGAATCTGGCGGCCGATGCTGGCCACGAGCTGCGGGGTTACTTGCTGCAGCTGGTGGATGGCCACGGCCTGCTGACTGGCACCTTGGGCCTTCTGGTCGAGGTGGCCGTTTTCGAGGTACTTGGCCTTGCGGTCGAAGTAGGTGCGGATCAGCTCGTAGATTTTGGCCGAGTCGAGGGCCTGGTAGAATTTGGTGCCGTTGGTGCGGGCCTCCTTCAGGGCCAGAATTATATCTTTCAGGCTGTCGTGGGTGTAGGTCTGGGCCAGCGTGTCGGCCAGTTCCAGGATGTCGGCCGCGTCGGGCTTGTCCTGGACGCGCAGGGAGTCGACGAAAGCCCGCAGGATGACCACCAGCAGCTTGACGAGCACCGATTCACCTACCTGTTTGCGGAGCTGAAACAGCTTGGGCGCGGCGGCGGCCTGGGCCAGCGTGAGGCCCACCGACACCTCAGCCAGCAGGGCGCGGGCGTCGGGGTTGGGGGTGCTGGCCAGCTCACGCATCGTACTTGGAGCGGTAGCCAGTTTCAGCAGGCCGTGTTCCGGGGTCGGCAGGGGAGTGGCCGGGGCGGTGCTGTTGGGCACCTGGGGCAAGTTTGAGGCGGTTATCGTGTGCATCGTTGAGCATAAATTTGGTGGCGGTGGCTTTCCAGTCGCGCCGGCGCGGGGGCTCCCCGTCCTTGCGCCAGTTGGTGACCTGCGCGTGGTAGAATCGTAAATCGGCCAGCTGGTAATCGGTGCCCTCGAAGGCGGCGGCGAAATCCTCGTAGCGGGCCAACTCAGATTCAGCGAAGGGTACTTCGGGGCGCTGGGGCCTGGCCTTCCCGCCGCGGCCGGTGGTGGCAGCTCGAGCGGCGGCCTTGCGGATGGTGGCTTGGCCTACCCCTTTTCTTTTTGGCGCAACTTTTTCTTTTGGGGCTCCGGCTGCGCCGTTGGTCGGTAGCTCGTCGGGTAGTATTTCCGCCGCTGAAAGCCCTTCGCCCGCGAAAACCTGCCCTCCTTTTTTTTGCGGGATGCCGCCCTGTTTATGTACCTGTTTAGTATCTACTGTTTTATTATATAAGGAGTGTCGGCCCACTTCCGGGCCAACCTCGGGGCCTAGTCGGCTCACTTCTGGGGCAACCTGTTGGCCCGCTTCCGGGCTAACATGTGCGGGTGGGGTCGGCTCACTTTTGGGCATAGCTCCCGGCCGGGGTATGCTCACTTCTGGGCCAACCTCCACCATCTGAATGCGGCTGCCCTGGGCGGTGTTGTGGCTGGGCCGGTAGGTAAGCAGGCTCCAGGCTTCCAGGTCGCGTAGGGCCGCCAGGTAGGTATCCCGGTTGCCGATGCGGGCGGCCTGCATCACCTCGCGGCGGTCTATCTGCATGCTCTCGGGAAACCGCTCGGTATTCCACTGACGAAACAGGGCCAGATAGAGGCTGATGTGGTGCGGGCGGCTGGTAGGCTGGGCCAGCAGCTGCTCGTGGGCGGCGCGGGTATGGTGGACGTAGTTCACGGGGCCGGGGGCATTACTGGCCCGGTGTGAGTTGCCGGGGCTCGGTGGTTTGATCGAATTGGTAGAGCTGGAGGCCGGCGTAGAGGCCGACGATGGGGGCGAGTTGGGTAGACATAGCTCAAGCGGCTGCGGTGAGTGGCTGCCGGTTATAGCGGTTCTGATAGCGCGTCAGCTCGGAGCGGCGGAACCCCCATTCTTTTTCGTTGATGCGTACGCCCTTAATCCGCTGGGCGCGGCGGGCCTTGCGCAGCCCGTCCGGCTTCATGCCGAGCAGGGCCGCGGCCTCGCGCACGTTCAGAATTTCGTCGGGTTTGGCAGAAGAGCTCGTGGTGGCCGCCTGGGTGGCTTGTTCGAGCTTGTCCAGCCGCTGCAGGACCTGGCGCCACTCCGGTTCGGGAATGATCACGACAGTTTGCATCAGGAAGCGCCTAGAAGTTGACGGGCTCGTTCTTCAACTTGGCGGCGACGCTCAAATTCAGCCTCAGCCACTTCCAGGAACACATCGACAATCTCCTTGCTGTGGCTGCGACCAGCTATGGTTTGGTACAGGGCCGATTGACTGATTTTGATACTTTTTTCCTGTAGACGCGCTAGGGTATCACGCACTACAGTGTGCTTTCCGCCTAGCTTTTGTAGCACTTTTTGCAGTGCGGTAGGCTCTTTCTCTTTTGGTTCCATGTTATTTCCTGTTTGTTGTGTATATTGCTCTTGAAAGGTGGTTGCTTTCAGATGTGAATATAATTGCGTTGTAAAGCAATTTTACATCAAAACAGGAAAAACATTTGAAATGTCTGTGGCAGAGGCGAAAAAGATACCGGAAGTAGTGCACAGAGTACAGCAGTTGCTGACTCATTACGGCCTGAATGCCAGCAGTGCAACGCAAAAACTGGGGTACAGTACTACCAGCAAGCTCTACAACATTCTGAAAGGCTCGGAACCCAGCTATCCTACTTTGGTAGACTTTCTGAAGCTGTGGCCGGAGCTGTCGGCTGAGTGGCTGATGCTGGGCACGGGGCCGATGCTGCGCGACGAGAAGGGTGCTGCAAAGCCGAAAGCCGATACTACTCCGCCGAATACGACGGGTGTCGACCGGGTGCTGACGGTGACGGTAGACAAAGACGGGGAGGAGAATGTATCGTTCGTGCCAGTGGTGGCCCAGGGGGGCTACACGAAGCAGTTCAACGAAGCTATTTTCCTGCAGCAGCTGCGGCACTACCGGATACCGGGTTTTGAGCACGGCACCTTCCGGGCTTTCGAGGTAAGCGGGGACAGCATGGAGCCCACGCTGAACCACCGCGACATCGTGATAGGGTCGGCGGTGGAACGGTGGGACCTGTTAACGCCTGGCGAGGTCTACGTGGTTGTGACGGCCGAGAGCGTGATGCTGAAACGGATCCGGGCCCGGATTACAGATATGGAAGGGCTAGTGGAACTACACTCGGACAACCACCATGTAAAACCCTACTCTCTGCCTGCATCGGACATCTCGCAGTTGTGGCGGGTGCGGGGCTATTTGTCGACTTACATTCCAAGTGCACCTGATGTGACGGCCGACCGACTGTGGGAGGTTATCGAGCAGCTAGGCTTTGACCGTGGCGAGGTACGCCGACACCTGGACGAAGACGCCCCAAAATAAGCCCCAGCCTAATACCAAAAGATTTTCACTTGGGGTTAAGTACTTGACTGAATTGGACTTGCGTGGTCTTCTTGGAAAATAAGAGAGTCCCGGCTGGGGGCTCATTGCCCTGAAAACCCCTTGTAAATCATGTGTTTACAAGGGGTTTTTTCTTGGTGTGCCCGTTTGGAATGAGCAGTGGCTGATTAGGCCATATAAACGCCCCGTCGCTGGCGCCGTCTGGGCTTGTTATGGTACTAGGGAAAAGGTGCCGGTTTCTGCTGAAAGCATACAAACGCGTGATCATGCCGGTAAACAAAAAGTCCTGACGTGAGCCGGGGCTTTTTTGCTGCAATAGGCTTTGCACAATGTACACCTCTGTGAATTCTGGGCAGGTCAACTATATCAGGTCGGTAGTGGTCAGATAAATCGGCTACCCAGCTTAAACAGCTTCGGCCCCAGGTAACCCAGCGCCGTGCCGACCAGCAGCCATTTCCACCAAGTGCTCGGCGCGGCTGGCGGCGCAACCGTGTTGCCCTGCCCCAATACCGCGAGCCCTTTCCGGGAACTGGCCACCTGGCTTCCGTCGCCGACTGCAACGCCATTCGACTTCTTTACCTGAGCAGGGGCTCCGGGACCAGCGGCCATGGTGCTTGGCTTGGTGGCGGAGGCCACCGTATTGCCATCACCGGTGATGGTCGTTTGATTCCCGCCAATACCGCCAGCCTCCACAATCTTGCAGGCGGCCAGCCCGAAGGCGAGTAGTCCAAGCACGAGGGAGCGCATCAGTGGAGCCAGTTAGCGGCGGCATAAAATTCCCAGGTGGCCCTGAGCAGCAGATGCATGCCGGCTCCGTCCCGGCCGCCACCGGTGCCGGTGTTGCCTTCATTGCAATACCAGCCGCGGGTACCGCGCTTGCAAGCTGGAGCCACCGTACGAGCGACGTGCGCGATGCGGCCCAGGTTGGGGTGATAGAAGCCGACCTGGTGCCCGGGCTAAATCTGATCCACCGAGCCCCGCTTGCCTTTGATATAGTAAGTGCGCGGGCTACTCGGCAAAAACCAATTGTAGGAGCCGGCGGCGCCCTTCGGGTAGGACAACCCACAGTGTCGCTGACCAGCTGCTTGATATACCCCACACCACGGGCCGCGCAGGGCCGCACCGGCTGCCCGCTGCTAGGTGTCGATTTTGGGCCCGTCATTGTGACCGGTGGCCTCGCGTACACCCAACTGGGAAGCTGACCACTGCAGGGGCAGACGGTTGGCTCGGATACGCTACCAGGCTGGCCCCAAGCCAGCACAGGGCAAAGAAGAAGAGTAAGGAAAGCGGTGCTGTAAAGCCCTTGTGCTAGCAGTGAGAGATGTAGCAATAAAGAAAAAGCCCCGACCTAATGGCCAGGGCTTTTCTATTAGCCACTAATTTTCAGACTGAGCAATAAGCCAAGGTAGGGGGCTTCACTATAGCGTGATTTCCACCCGGAGCTAGAAAGTGGCACATACCAGCCTAGGACGAATCCTCCACTTAGTTTGGTGGTTCCTCGCAGATAGCCTACGCCAAAGTTCAAAAAGGGAGCTGCCCCTTTGTCATCTTCACTAAGGTCAGGTGTATTCTTCTTGCTTAGATCAAGTTCGGCAGCACCGCCATACACTAGTGGCGTACGGGAGATAGTTTTCGAAACGCCACCTGTGTAGTAACGGGTAAAACCATAGTTACGTCCTACATATATCCCAGCGTTTGGCTTTACACTAGCAATGGAGTGCTGGTGCAGTAACACGGTTATAGGAATGGCGATAATGCCTACATCAATGCTGCGTTTGGAATATCTAATGGTTGGATTGAAAGCTTGAGCATCGGCGGTAGCCTTATTGCGTTCCTTAACGGTTTGAGTTGCGTCTATCACATCACCAACCACTCGGAAGAACTTCCCGTTAATTGTTGTCTCATTGTTGATGGCATTAGCTTCTGTAGGATTACCAACTGTCCATTTCCAGGGTTTAAAGTATAACGTATCACCCTTTTGAATAATCGTTACTTCAATTGCTTTCCCTTCTGAAGGCCTTGCTTCCTTTGGATCTGATTCTTCATATCCTTTAGAAGCATCTGCGGTTGGTTTAGTCGTTGTTTTGCGGGTGATCGTAGTTACGACTCCGCCAGTAGTCGTTTCAATATCTTGCTCTTCTACCTTGGCTTTAGGGCCAGAAGTTGAAGGAATGAGATAGCGAACCTTATCTCCCTTGAAAAGAATATGGCTGGCACGAAATATACCAGCGGGTTCGTCTTGAGCATAACAGCGTTGAGAAAGGAGAAGGGTCGTCATGAGGAATGCACCTACATGAATGCTTCGGGTAATCGTTGCATGGCACATATGGAAGAAGCGTGTGGTTGTTTTCAACTTTAGCCTCTAATCACGCCCACCTTCCATTCTATTACCTCAGTGCCAGCACTGAATCTTTAGATCTCTGCCTTCAGCTGTTCGCTGGAAAGACGGACTTCAAATAAGAGCTTTTCTGTGGTATCCTGGGCCATACGGCAACCTACTACATGCAAAAAGCCACGGCAAACGCCGTGGCTCCATTCCGTCGCGCAAGTAGGGTAAAACGTCGCGCAGTATTAGTCTTGGGTGTAGTGCACCGTGGCCCCAGGGTAAGAAGCCGCTATTTCCATTAGCCAGCGGAAGTAACCGGTGGGCTTTTTTCCGTTACTAAAAACGCGCGTCACTGTATGCTCGCTGCCGGGTGAGATGGCCCGTATTTCCGTTGTGACTTCCGCCGAGAGCGAGATACCGGTGGGGGTAGCTGCGCCTCGTATGGCGATTACAGTGTACCACTGCGTTCCCATGACGGCTTTTGGCTCGGTGGTGATGGTGTTAAAATCGGTATCGAGCTTTTTGATGTTGTAGCCTTTCGCCACCAGAATGGCTCCTAGCTTTTTTAGGGCGACGGATGCACTATCGGAGGTGATTACCAGAACAGCATTCGCCCGCTTATAGGGAGTGGCAGACACAGGGTTCGCAGCCGACTGGGCGCGAAGAGTTAACGTGGCAAATAGCAGGCTAACGGCCAATAGCAGTGTTTTCATACAGTCAAGCTTGCAAGAACCAGCCCAACTGTTTTACGAAATGGAACGAAAAAGCCCCGACCTGTTCAGGGCGGGGCTTTTCGTAGCAAATACTCGTCGTGTTACTCCAGTACCACCCGTTGCGTGGCTGCATAGCCATCGGGGCCTTCTACACGAAGCAAGTACAACCCGGCCGGGTGCTGGCCTACCTCAACGGATACATCCGGGCCTCCAGCTCCCAGGGGTTGCGCATACACACTACGGCCTAATGCATCCAGCAGGGAAAGACGCAGGCCCGTGCGCGGGGCCTCAGCTGCCAGGTGCAGGGTTAGGCGGTTGTGCGCTGGGTTGGGGTATATAGTTAACGGCTCTTTGGTTAGCGTTGGCCTCACACCTGTAATGGTAGCGTCCTGTAGCTTGACCAGCCAAAAGTCTTCTTCTCCATAGCCAATCTGGGTCTTGTCTCCTCCGATGCCCGGGTAAGTGGTACCAGCCACTACTAATCCGCCATTGGGCTGGCTGGCTAGCGCGGAAGCAGGGTCATGATCTGGCCCTCCCAAGGATAGGTCCCATTGGGTAGTTCCCACACCATCCAGCTTGACCAACCAAAAATCATATCCGCCGCGGCTGGGCTGTGTTTTATCACCGCTAATACCAGAGAAGGAACTACCGGCAACGATCATGCCCCCGTCACTGGTTGCAAGAATAGAATTAGCGTCCTCGTGCCTATTGCCCCCGAGCGAGCGGTCCCAGACTTTGTTGCCCAGAGGGTCCAGTTTCACAACCCATATATCGGAATTTCCTTTACTGGCTTGAGTTTTATCACCGCTAATACCAGAGTAGGATGTGCCTGCAATCAAATAGTTGCCATCCGGGGCTTGCTGCACACCCAAGGCTTGATCGGAAAGACTACCGCCTAGCGTGCGGTCCCATTCTTTGGTACCGGTTGCGTTGAGCTTGACAACCCAAAAGTCGAGGTTGCCTTGCTCGGCCTGGCTTTTATCACCACTAATTGGCGAACTAGAGTCGCCAACTAGTAGGACGCCCCCGTCGCGAGTAGTGCACAAAGAAAAGGCGTAATCCCTGGTGGCACCACCAAAGGTTTTGTCCCATACTTTGTTCCCTACTGCGTCGATTTTTACGACCCAGAAGTCATAGCTTCCTCGGTTTGCTTGTGTCTTATCGCCGCCGATACCCGAGTCAGAACTCCCAAGAAGAATATAGCCTCCGTCAGCCGTGAGTTCTACACCGGTTAAGTGATCAACACCTTGGCCCCCGAAGGTCTTGTCCCACTGTTTTGTCCCATTCGCGTCAATTTTTATGATCCAGTAGTCATAGTCTCCGTTGCCCACTTGAGTTTTATCCCCATCGGCGATAGACTCAGCCTCTCCTCCGAGTAAGTAACCTCCATCCGGCGTTTGCTGCAGAGCTTTTAACAGACCATTTCCGCTGCTTCCAAAGGCTTTATCCCACTGCTTATTGCCAGCGGCATCCACCTTGACAACCCAGTAGTCGCCATAACCTGGGCTTGCCTGCGTTCTATCACCACTGATGTTCGAGGTGGAATAGCCTCCTAGAATAACCCCTCCCTCGCGGGTAGGACGCATTACGGTCAGCTCATCTCTATAGCTTCCGCCAAAGGTTTTATCCCATTGCTTCGCAGGAGCCTGGGCGGCAGCCGGGGTTGATAGCAAGCTAGTACCGAGCAGGACGGCACTGGCCAGTAATGAGGGTAAGAATGTACGTATCAAAGAAGGATTGAAAAGATTATAAACGGTGAATTTGGACAGCCTGCACAAACAAGTGGGCAAAGCTACTACACTGGCTTGTGTCTATATCTATCTAGAATACACTGACCCTTCAAAACGTCAGTCGCAGCAACTCCACAGAGGTCAAGGCCTGGCCTTCCTCCCAGTTCGTGATTTTATTGCAGTAGAAATAGCTGCCTTCCTTTTCCGGCCACACGGGCACGAGCTGGTTGAAGTCCAGCACGTCCTGGGCGCTCAGGCGCACCGAGGGCTTGAGCACCAGCGGCCGGGCGTACACGGCGCGCAGGTGGGCGTAGTAAGTGGGCAGCAGGTCGATGGCGAAGCTCAGGCCAGCAAACGTGCTGATGCCGCGGGCTGACGCTAATTGGTGTCGTGCCATCGGTCAGCTTCACAGTGCGAGGGGGCGGTCTGCTGGGTCAGGCCGAACAGGCCTACTACGCCCTTTATAAAGTCCTTCAGCGGCCACTTCGGCAGCAGGTGCTCCAGGCAGATGCAGCCAGCCGGCGGGAAATCCAGTAGAATTTTCACCGAGAAGCCCAAAGAGTTCTAGCTCGTAACCCGCTGCTTTGGCTTGTTTGTAAAGGTTGGCGGCGGTTGCAGGTGGGGAGCGGCGGTTGAAAAACAAGACAGATCTGCTTAACCTGCGAGGGGAGGATATCGGGCTGGGTACGGGTGATGCAATCCGTGAGGTCTTTCTGCAACTTATTGGGTAGGTTTTGATGAGCGGTGGCGTAGGCCAGAAACACAAAGCGGCCATCAAACAATAAGGCCCAAGCATCGGGGGGTGCCAGTGCGGTCTTTGTCGGCCCTAATCATGGTGCCCCATGACTGAGTCCGCCAGCCCCGGAAACGGGCCAAGTATGCGTCGCCAAGTTTCTGGAAGTTGGCAGGGCTTAAAGTCAATAACTCTTTCTCAATGCGTGCTAGTTGAGACTTAGGGTATAGTTGGTTACGGTAGCTGGGCTGAGCTGGGCGGCGCACAGGTCGTTGAGGTAAGTACTAATGAGACAGCCGACGCAGAGCCAGCGCACGGCGTTGAGGAATTGACAGTGCTGCTGGATGGGCATTTCGGGCGTAAGGGGCTGAGACTTGAGGCTGTTGAATGGATATGCTCGGTCACAATAAAATATGACTACACCTAGCCTGGCTTGAAAATCAGTGCTGGTACTGATGAGAAATATAATTGATAATCAAAATTTTACAGATGTATCAGCGCCTAGGAGCTTTTAGGAGCTGGATACTTCTGCGGCAATAAGCATTATCAATGAACCACCTTCTGCTATGGTAAAGGCATTCAATGAGCTTCAAATAAGAAGATTTGGTGGTGCATTCCGGCGTGGCTTACGGATGCTTATACTTTTACTCTTTTTCACGTCTTGCAGTGACTTTAAACTATGGCGCAAACGCGACAAAGACTTTGACGGCGTAACTGATAAGAAAGATAGATGTCCAGATACGCCCCGTGATATGGCCGTAGATCCCAACGGCTGCCCGCTGGACAGCGACGGTGACGGCGTGCCGGACTATCAGGATCGTTGCCCTACCGAAAAAGGTCAGGCTACGCTAGAGGGGTGCTATGACCGCGACAACGATGGTGTACGCGACGCCGATGACAAATGTCCTGATGTTCCTGGCAAGCCCGAGCACAATGGTTGTGCAGATGCAGATAGCGACGGCATAATTGACCAGAACGACAAGTGTCCTGATACACCAGCCGGAGAGCAGGTTGATGGTAATGGCTGCCCACTGGTGCTGGATATGGATAGCGACGGCACGACTGATCAGAAAGATAAGTGCCCCGATACCCCAGCTGGTACACAGGTTGACGGTAATGGCTGTCCGATTGATGGCGACAGAGACGGCGTACCCGATGACCAAGACAGTTGCCCTGACCGTGCTGGTTTAGCCTTTAACAAGGGTTGCCCAGAGGGCAAAACCATAACGAAGAAGATACTGCAGAAAACCACGAAATATATCTACTTCGAGGTCAACAAGGCAATTCCGCCTCCAAAGTCGTTGCCTATAATCGAGAGCATTGCTGCCTTCATGGCCGAATCCCCAGAATATAGTGTGAGTATTGCTGCACATACTGACAACTTAGAAGGCAGCGGTGACCAAGGCTTAAAGCTTGCGCAGGAACGTGCAACTTTGACTAGGACCTACTTACTCAGTCAAGGTGTCCCGTCGGCCCGCATCGAGACTCGGATTTACGGTGCAACAAAGCCAATAGCGGATAATACTACCGCTGATGGTCAGGCCCTGAATCGCCGAGTAGATATCGACCTCTACCCTACGGGTGCGCCTAATGCTGCAGAATCAAAATATGGTCCGGCTCTATATGTTAGAGCGAGCACCTCGGGACAGTCAAATAGGTGCTTTGAAGAAGGATCGGCAGTTTATAATACGCCTCGTAAGATGGAGAAAGGGAAGTTGTATAATGTAGTGCTCAGCCTTGTGGCCGGAGTAGTTGACGGTCTGCAGTCACCCCAGCGGGGCACTTCGTCAGAGCGTCGGTTACCCAGCACCAAAATAACCTCGCACCATCTTGTTGTCAATTCTTATTTAGGAGTTCCAGTGGTTCCTGACGAAAGGAATATCATATTAGAACAGATAAAAATCACTCCGTTCATGAGCGTAGACCTTAGATCGGATAGTTCAT
Source organism: Hymenobacter cellulosivorans (assembly GCF_022919135.1). Taxonomy (NCBI): domain Bacteria; kingdom Pseudomonadati; phylum Bacteroidota; class Cytophagia; order Cytophagales; family Hymenobacteraceae; genus Hymenobacter; species Hymenobacter cellulosivorans. Next base: position 4,345,417 of record NZ_CP095049.1, on the reverse strand, counting down.
ATTTTCTCGTTACCCCTGAGGAGCCGCAAGTCTTCGTGAACGTTAAAAACGATACAATTCAGCAGAGAGTGTGGAGGGTAAAACCAATAAAGTCTGGTGAAAGACTACCCCTGAATTTCATCATTAAAGGCTCCTGTGATGATAGTAGTCTAAAAAACAGCAGGCCATTTTATAAAACTATTGAAGTCAACGTGATTGAGTCACCGAAACCTGTATCAGACCAAATCACTGACTTTATGGAATGGCTTAAGAAAAATTTACTGACCCTTGCAGCAATACTAGCCGCGTTATCAGGAATCTATGCCTGGTTCAAACGGGGGAGAACCGGCGAAATACAGCCTGATAAGTAAGCTTAGCAAGGACTAATTACTTGACTTAAAGCTTGGCTCTTTTTCTCTTGTATTCTGTAGCGTCAGGTCTAGGGAAGGTTGAGTGCCACTACTGCCGCAATAGGTAGCGCACTAATGGGAACCTTTTGCAGTAACTCAAAGATGGTTGGAGTTGATGCCGTGACGTTCGGCAAAGTGATGGGTGACGTCGCGGCCCCAGCGGTTGATGGCCTGCTGAGCTTCCAGGCTGAGCTGCTAGTCGGTGCTGGCCTTGCGTTGGGTGGCTTGCTGCATTTCGGCGCGCTGCTGCTTGGCTTCTTCGTTGGTGAGCAGGCCGTGGCGCTGCTTTTGGTTGATGGTCAGGCGCTGGCGCAGGTGCTCAGCATTAGGTTACTTGCTTCAGTTGGCGGATGGTTATGCCCTGCTGACTGGCACCCTGGGCCTTCTAGATGAGGTGAACCTCCTTGCAGTGGCTGCGTCCGACTATAGTTCGGTACAGCGCCGATTAACTGATTTTGATGCTTTTCCCCGTAAACGCGCTAGGGTGTCACGCATTACAGTGTTCTTGCCTCTCAGTTTTTGCAGTACTTATTGAAGTGCGGTAAGCTCTTACTCCTTTGAGTCCTTCCTACTTTGGTGGGCTTTCTGAAGCTGTGCCGGAAGGGTCGGCCGAGTGGCTGATGCTGCATGATGAGAGGCACAACCAGATGCCAAAAGCAGGTACTACGCCGCTCAATACGATGGATGTCGACCGGGGGCTGAAAGCGACGGCGGATAAAGCCAGGGAAGAGAGCGTAGCGTTCGTGCCGGCCACTGCCTACCCGAGGTCACGTAGCCTAGTGCAACTACATTGGGACTGACAATGGTCGCAGTTAAGGCAGGCATATACGATTAGCTTGTATATGATGCGAGCTATAACCAATAGCTGATAATAGACGAAGAGGCTTCCATTATTTCCTGATTAAAAAGGCCCTGAACTGAATAGGGCAGATTTCCCCTTTTTTGTTAATAGTACTACATTCGTTTTTTGCTGAGGTAGAGCTAGTTTAGGAGTATACTCTGGGATACTATCTCTTAATCAGTTTATGTATATTCAACTAGTAATGGCTGTTTTTGCTGTCTAGAACTACTGAAAATAGTGTGCAGCTTGCGCGGTGGAAATACTATTGTTTAAAAAGATTTATTTAAATAATTGAAAACGAAAATGAATATGTTACGTTTGCGGCAGAGTCAGTCATTGGCTTTTCCTTCCATCCACTCTAAATAAACTTCAGCATGGCCCTAGATTTCAGCCAATTCGAAGAAGTTCTCAAAGTTGCGAAAAGCAGCGAGGTCGTTAAAAAAGATTTGCGCAAGGCGCTTCGGGGCGTTTCCTCGGCTATTAACGCGCTGAATCAGGCCGTAGCCGATATGGAAACCGTATTGGCCGACGATTACGAGCCCGCTCCCAAGGTGCGTAAACCCCGTACCACCAATCCGAATGGAGCCAAGCGTGGCCGTAAGCCCAAGGCTGCTGCCGCAGAGTAATACGCCGACAGAAAACCGTGTTTTCTGGATTTTATAAAAAAAGGGCCACTTGCGGGCCCTTTTTTTATGGAACAGGTAGCTCCCCATTTTCACACTTACCGAATAACCAAACCGACGACAGCGTTCTGTTCGGCGGAAGTCAGGCCTGACTTCTGAATGCATAGGCAGATATATTTCGACGAGCAACTTGTGACGGTATGCTCTAATTCCGGGGAATGAATTCTAAATCAGGTAGGGTAGAGCACCAATTAAGTTGCGCAATTGGCGAGCGGAATTACCCATGCGGGGTAGGGATTAATTTGCGCTGTAAGGGCACCCCGCCGTGCTTCATGGTCAGGGGCCAGCAGCGGTGCGGTAGTTTGCCGACGAACTGCTACTTTGCCGCTGCAGGGTAGTTTTACCGTGAAATAAATACGCAAGCAATACGTGGTTTGGACGGAAGAGCAGGTTCGGGCCTTGGTACCCGATGCCGGAACGTTGAAACGGGGATTGGAGCTGGCCCGCCCGGCTCCGTGGCAAAACCTGGGGCAAACTCCCACAGCAGTTTGGGGGGAGTGCGCGGGCAGCGGCGCCCGGCCCTACCAAACCGCCATCGACCTGAGTGAGCCGGCCTTTAAGTGCTCCTGTCCGAGTCGGGTGTTCCCCTGCAAGCACGGCGTGGGCCTGCTGCTACTGGTAGTCCGCTCCCCGCAGCTGTTTGGTCCGCTGGCCGAGCCCGAATGGCTGACCGAGTGGCTGAGTAAGCGGCAAACCCGGCGGCCCCAGCCCCGCGAGGAAAGCGCGCCGCCCACGGTGGAGCCCGATGACACGGCCCGGCAAAAACGCGAAAGTCAGCGGCTGGAGCGAATGCAGCGCGGGGTGCAGGAGCTGGAAGTGTGGCTCATAGACGTGGTTCGTAATGGCCTGGCCCGGGTAGACCGCGCCCCCGACAGCTTCTGGGAGCAGCAGGCGGCCCGCCTGGTCGATGCGCAACTGCCGGGCCTGGCCGCCGTGGTGCGGGGCTTGGCGGCCCTGCGCTTTACCGGCCTGACCTGGCCCGAAACCATGCTGGCCCGGCTGGGGGAGCTATATGGGCTGCTGCAGGCCTTCCAGCGGCTGGCCCAGCTGCCGGCTACGGCGCAGCAGGAAGTACTGCAGCTGCTGGGGGTTACGCTTAAAAAAGATGAAATACTGGCCCAGCAGCCCGCCGTGGCGGATACCTGGCTCGTGGTGGGCCAGTACCGCTGGCAGGAAGAGCGTCTCACGGCCCGCCGCACCTGGCTGTGGGGCGTCCAGACCCGGCGCTATGCCCTGCTGCTGGAATATGCCTTTGGTGAACAGCCTTTTGCTACCACGCTGGTGCCCAATGGCCGGTACGAAGGCTCCCTGACGTTTTACCCGGGGCTGCAGCCGTTGCGGGCGGTGGGCGGCCCGCTGGTGTACGCCGGCGCCGGACCACGCGCCGCGCCGGCCGATGCCGCCCTGACGCCCAACCAGCTGCTGGCCCAGTATGCCGCCGTGCTCCGCCAGAACCCGTGGGTGCGGGAGTGGCCCGCGGTGCTGCGCGACCTGCTGCCCGTGCGCCTCGCCGACGAAACCTGGGCGCTGGAACACTCTCCGACGCGCCAACAGCTGGCCCTGCTGGGAGCCGATGGCTGGCAGTTGCTGGCGGCGGGTGGCGGCAGGCCTATGAGCTTCTTTGGGGAGTGGAACGGCCAGGACTTCCGCGTGTTAAGCTACTTTCCCGGCCCCCCAACGTCCTGACCATGACCGACGCTTCCCAAGCCTGGAGCCAGCTGATGCGCATTGCGCTGCTCGGCACGGGTCAAACCACTGAGGCTGTGCCGCAAATACCGGGCTTTACGCCTCCGGCCGCCCCCGAAGATACAACGGACCACCCCGAAAAACTGGTGCTGCTAACGGCCGCGGCCCTGGCCCTGGTGCGCAAAGCGGGCCGGCCGCTGCCCGTGCCAACGGAACGCCTGGTCCAGGGAGAGCCCGCCCCGGCCGAGCTTCTGCCCGCGTTGGGAGGCCAGGCCCAGGAGCACCTGGAGCTTCTGCTTGAGGCCCGGTTCAGCCACTTATTGCCCAACTATCTGCAGCAAATGGCCCGCCATGACCGTCGTGTGCCGCATCGGCTGCTAGTGCCACTGCTGGAACTAGCCCGCACCCAAGCCCAATTGGGGCCGCTGCTAAACCCGGTAATCGGGGAGCGGGGCCGGTGGCTGGCTGGCCTTAATCCAGCCTGGAGCCTACTGTCGGCGGCGGCTGAAACGGGTGAATTTGAGGAGGCAGAGTGGGAAACAGGCACCGTGCGGCAGCGTCACCAAATGGTGAGCGCGCTCCGGCGCCGGCAACCCGCCCGGGCCCGGGAACTGCTGACGGCGGCGCTACCCCAGGAACCAGCCAAGAACCAGGCGCAGCTGCTGGCAGCGCTAACCCTAAATCTAAGTTCGGCTGATGGTGCACTGCTGGAACAGTACCTAGCTTCAAAAAGCAAGGAAGTACGGCAGACTGTGCTGCCTTTGCTGGCTAAAATGCCGGACAGCCCCTTGGTGGAGCGCCTCTGGGCCCGAGCGGAGGCGCTGCTGCGCCTGGACGGAAAAGCTGGTAGCAAAAGGCTGGTGGTCACCTTGCCCGCTGACTGGGATAAATCCTGGCTGGCGGATGGCGTCGAGCAAAAGGATAGCCGCTTTGCGGGCGAGAAAGGGGCATGGCTGGGGCAAATGCTCAGCTTGATTCCTCCGGCTCGCTGGACCAAACACTGGCGGCTGAGCCCGGCGGAAATTCTGGCGCTAGCGGCCGGCTCCGACTGGGCTGCGGTGCTGCTGCGGGCCTGGTACGAAGCCTTGCTACTGCATCAGGCCGCCGACTGGGCATTGGCCTACGCCCAGGCGCAGTTCAGCAATGACAAGCTGCCGCTGCTGTCGGCTGGGCAGGCTGTGGACCTGCTGGGGGCCACCGGGCCCGTGCAGGAGCTGCTGCTCTCTGTCATGCCAACCGACCCCTTGCTGCGTCAGCCCGCGGCCCGCTGGGAAACCTGGCTGCTAAGCCTGCCCGGTCCCTGGTCCGTGGCCCTGACGCACCGGGCTTTTGCCACTTTGGCCACTACGCTGCGGGCTGCGGGCGCCTCGTGGAACCACACGATGCAGACCCGAATGCAGCAACTGCTGCGCCACATGGAACAGGCTGTGCCGCCCGAGCAGTATGAATTTTGCGCCGGCGCAATGGAAGAGTTGCAGGCCCTGGATTACGCTAATTACTTAGCTTACAACCAGCTGCTCGAAACCCTGGATTTTCGCCGCCGCCTGGCGCAAGCCCTGACCGAGCCTGCCGACCCCGATTCCTGACCTTGCGTACCTTTCTGCCGCCTGCTGCTCTGCATTGGCAAGGCGGGCACCCTTTAAAAACTATTTCTTTTCCTGCTTTATGGCCCTGCCCACTGCTGATAATATTCTGCGCCCCCACGCCGAGGTGCAATACGCCGAAGAGCTAGCCGCCCTGGTAGCGGCCGACGACCGGCCTAAACCGCCCAATTGGCACCTCTCGCCCTGGGCCGTGGTAACCTACCTGCTGGGCGGCACACTCGACAACGGCTTTGAGATTGAGCCCAAGTACATTGGGCAGCGGCGACTGATGGAAATTGCCGTGGCTACCCTGGCCACCGACCGGGCGCTGCTGTTGCTGGGCGTGCCGGGAACGGCCAAAAGCTGGGTGAGTGAGCACCTGACGGCCGCCATCAGCGGCCACTCCAACCTGCTGATTCAGGGCACGGCCGGCACCTCGGAAGACGCCATCCGCTACTCCTGGAACTACGCCCGCCTGATTGCCGAAGGTCCCTCAGCTGGGGCCCTGGTGCCCTCGCCGCTGCTCAAGGGCATGCAGGAAGGCAGCCTGGTGCGCATTGAGGAGCTGACCCGCATTCCGGCCGATGTGCAGGATACGCTCATCACGGTGCTGTCGGAGAAAGTGCTTCCGGTGCCCGAGCTGGCTACCGAAGTGCAGGCCACGCGCGGCTTCAACGTTATTGCCACCGCCAACGACCGGGACAAAGGGGTAAACGAGCTCAGCAGCGCCCTGCGCCGCCGCTTCAACACGGTCGTGCTGCCCTTGCCGACGTCGGTAGCTGAGGAAGTGCAGATTGTGCAGAGCCGGGTCGAGAAAACCGGGCGGGCCCTGCAGCTGCCGCCCACCACGGCCGGCTTAGAGCAGATCAGCCGCCTGGTGACCATCTTCCGGGAGCTGCGCGGGGGCGTGACGGAAAACGGCAAAACCAAGCTCAAAAGCCCCAGCGGCACGCTCAGCACCGGCGAGGCCATTTCGGTGCTCAACAGTGGCCTGGCCCTTGCTGCCTATTTCGGCGACGGTACCCTACAGGCCGCCGACCTGGCCGCCGGCCTCACCGGAGCCGTGGTCAAGGACCCGGTGCAGGACCGCGTGGTGTGGCTCGAATACCTGGAAACCGTGGTGAAAGAGCGGGAAGGGTGGAAGGACTTGTACCGGGCCTGCCGGGAGGTAGTGGAGTAGTCTGTCGAATGAGGTACTACCTGTTATTCGGGCTGCTGCTGTTACACCTAAGCGCGCTGGGTCAGGCGCGCAAGAAACCGCCGCGGCGGCCCCCACCGTCTTATGGGGGCTACAAAGATATGGTGGTGCTGGACAGCACGATCTGGGCCCTGGGCATAATGGGCACCCTGAGTTTGAGTAGCTGCATCACTCGTTTCGAAGACTTTCAGGCCAGGCACGTGTTTCACAGTAATTATCAAGAAAACTACCGGACCATAGGCTACGACAATACGCCCCGTGGCGAAGACATCCGGGCAATAGCCTACAGCAGCGCCGAGCAGCGGCTGTACTATTATTCCGACCACGGAATATTCCGGGCCAAGTCCGCCACCGATCTTGCCAAGGCCGGGGCCTGGCAACTGGTGTGCGCTCCGGATGGGTTTTCAGGGCAGAATTACCCCAGCAGAGGAAGTGAAATGGGCTTCACAGCCGACAATAAATTGGTATTTCTGGCCCAAAGCAGTGCCATTGGCATTTGGGATGGGCACGTTCTTCGTCTTATCCCTTGATTATACCGGCCTAGCGGGCCGTAACATTTTTTCGATGACCTTCCCCGCATTGCTTGCCCGCCTCGACGCCCTGCTCCAGCAGCGCCGCCCGGCATATTACGCCACGCTCAACCCACCCGCTACGGCGGCCGAGCTGGCCGCGTTTGAGGCTGAGTTTGAATTGACCTTGCCGGCCGAGCTGCGCTGGTGGTTTGGCTGGCACAATGGGCAGCAGGGCTTCGAAAGCTTTGTGCAGAACAACTGCCTGCAATCCTTGGGCAGTGCCGCCGAAACCATGCGGGTAAACCTGGAACTGCTGGAGGCCGGGGATTTTGTGCCCAACTGGTGGCAGCCCGGCTGGGTGCCCTTCCTGGAAAACGGCGGCGGCGACCATGTCTGCGTGGATTTGGCCGGCACCTTCACCGGCCACGCCGGGCAGATCATGGAGCACTGGCACGACTGGGAAGCCCGCTCCGTGCTGTTTCCTGACCTGACGACCTGGCTCCAAGCCGTGGTGCAGGTCTACGAAACGGCCGGGGAAGGCGGGCAGGAGCTGACGGATGAGCACATGGAGGAAATAGAGCTGGAGCACCCAGCCAACTTTCCGAAGGATTTTGAGGCCGGCGACTAACTGCCCCGGCTATTTCGGCGAGTCGCCGGAGCTGGCTGCGGAAGGGCTGTTGCCGGCCGGTTTTTGTTTTACTTATTTATCCTGATCCTGGCCGTATGCCGCTACACTTTCTGACCGATTCCATCCTGGAAATTCCCGACTTTCTCTCGCCAGCCGAGTGCGCGGCGCTTATTGCGCGCAGTGAGCAACACGGCTTTGTCGAAGCCGGGGTGGGCCTGGCTACCGGGGCGCAGGTGATTAAATCCATCCGTAATAATTACCGGCTCGAATACAGCGACACCCAACTGGCCAATACCTTCTGGCAGCGCCTGCCGGCCGAGCTGCCCGCCGAAGCCGACGGGGCCACACCGGTCGGCCTGTACGACCAGTTCCGGTTTTACCGCTACGACGTGGGGGAGCGGTTCAACCGGCACCGGGACGGCAGCATCCAACTCAGGGAGCAAGTAGCCAGCCGGTGGACGTTTCTGCTGTACTTGAACGACGATTTCGAGGGCGGAGCTACCGAGTTTGATACTCTGACCGTAGCGCCCCGGCGGGGCTCTGCCCTGTGCTTTCGTCACGAGCTGCGCCACAAGGGCTGCCCCGTGACCCAGGGCCGCAAGTACGTGCTACGCACCGATATTCTGTACCGCAGCTGAACCCGAGCTTTTCCCCCAAACCTGTACCCTATGAGCCTAGAAGACGCTTTTCGCCGCGTAGAGAACTGGCTGGAGGTTCACGCCCCGCGCATTTTGCACGAGTCCCTGCAGTCGGGCGCTACCGAGCCCGAGCTGGCCGAGCTGGCGCAGGCCCTGGGCCAGCCGCTGCCCGCTGATTACCAGGACCTGTACCGCTGGCGCAACGGCCTGGATGAAGATGCCGACAACTTTGGCAACCTGTTCTACGGCCTGAGCTTTACGCCCCTGGCCCAGGTGCTAGCCACCCAGCAGGAGCGGCAAGCATCCGAACCCGTGCCGCTGGTTCATGCCCAGGCTGCGGTCAGGGCTGAGAATCTGTTCAACCCCGCCTGGCTGCAACTCGGTTTCGACTGCTCCCACTGCTGGCTTTACGTGGACCTGGACCCGGCCGTGGCGGGCCGCTACGGGCAGGTGATTTTCGTGGATGAGGAAAACGAAGCTGCCTTTCGCGTCGCCGAGTCCGTGGAAGCTCTGCTTGGCGAGTTTGCCGATGACCTGGAGCAGGGCCGTTACCAGCTGGAGCCCGAGGCTCTCGACGACGGCAACGAGTACCTAGACGCCGCCGAAAGCATTGACCTGGTGAATTGGTATCGCGCCGCTCGCTGGCAGAAAGTGTTGCCGCCTGCCGCTTATTAAATGGCCGAAAGACAGTTTGTAGTCTATTTCTCCAAATCTGAAAATAGCCTACACTACTGGCCGCTACTAGAAACCTACTACTGCCAAAAATCCCGGCCTCCAGGAAAAGGAAGCCGGAATTTTTCACAGTTGGAATAACGCTGCAACTACTCCAGAACCACTTTTTTGGTGGCTACTTCCTGGTTGGTTTTAATTTGCAGCGTATAAAGACCAGGCGCCAGGTTGCTCACGTCTACCTGGGCTTCGGTGCCCGCGGCCGTCAGGGGCAGGGTGCGGGTGAGCACCTGCTGGCCCAGCGTATTGAGCAGGGTAAGTGCGGCCGTGCGCTGGCCGGCAATGGCGGGCAGGGTCAGGGTGAAGCTCCGGTGCGCGGGGTTGGGATACACGTTCAGCGTGCCAGCACCAATGGCGTCTTTGCTGGCCAGAACGGTGCCCAGCGTAACGTCAACGGCCAGGCGCGTGTCCGACGTCGCGCTGATATCGGTCCAGGAGCCGGCCCCGGACAGGCGGTACAGGAAGGTGCCGCTACGCAGGGGCGTTTCCCGCTGGTAGCCGATCATCAGGTTGTTGGTCGTCGTGTTACTCAAGCCCACGAAGAAGGTGCCCTCCACGGGTATTTCCGGAATGGCAACAACATCAGCGCCCCCACTGATGGGCCGGGGCCGGGCGGGCGTAGCGTAAATTACCGTGCCGGGCATACCCCCCGGCGCGTCGGCCAGGAAGACCAGCAGCTGGTAGTTGCCGCCGCCGCCGCCAAAGAAATGAGTGGTGATACTGCGGATGGTAGCGGGCTTACTGGCTTCGTGGCGCACGGCAATGGTCGTGTTGGCCGCCGTAACGCCGGCTCCGTCCGCAAAGGTGTTGCCTACGTTGTAGCTCAGCGTAGCGGCCGAAACCACTTGCGCCATGGTCCGGGAATTGTTGGTTGCCAGTCCATCGGCGGGTACCGTCACCGTAAGCTGGTTGGTGCCGGAAGTAGCCGTCACGGGATAGGACGTGAAGGTAACCGTGGCGTAGTCGCCAACGGCCAGGGTTGGAATGGACTTGGTATCGGTGTAGGTAGTCGCCCCGCTGACGGTCAGCGTGACCGGCACGTTGGTAAGGGCTGCTCCGCCGTTATTGCGCACCACGGCCCGCACCGTAACCGGGGAGCTATAGGTGCCGGCGATAGTGCCCAGCGAGTAGATTGCCTGCACGGCCGCGTCGTTAGCGGGCAAGGTCGTCACGCAGATGCTGAAGTTCCCATCCACCACATCGCCGTCATAATAGGGGTAGTAGCGTACTTTATACGTAGTGCCCGGCGTGAGCGAAAGCAGCTTCAGGCTCTCGGTATTGTCGGCGGAAGCATCCGAGCAATCTACGCTGGTAAGCGAGCCGCAAGTGCCGCTGAGTACTTCCAGGACGCCGTCGAAGTCACCGGAGGTCGTGATGATGTGCGCCGTGGCAGTAGCGGTGAAGCTATACCACACGTCGGGGGCAGTAACGGTAAGCGTGCTGTTGCAGGTCGTAGGCGCCAGACTTTGCGTGGCACCCAATACTTTGCCATCGGTAGGCGTGCAGGTTGCGCCTGGGGTCAGCGTCACGGCCGTGGCGCACTCGTCGTTGGTGGGTGCGGTAGTAAACGTCTGCGTGATAAGCGGGGTAGTGCCGCCGGCCGAGCACAGGGGCTGCAGGGTCACGAGGTACTCGGTGCTGGGCAGCAGGTTGACCAGCGGCACCGGCGAGGTGGTGGGCGTCAGGGTGGTGATATTCGTGCTGTTCATGGCCGGGTAATAAGTAACCCGGTAGCTCGTGTTGCCGGCCCCGGCGGCAAAGTTCAGGCTAGCCGACGTAGCCGTGATACTGCCTACCGACACGGCCGTTGGGGCAATGCAGAGAATGACAGGCGTGCTCGTTACGCAAATCGTGAACGGGCCAACCTCGTCGCTCGAGTCGTAACCAGCCACCGACACGTAGTACGTAGTGCCGGGCGTAAGACCAGTCAGGTTCAGAGGAACCGAAACCGTGTTGCTGGCCCCGCCCGAGGCGCAGCTTATTTCCGTAAATGGACCGGCCGCCCCGGCGGCGCTGGAAAACACGCGGATGTAACCGGCGGCATTGCCCGTCACCCGGATGGTAGCGGCCGTGCTGCCGGTGCCGCTGGCGGCCGTCGTGAAGGTGTACCACACGTCCCGGGGTGCCGTAGCAATGCCGCAGGCCGTGTTCGGGTTTACGCCGTTGGTATAGCCGTTGGGCCGGGTGGTGGCCGTGTTGGCGTTGGTGCCGGTGGTAGGCGTGCAGGTAGCAGCCAGGGACAGCGCAATGGCGCCGGCTGGGTCGTCGTTGGCGGGCGGCGGCACGGGTACCGTTACGCAGATGCCAAACTGCCCTGTGGGCGTGCTGCTGTAGCCGAACACCCGCGCATACACGGTGCTGCCCGCCGTGAGGCCCCGGGCCGTGACGCTGGAAAACCGGTCGGAGCCGCCCACCGCGTCGTCGTTGCAGGCCACGGGAGTGAGGCTGCCGCAGGCCCCACTGTAGAGCTCAATGATAGAGTCGCTGAATGGGCTGCCGCTTACCGAGCTGGTTGTCACGGTCAGGCCGCCGCCGGTGGGCACCACGATGCTGTACCAGATGTCGTTGAGGACCGTACTGGCACACGACGAAGTGGGTACGCCCGTGCTGGTCGTAGCGCCCACGTTGCTGACCGTAGTAGGCGTGCAGGTGGCGCTGGGGGTAAGGGCAATGGCACCGCTGCAGTTGTCGTTGGCCGGAACTGCGGGCCGGGCCACGGCGCAGAGTCCGAAGCTGCCCGCCGGACTACCGGCGAAGCTGAACACCCGCGCGTAGATGGTGCTGCCCACGGGCAGGTTGGCAACGGTCGTGCTGGAAAAGCCGTCGGGGCCGGCATCGTCGCTGCAGGCCAGGGGTGTGAGGCTGCCGCAGCTGCCCGCGTAGAGCTCCAGAATAGAATCGACGAAGGGACTGCCGCTGACCTGGCTGGTCGTGACGATAACCCCGCCGCTGGCCGGTACCACGATGCTGTACCACACGTCGTTGGTAACGGTGCCCCCGCACGGCGAAGTAGGTGCCCCGGTGCTGGCTGTGGCCCCCAGGTTGGTCGTCGTCGTGGGCGTGCAGGTGGCCGTAATTGGCAGGGCAATGGCGCCCGCGCAGTCGTCGTTGGCGGGGGCCTGGGCCCAGGCTGCCGGAGCCAGCAGCAGGACGGTAGCCAGCGCCGCCAGCCGGGCCCGGACCTTACCGAAAAGCCTGGAGGTAGTTGCGTAGATTGTTGTGCTCATGCGTACGGGAAAGGCTGTGGATGAATCAGTTAAAAGAAGGATTGAGTGAATCGGCAAAGCAAAAAAGAGGCTGGTAGCAGCTAGAGCCAGGTTGCCTGAGCTGCCAAACGGGGCATTAAAGCCGGCCTGACTGCGCTTCTCTGGCCGGCACTCGGGCTGCCTTGCTCAACCGTTGGGGGCAGTTACAACAAGGCCTTTCGCCGGAACCGGTGCGGCGCGGGTACGGCTAGCAGGCCTGCCAAGTGCGGCAGGTAGCTTGGGTTATCAGGAAATGAGAGCGACCTGGCGGTGGGGAATAGGGCCAGGAGGAGCAGGACGCAGAGCAGGGAGAATTGCCAGCCGGGGTGGCCCGGGACCGACTTCGGCCGCAGTTGCTGCCCGGAGTCGGTAGCTACTGGCAACTGGCCAAGTAGCTGAGCATTTGTAATAGCCCAAAATTGGCGGGGAAAACCGCCGCCTGCATAACAACAAACAAACAGATGCTTATAATAATCAAACCAGCTGTTGTTTAACTAACAAGGATTAGTACAAAAGCAGGACCAGCGCCGTTGGCCGGTGGCCCGAGCAGCTCCTTAGCTGCGGTAGGCCAGCGGGTTAACGCCGGTCTGCTTTTTGAAAAACGTGTTGAAATACGTTGGGTACTGAAAGCCGAGGCAATAAGCAATTTCGGCCACGTTGTGGCGGGTATTGCTCAAGAGCAGAATAGCCTCGCTGATCAGCTTTTCGGTAATGTGCTGGCTCGTGGTTTTGCCCGTGGCCGTACGCACCGCCCGGTTCAGGTGATTTACGTGCACGGAGAGCTCCTGGGCATAGTCGCTGGGCGTTTTCAGCTTCAGCGAGTACAGGGACGTGTCGACGGGAAACTGGCTGGCCAGCAACTCCAGAAACAGGGCCGCCAGCCGGGCTGCCGCGGAACTGTCGCCGTGCAGGGTTTCGCCGCGGGGCGGGCTGCCGGCTTCGGGGGCGGCGGCCGGCCCGGCTGCAGGCGTCACCGGTGGCGTCGTCAGAAAGCGGTGGTAGGCAATTTCGAGCGTCACCAGCACATCCTGCGGTCGAAATGGCTTGACCAGGTAGCCCTGGGGCCGGGTGGCCTTGGCTTCCTCAATAAGGGAGGCATTGGCAAAGGCGGAAATGAAAACAAAGGGAATGTTGTGTTCGTCCAGGTGCCGGGCCAGGTCCAGGCCGGTTTGCTCGCCCTGCAGGTAGATGTCGAGCAGCACGATGTCGGGCCTTTCGTGCTGCAGCAGCTCCCGGGCCTCGGCCACGGAAAACGCCTGCCCACAGACGCGGTACCGGGCCTGCTCCAGAATCATCTGCAGCTCGTGGGCTACCAGAAACTCATCTTCTACGACCAGCACGCTGGCAGTTGTCGGTACTACGGGGGAAAGCATGGCCGATAGGGGTCAGGTAAGCGCCAGGGAAGGTTTGGGGTGTTTGACGGGCGTAAACTGCAGGCTGATCTGCACGCCGCCGGTGTGCTGAATCTGCAGCCGCCCGCCGATTTGCCGGCTCAGCCCCCGAATCATGTGCAGGCCCAGGGTAGAGCTCTTGTGCAGGTCAAAGCCGGCGGGCAGACCGATGCCGGTGTCTTGAATGGTCAGCCTGCATTGCCCCTCGTGCAGCTGCAGGCTGACCGCCACCGGGCCGGGCTGCCCGGCCGGGTAGGCGTATTTAAGGGCATTGGTCAGCGCCTCATTGAGGATGAGCCCCACGGGCACGGCCAGGGAGGCATCCAGGCTCAGGGGCGCCACGTTCAGTTCCAGGCGCACCGAATCCTGGCGGTTGAAGGAATGCACCAGGTGGCGGGCCAGCTCCGGAATGTAGGCCTGCATGGCCACCAGCGAGGGCCCGGCCGACTGGTACAGGTTCTGGTGAATCAGGCCCATGGTGTGCACCCGGTTCTGGCTTTCGCGCACGGCCGTCAGCGCGGCCGGGTCCTGCAGGTACACGGCCTGAGAGGAAAGCAGGCTGCTGATAATCTGCAGGTTATTTTTGACCCGGTGGTGAATTTCCTTCAGCATCCATTCCTTTTCTTCCAGCAGCGTGTCTTTGTCGCGCAGCAGGCCTTCCTTGTCGCGCAGGACCTGCTCGAGAAACGCGTTTTTGCCGTTGATTTCGGTTTGCTTGGCTTCCAGCAGCCGGTTGCTGCGCTGCTTGAGCCGGTAGCGGTTATACACGGTCCCGCTGAGCAGCAGCAGCAGCAAAGTGCCGCCCAGCGTCGCGTTGCGCTGAAACTCCTTCTGCTGAATGCTGACCTGCTGCACGCGGTTTTGCTTGGTGAGCAGGGCAATGTTCTGCTCCTTTTCCTTCGTGGCGTACTGAATCTGCAAACTGGCAATCTGCAGGCTTTTCTTCTCGTTGAAAACCGAGTCGTGCAGGGCCTTGTAGCGCTGGTAGTGGGCCAGGGCCTGCCGGTAGCGGTGCTGGGCCGAGTCGACTTTGAATAGCAGCAGATGCAGGTTCCCGTTGCGGCGCAACGAGCCGCCCTGCTTGTTCAGGGCCAAGGCCTGATTGAGGTAGTGCCGGGCTTTGTGGTACTGCTGCACCGTCATGTAGTAGTTCCCGATTTTCTGGTAGGCCATAAACCGGTTCCGGTAGCTTTCCCCCATTTCTGCTTCCAGGGCCAATATCTTCAGGTACTGCCGCTCGGCTAGGTCGTAGCGCCTGAGGGCCATGTAGCACTCGGCCAGGGCAAGGGCGGCATCCAACTCGACCCGGGCCGTAGCCGGCGGGTACTGGCGCAGCACGTCCGAGTAAAACGCCAGGGCTTGCCGGGCCTGGCCCTGGGCTAGACGCGTAGAAACAATGTGCCGGGCCGCATTTAGTACCTGATCCACCTTGTTCTCCCGTTGGGCATGAAGCAGGGCCTGTTCAAAGTAGGCAGTTGCCTCCGGCAGCTGGTTTATTTCCTGATTGGCAATGCCGAGCCGGGCATAAAACAGGGGCAGGTCCGTCGTGTCGTGGCTGCGCCGGGCCGCTTCCACGGTGGCTAGCCCGTAGCGGATGGCTTCCCGGTAGTTGCCCATGCTGCAGTTGACCGAAGCCAGTAAGTCGTAGGTGTAGTGCAGGCGGGGATGCCCGATGGCGCGGTACGTGGCCAGGACCTGCAGCAGCTCGCGCAGGGCCAGCGCATAGTTGCCCTGGGTATAGTGCACGTCGGCCACGGTTTTGAGCAAGTAGGCGTCCTTTTCCCGGTTGCCCAGCTTCTGGTAAAGCCGCCGGGCCCGCTGGTAGCATCTGATTCGGCCCGCCAAATCGTGGTTGGGGCCGGTGTAGGCCTCCGCGGCATAGTACCAGCCCTCGGCCTCAAGCTGCCCGTAGCCGCAGCGCCTGCTCAGATTGATGGCCGCCGACAGCAGGCGCTGCGCTTCCGCGGGCTGGCCCGAGTCGAACAGCAGGTAGCTCAGCAGATAGCGGCTGCGGATTTGCCCGGGCTTATAACCCAGGGTCGTACTCAGCGCCTCCGCCCGGCGGCTGCAGGCGTAGGCGCTGTCTTTATCCGCGGGGCCACCCGGCCCGTTATACTGATGCAGATAGTACTCGCCCAGGCCCTGAAGGCGCTGTACCTGATGGGTATCCGCGGGGCTTTTTCGCACCAGGGCCCGCAGCCGGGCAACGGCCGCCGGGTGCAGGATTGGGTAGATGGGCTCGGCGTGCAAACCACTGCCTAGGTGCAGAAAAAGTACAAAAGCTGCCAGATAGCCACGGTGCATACGAAATCCGGTAAAAGGCTGCCTGCCAGGTAGCTGGCCCCGCCATTCTGTTTGGGCATAAACTCAGCCCCGGCACCAAGGCCGTGGGGGACTACATCCGCCCCGGCAAGGGGAGCAGGGTACTATGGGCGAAGCTGAATATACACTATTTGCCATAAACCCCTGCAACAGCCGGTATAATTTCGCAGCAAAAAAAGCTGCACTACCGGCAGCGCGACCTGGCCGGGCCCGCGTAGCGCGGCAATCTTACCCGGTCATGCGGTGCCCGTCGGCTGGCCGTGTATCTTCGGCACGGTTTCTATCCGCTACCGGCCTGGCGGTGCTTTTTGCCCGTTGAGCATGCCGCAGCCGGCTGG
The DNA here is from genome assembly GCF_022919135.1 of Hymenobacter cellulosivorans. Lineage (NCBI taxonomy): Bacteria > Pseudomonadati > Bacteroidota > Cytophagia > Cytophagales > Hymenobacteraceae > Hymenobacter > Hymenobacter cellulosivorans. The sequence goes on along the minus strand of NZ_CP095049.1, from coordinate 4,329,234 downwards.
GCGGGTCTTTTAACGTTTTCGAAAAATAGCCGGCCAGGCTCATCAGCTCCATTCGCATGTCCTCCGACCTCCGCCTTTTCGGTATTCGTCACCACGGCCCGGGCAGTGCCGCCAGCTTGCTCAAGGCCCTGGACGAGTTCCAGCCCGACATTGTGCTCCTGGAATGCCCGGCCGACGCGGAAAAGGTGCTGGCCCTGGCTGCCACGCCCGATTTGGTTCCGCCGGTAGCCCTGCTTGTTTACAACCCCAAGCAGCACCAGCAGGCCTCGTTTCTGCCCTTTGCCGAGTTTTCGCCCGAGTGGCAGGCCGTCCGCTGGTGCCGGCAGCACGCGGCTCACCTGCGCTGCTTCGATCTGCCCATGGCCTTGCGCTTTGCCTTGCCCGCCGCCATTGAGCACGAACCGGCGCCGCAAACCGAAAGCCCCCCGGATGCGGCACCTGAAGCCGCAGATTCCGCCGAAAATACCGCCGAGTTGTCCCTGGAAGATACCCCGCTGCGCCTGGACCCCATTGCCCACCTGGCCCGCCTCGACGGCTACCTGGACGGGGAGCGGTGGTGGGAAGCCCGCATCGAGCACAGCGCTGGCCGCGCCGATGCGTTTGACGTAGTGCTGCAGATGATGACGGCCCTGCGCGAGGAACTGGCCCAACCCGAGTCGGAGGAAACCCTGCTGCGCGAAGCCTACATGCGCGAAACCCTGCGCGCCACGGGCAAGCAGGGCTACCAGCGCGTGGCCGTGGTCTGCGGAGCCTGGCACGCGCCCGTGCTCCGGGCCGAAACCTTGCCCGACTACGCCAAAGCCGACAAAGCCCGGCTTAAGGGCCTGAAAAAAGTGCCCACCCAGGCCACTTGGGTTCCCTGGACCTACGAGCGGCTGGCCTGGCAGTCGGGCTACGGGGCGGGGGTACTCTCGCCGGCCTGGTACGAACTGCTCTTTACCCAGCCCCACGACCGGGTCGTGACGCACTGGATGGTGCGGGCAGCCCACGTGCTGCGCGAGCAGCAACTGGATGCTTCCTCGGCCCACGCCATTGAGGGCGTGCGGCTGGCCGAGGCCCTGGCCGCCGTGCGCGGCTTGGCTTTGCCCGGCATCGAGGAGCTGGAAGAAGCCGCCGTGAGCATCTTTGGGGGCGGCTACGCCGAAGCTCTGAGTCTGGTACACGAACAGCTGGTAATCGGGCAGAAGCTAGGTGAGGTGCCCGAGGAGCTGCCTGCCTCGCCCTTGCAGCAGGATCTGGCCTTACAGCAGAAAACCTGGCGCCTCAAGCCCGAGGCGGCCCGCAAGCCCCTGGCCCTGGATGTGCGCAAAGACCTGGATTTGGGCCGCAGCCACCTCCTGCACCGTCTGGCGCTGCTGGGCATCCGTTGGGGCAAGCCCCAGCGCGTGAGCGGCAAAAGCGGCACCTTTCACGAGGTGTGGGACCTGCAGTGGAAGCCTGAAATGGTGCTGCAGCTGCTCGAAGCGGGCCGCTGGGGCAATACTGTCTTGGAAGCCGCCAGCGGCGCGGCCCGGCACCGGGCCGCCCAGGCCGGTCATCTGGGCCAGATCGGGGAGTTGCTGGAAGAAGCCCTGCGCGCCGATATTGGCCCGGCCTTGCCGGCTCTGGTGGCCCGCCTCGAAACGCTCAGCGCCGACACCCGCGACGTAGTGCACCTGCTCACGGCTTTGCCGCCGCTAGTCAATGTGCTGCGCTACGGCAACGTGCGGCGCACCGAAACCGCCCAGGTGGCCCAGGTGGTGCAGCATCTGGTGCCCCGTCTGTGCATTTCTCTGCCCCGGGCCACCACCGGCCTCGACGCGGGTGCCGCCGCCCAGCTGTTGGAGCAAGTGGAAGCCGCCCACCAAGCCGTGCGGCTCTTGCCCGACCCCGCTGCGCAGGCCGACTGGTACGCCGCCCTGCACGTCATCAGTCGGCAACCCGGCAGCAGCGGCTTGCTAGCCGGCGCCGCCACCCGCTTGCTCTTCGACGGGCAGCAGCTCGGCGCCGAAGACACCGCTACGGCGCTGGGTCTGGCGTTGGCGCCGGCCCAGGCCACCGAGTACGCCACAGCTTGGATTGAAGGTTTTTTGCGCGGTAGCGGCCTGCTGCTGATTCACCACCGCCCTTTGTTCGACTTGCTCGACGTCTGGCTTTCGGACCTCGACGAAGCCGTGTTTCAGGAAGTAGTACCGCTGTTGCGCCGCTCCTTCGCCGATTTCACCCAGCCCGAGCGCCAGCAGGTGCTGGCCCTGGCCGGCGGCTCGGCGGGCCGCAAAGCCGCGCCGGCCGCCGATATCGACCTGGAGCGGGGCCTTTACAGTCTGGCCGGGCTGCGGGAGCTGCTGGGCCTGGAAGCCTGAGCTGGAGTAGCGGGCAAGCCCACCCGAGTGGGCAGCTGATGGGCTGGTGAGAAAAGGCCGCGGCGGGTACCAAATAGGCTTTTATCGGCTACCTTCCGGCTCCGCTCTTGCTTTCCTTGTCGCATGAAATTTCGCCTCTTCTGCCTGACCAGTGCCCTGGCGGCCGTTTTCTTTGGTTTCACCGGGCCGAGGGTCCAGCGCTACGACCTCATTATTGCCCACGCCAACGTGGTGGACGTGGAAACCGGCCGGGTGCGCCCCGACCAAACCCTGGGAATCCGGGACGGGCGCATCGCCTACCTGGGCAAGGCCCGCCCCATGGCGGCTCCCAAAACCGTGGACGCCCGGGGCCGCTACCTGATTCCGGGCCTCTGGGACATGCACGTGCACTTTCGCGGCGGCGACTCCCTGGCTGCGGCCAACCGCAATCTGCTGCCGCTCTACCTGGCCCACGGCATCACGACGGTGCGCGACGCGGGCGGCGACCTGACCCCGCACATTTTCCGCTGGCGCGAGCAACTGGCGGCCGGGCAGCTGGCCGGGCCCCGTATTTTTACCTCCGGACCCAAGCTCGACGGGCCCAAGGCCTTCTGGGCCGGCTCCCTGGAAATCGAAACGCCCGCTCAGATAAACCGGGCCCTAGACTCGTTGCAGAAGCTGCGCGTCGACTACGTCAAGCTCTACGAAAGCACCATCTCGCGGGAGGCGTTTTTGGGTGCCATTGCTGAAGCCGAAAAACGGGGCCTGACTACCACCGGCCACATGCCCTACACCGTGACCCTGCGCGAAGCCGCCGAGCAGGGCCTCGACGCCACCGAACATTTGTACTACCTTCTTAAAGCCTGCTCCAACCGGGAAGACAGCATCACGGCGGCCGTGCAGGCCAGCCTCAAAACGAGCAAGCCCCTGGGCCTGTTTGCCGTGTTGCCCGCCGTGTACCGCACCTACGACCCGGCCGTGGCCGCCCAGACCTACCGCCTGCTCAAGCAGCGGCGCACGGCTGTGGTGCCCACGCTCTTCATCCAGAAGCTGCTCACCGAGCTGCCCTCCACCGACCATGCCCGCGACACCATGCTGGCCTACATTGCGCCCAGTATTCAGCGCACGTACGCCCGCCGTTTGGCCGGGGCCCGGGCCCAAAGTCCCGCCACCCGGGCTTTCAACCAGCAGCTCGGAGCCCGGTTTACGAGCTTGGTGCCCCAACTGCAGGCCGCTGGCGTGACGCTGCTGGCCGGCTCCGACAGCGGCGCTTCCAACTCCTACGTGTACCCGGGCACGTCTTTGCTGGGCGAGCTGGAGCTCATGGTAGCAGCCGGCCTGACGCCCACTCAGGCCCTGCAGGCGGCCACCATCAACGGAGCCCGGTTTCTAAAAGCCGACCAACGCTCCGGCACTATAACCGTGGGCAAGGAGGCTGACGTGGTGCTGCTTGATAAGAATCCGCTGGAAAATATCAGCCATCTGCGCCGGGTGCAGGCAGTCGTTTCCCGCGGCCGGCTCTACACCGCGCCGGAGCTGCGCCGCCTGGTGCAGGCCGTCAAGAATCCCTAACGTTTCGAGCCATGCCCGTTCGTACTATTCTCCAGCTGGGCCACCCGCTGCTGCGCCAAGTAGCCGCGCCCGTAGCCGACCCCACCGCACCCGAAGTGGCGGATATTGTAACCGACCTGACCGACACCGTGGCCCATTGGCGCGCAACGACTGGGTACGGCCGCGCCATTGCCGCCCCGCAGATCGGGGTGCTACAGCGCGTAATTCTGCTGCGCCTGCCGGGCCAGCCAGTCTGGCCGCTGATTAACCCCAGCATTATCGACCACAGCCCCGACACGATGGAAGTCTGGGATGCCTGCCTCTCGTTTCTGTCGATTTTTATGCGCGTCCGGCGCTACCCCTGGATTCAGGTGCGCTACCAGGACCTGCAGGGGCACTGGCACGAAGCCCACGCTGGGGCGGAAGACGACCTGGCCGAACTGCTCCAGCACGAAATGGACCACCTGGACGGCATTCTGGCCCTGGACCGCCTCACCGACGTGAATAGCATTTGCTCCCGCCAGGAGTTTGAGCGGCAGTTTAAGGCCGATAGCCCATACGGGCGGTAAATGAGGATCTTACCTCAGTAGTTTAACTTGGGTAGCCAGTGTTTCGGCTGGCATTCTGAGCAAACACTCACCGTCAATTAAGGCGTTTGGGCCAGCTTTTCAGCCCGAAACAAATCATCAGCCGCCTGCAGAATCTTGGCTTTGAGCTTGGGGTTGTACTGCGGGTGGGCGGCCAGAAACTCGCGCACGGTGCGGGCAGCCGTGGGCGTCTGGTAGCTGCTGAGCGTGGCCTGCAGCCAGGAGTAGGGAAAGAAAATGTCGCCGGTCTGCTGAATTTCCTCCAGTAGGGCCAGGCTCTGGGGTAGGTACTTTTCTGAGGTAGTTGCGCGCAGGGGGTGGTGCAGATACCCTAGGGCCGTGACAACCCAGGCCTCTTTTTCACGGTTCCGTTCCTGCGCCAGGGAGGCAAAAAATGCGTCGCGGGTACTGGCCTCGGGCGCCAGGGCCGGCATCAGGAACTGCAGGCGCTGTTGCCGGTCGGGATTCGGAATGCGGGCCAGCTGCGCGGGTAAAATGGGTTGAGCAGCGGGGTAGTCGCGCACGGCCAAGGCCAGGGCCAGGGCGGTGTAGTCGTCCTCGGTCAGCTTTACCCCGACGGGTGCTTGTTGCGCTTGCCAGATTTGGTAGAGCCGGTTTTGGGCCTCCTTGGTCAGGGCCACCGACTGATACGTTTTGAATAGCTGCTTCTTGGAATTGGGTACCGGGTTTTTCTGTATAGCCGCCCACAGGTCCTGCTCCAGGCCTGGCCCTACGGCCCGACGCTGTGCCGGGCTGAGGAATTGCCAGAAGATGACGCTGGCCTGGCCCGTGAGCAGCTTCAGATTTAACTCTTCCGGCTCACGGGTCAGGACCTGGCGGTAGGCGTCCAGCAGTTCCATGGGCTTGACAACCACGCCGCGAAGCATGTTCTCGTACAGGTTCACGTAGGTGGCAGCACGCGTCACGGGACTAGTCAGCTTGGTGAGTTCGGGCAGAAGGTCCGGCTCAACCGGAAATACGCCGTAGCCTACGCCCGTGCTGTTGAACACAATACGACGCGGTACAAACGGGAGCCAGACACGCTTTTCTCTGTCATCCATTTTCACGCTTAGCTGCCGCTGCTTGCCACTCGCCGATTCAATCAGGACTTCAAACTCCTGCGGCCAGAGTCGTTCTGAGCCGTCTTCGGCTTGTTGAGAGATAGTCAGAAGAGGCTTAAGCCGGTCACTGCCCTCATTCCTTAAGATACGGTAGTCGAATACGGGCCGGCCGGGCTGATTCACCCATACCTGGTTCCAGGCCTGCAGATCGGCCGGGGTGCGGGCGTCCAGGATGCGGATCAGGTCGGGCCAGGTAGCATTGCCGTAGGCGTAGGTTTTCAAGTACTCGCGCAGCCCGTCCCGGAAGGCGGCTTCGCCCATGAGCCGCTCCAGCTGCCGCATCATGATGGGGGCCTTATGATAGATAATGTTGCCGTAGAGCGAGCCGGCATCCTGCAGGTTGGCCAGCTCCTGCCGGATGGGGTTAGCTCCCTGGGTGCGGTCCACGCCGTAGGCGGCAGGGTAGTGGTCGACCACGAATTTGAGGTCGTAGTTGGAGCCAGCCACGGCCACCTGGGTGATTTTGTCGGCCATGAAGTTGGCAAATACCTCCTTCATCCACACGTCGTTAAACCACTGCATGGTTACCAAATCACCGAACCACATGTGGGCCGTTTCGTGGGCAATGAGGTTGGAGCGGGCCAGCAGCTGGTCCTGGGTGGCACCTTCGTCCAGAAACAGGGTGCTAGCCTTGTAGTCGATGGCGCCTACGTGCTCCATGCCGCCGTACTGGAAGTCGGGCAGCGCCGCGAAGTCGAACTTGCGGAAGGGGTAGGGCAGGCCGGTGTAATCCTGCAAAAACGTCAGCGCGTCGGCGTGAATCTGGAAGATGGGGTTCAGGCTTAGGCGCAGCTTGTCGGCGTCGGTTTCGCGGTGCAGCAGCTGCATCGGGCGGCCGTTTAGGGTTTTATTTACCGGGGTGAACCGGCCCGCCGCAAACGAGAACAGGTAGGTGCTGATGGTGTCGGAAGGGGCGAAACGGTAGGTTTTGCTCTCGGCCCTTACGGTCGAATCCTGCAGGGGGCCATTGGCTATTGCGTGCCAGGTTCTAGGCAAGGTCAGGCTTAGCGTAAACGTGGCCTTGAGGTTGGGCTGGTCGAATACCGGAAACACCGTGCGGGCCCGGTCGGGCACGAGCAGGGTGTAGAGAAATTCCTCGTTGCGGTTCAGGCTCTGGTTGCCGGCCACGAAGTCAATTCGAACTTCATTCCGGCCCGCTTGCAAGCAGGCCGCCGGCAAAATCAGGTGCTCGTCGTGGTGCTCAATGGCCACCGGTTTTCCATTAACCGTCAGGGTGCGCAGCGCCGCCGTTTGCTCCTTGAAGTCGAGCTGCACGGGCTGGGAGGCGTCGCCCAGCTGAAACCCGACGGTTTCGGTCGCCAGAACCGGCTCGGCCTTCCGGGCCGGAATGGTCAGCTGCAGCGCGTACGTGACCCGGGAAATACGCCGGGCCCGGTCCTGGGCCAGCTCCAGGCTCACGCCGGGCGCCACGGCGACGGGCGTGGTGGCGGCAGTCGGCGGGGCCAGCTTTGCGGTGCAGCCCAGCAGGCCGAGCAGCAGGCCGAAGCTGGCCCCGCGCGCCGTCGTGCTGTATAGCTGGCGGTTTGCCAGTAGGGGCCGGAGTAGGGTGATTTTTGGTGCTTTCACGCAGTTTTTGCCGGTAATTGGTCGGGACAGTGACTCTTTCCCAATCACCGGCAAAATAACACCGAAAGAAGGGTGGAAAGGAATAGTGTAGCGGGCATCAGCGCCCTGAAATGCCCGTCATTACGCTTCGGCTCACTAGTAGAGCCTACGCAAAAAGCCCTGACCGGCGGGGGTAGGGCTTTCTTGCAATAGCGGTCGGGGGGTGGGCTCCGGCGGCGAAAAGTTGCCAAGCTCCTTGAGCAAGAGGTGCTTATCCTTCGGCAGCAGGCGGGTTGCAGAGGTGATTCGATAGCACGGCAATTGTTGCCCCGCCTGTTACCACACTTTCGGGAAAAAGACTTTGTTGTAGAGGCTGGTTATGGGAGTGGTATGCACATCACCCCCGTTGAGCCAACCCACCAGGTCGAAGCGCGGCAAGGAGCGCTCAAACAGCTTAAGACCGTCTTCTACATAATCAGGTACCACAACGGCCGATTGAATGCCGGGCTGGGGGGCCCGCAATAAGGTTAGCCGGGGAAATTTGATTTGGTCAAACTGTTGCACCAACTCCGGAGTTGCCTGGTCTTTGCTGCCATCAAACTTGAAAAAGACGTTGTTCCAGTCTATACGCTGCGCCCGCCGGGTCCATTTGTCCCGGGCTTCCTCATCGGAGTGATAGTGCAGAAATTGAATTTCTACCTCCCCGCCCAGGGTGGCAATCGGAATATAGTGCGGCCATCGGGCCCGTAAGGCGGTTATGGATTCATAGCGTGACTCGGCCTGAAATTCCAGGGGCTGCGCCAGGTAATACTGCGGGTTGGATACGAGCTTCAAGTAGCAGGGGGCCGCCAGCATCAGCCCAATGAAAGGCGTATTGAAGGGCAGGTTAAAGTGCTTGTATACTTCAGCACCCCAGCAGTCATTGGAGATAATCGTAAAGGTTTTGTTTTTAAGGCGGCGACGGTTGATAATACGGCCCAGCCGCTCCCGGCGCTGGTCGATGAAGTAACTCATGAAGCTTACTTTGTAGGGGTGTAATGCTGCTCTTGTATCCTGGGCGAGTACTCGCCATTCTCACAATCACACTGGTTGATCAAACTCGGTTCGCCGCCAACTATACGTAAGCTCTAGGAAGTAGATGGTATGAATGTGCTTCAAACCGCCCCATGAACATAGCGGGCGGCAATTAGGGGTGGCAAATATAGGTATAACAGGTGCTTAAAATGTCGAGTATTTATTCAATCAGAATAGAGGCGTTAGGTTTGACGGCGGCCGTTGGCCGGCTGAATCAGTCCTCACGTTCAGGCTAGGAGATAAAACAAAGTAAAAAGCCCCGGTCTGCGGCAGGGCTTTTACTTTGCCGTTGGTAAGAGCGTTGTCCTGCGATTACGAAGCGTCTTGACGTAGTCAAAAACGCCAATACCTGCTAGTGCGGTAGTTCATCCGTACTTTCAAGGGCCCGTTTCGGTGAAGAGCCGGAAGTACCGCCAATCCGCCACTGCCAGTTCCCTCTTTTTCTCATGAGCAACGCCGCCCGCTGGAAGCTCGTGCTCGGCTCCCCTGCCGACGCCGACAACGACATCCCGCTTTCCCCCGACTACGGCCACATGGACCAGGTGCTGACCGCCCTCTACGACAGCGAGCAGGCCGAGCGCAAGGCCGGACTGGGCGGTTCGGCCCCCAAAGTCAGTCGCTGGCTGGGCGACATCCGCCGCTATTTTCCTTCCTCGGTGGTGGCCGTGATGCAAAAGGACGCCATGGAGCGCCTGGGTTTGCAGCAGCTGTTGCTGGAGCCCGAAGTGTTGCGCACCGTCCAGCCCGACGTGCACCTGGTGGGCTTGCTCATGTCCTTGGGCCGGGTGATGCCCGCCAAAGTCAAGCACACGGCCCGGGAAGTGGTGCAGCGCGTCGTCCACGACCTGGAGCAGCGCCTAGCCAACCCCCTGCGGCAGGCCGTGCAGGGCGCCTTGAGCCGGGCCGTGCGCAACCCACGCCCCCGCTACCAGGAAATCAACTGGGCGGCCACGATTCGGGCCAATCTTAAGCACTACCAGCCGGCTTACAAAACCGTGATTCCCGAGAAGCTGGTGGGTTTCGGCCGGCGCGGGCAGGCCCTGAAGGAAATCGTGCTCTGCGTAGACCAGAGTGGGTCTATGGCCGCCTCGGTGGTGTATGCCGGGGTGTTCGGGGCAGTGCTGGCCTCGCTCAAGGCCGTCAAAACCCACATGGTGGTCTTCGATACCAGCGTAGCCGACCTCACCCAGGAGTTGCAGGATCCGGTGGATTTGCTCTTTGGTATTCAGCTCGGCGGCGGCACCGACATCAACCGCGCCCTGACGTATTGCCAGCAGCTCATTACCCGGCCCGCCGATACGATTATGGTGCTCATCAGCGACTTGTACGAAGGCGGCAACGAGGCCGAAATGCTCCGGCGAGCCGCCGCCCTCAAGGCTGCGGGCGTCACGCTGGTGGCTCTGCTGGCCCTCAGCGACGAAGGCTCCCCCGGCTTCGACCGGCGTATGGCCGAACAACTGGCCGCCCTCGGGGTTCCTTCCTTTGCCTGCACGCCCGACCAGTTTCCGGCCCTGATGGCCGCCGCTATCCAGGGCCGCGACCTGGGCACGTTTGTGCGCTAAGCGGCCCGGGGGCTAATCCCCGGCCGGTTTTTGGTCGTATGCTCCAGCAACTCATTCGTAACGCTTATACTCCAATGGAATTTTCCTCTTCCCGCCCCGAAGACCTGCTGTTTGATGCGGCCCGCCGCGGCGACGTTGCCCAGCTGCAGCAGCTGCTCACCCAGGTCGACGTCAACACCCAGAACGGCAAAGGCTTTACCGCGCTGATTGTGGCCGCCTACGACGAGCACCTCGAAGCCACCCGCGTGCTGCTCGAAGCCGGCGCCGACCCCAATGTGCAGGACGTGAGCGGCAACACAGCCCTGATGGGCGTCTGCTTTAAGGGCTACCCCGACATTGCCCGCCTGCTGCTAGAGCACGGTGCCAACCTGGATTTGCAGAACGGCAACGGCGGCACGGCCCTGATGTTTGCCACCTTGTTTGGCCGCAACCAGCTCGTCAAGCTCGTGCTTGAGGCCGGCGCCGATACCAGCATCCGCGACGTGCGCGGCCTGACGGCCCTGGATTTGGCTGTGCAGCAGGGCAATGAGGAGGCCTTCCAGCTGCTGCAGGCCCAGCAGGCCTGAAGCCTGTATAGATTCTGCATCCTGCTACAAACAAAAAAGCCCGACCAGATGGCCGGGCTTTTTGCTGGAGTTCTTATGCCGCGCTGCTTAGTCGCTCGCGGGTGAGGATGGCCTGAATGGCCGGGGACTTCTGCACTTCCGGGGAGTAGGGCAGCTGGGCAATCTGCTCGATTGTCAGCTCCCCGTCGATATAGCGCTGCAGCTCGTGCAGCAGTTCTGGCTTGGGGCCGGCTCCTCCCATGGAGGCCACCGCAATACCCCATTCGGCGTGACGCTGGCGCTTGAGGCGGGCAGCAGCTTCCGTTTCGGGTAAGTCGGCAGGGATGGGTTTAAAATAAGGAGATTCCATCAGCTTACGCGGTTGGTGTTAGTAGCTATACGGTTCGGGCCCGGAAGGGGTAATGGAAAAGATGCTTTTACGGTTTCAGGCTTTCGAGTTGCTGTTCAGGTTACTAAACGGTTATGCGGTAGGACGTTGCCAGTAAAATAGGAGTTTAGGATGGCAACAGGCCGCTGCTGGGTATACAAGGAGAGCTCCGGTGGAAAATTTTCATTATTCCTTTACCTTTGTATCCTGGTTATCTTTAAATAGATTTAGAGGAAACAAATTACTTCGTTGTCCTGCCTAGGCCGAAGTATCCCGCTTTTATTCCGCGTTATGTCTGCTTCCTGTCCTGCCGAACCCCGCCTATTGACTTGTGCCATCCTGGATGATGAAGAAATCAACCGCTTTACTCTGGAACACTATGTAGCTATGAGCGGGCAGCTGCAGCTGGAAGCTTCTCTATCGGGCAGCGTGGAGGGCCTCAGTTTCTTCAGCACCGGCCGCCGCGTCGACGTCCTGTTTCTGGACGTGGAAATGCCCGACCTCAGCGGCCTGGATATGCTGCGCCTGCTGCCCGAACCCCCGCAGGTAGTTCTCACCACGGCCCACGAAACCTTCGCCTGGGATGCCTTCGAGCTGCGCGTGGCCGATTACCTGGTCAAGCCCTTCGACTACGAGCGGTTTCTGCAGGCCGTAGAGCGGGTGCGAGCCGTGGTGCTGGCCGACCCTAAGCAGGCCAACCGCACGTCGATGCGGCCTTTGGTATAATGTTCTGAATAAACCAGCAGCGGCCCGCTCCCAAGATTTCGGGAGCGGGCCGCTGCTGTTTCTGAGCTTTGGCGCTGTGCCCTTACGCCGGGTTTAGGGGCGGGTTGCTCACGTAGTGCTGAAGCTGCCATAAGAGCTGGGGCAACAGCTGCAGCAGCTGCTGAGCCGCCGCTTCCCGGGCATCGGGGGCCACGGCCGGGTCTTCGAGCGTGGCAATGCCGGGCAGCAGCTCCTGGGCCATGAGCAGCTTTAGGGAAGGCTTGATGCGGTGCGCCAGGGCACTGGCCCGGGGCCAGTCGGCGGCAGCGGCGGCATCCTGTAGCTGGCTGACGACGGCCGGCGTATGCGTCAGAAACGACTCCAGGATGCGTTGCACAAAGGCCGCGTTGCCGCGGGCCGTGCGCTCCAGGTCGGTCAGGGCAAACAGCGGGTGGGCGGGCCGGGCATCGGCGCGGTGCAGGGCCAGAATCTTGCGCACCAGCTCGGCCGCATCGAAGGGCTTGGCCAGGCAGTCGTTCATGCCCGCAGCCAGGTACTTTTCGTTATCGGCCAGGAAGGCGTTGGCCGTCAGGGCAATAATGGGCGTCTGGGCCCGGGCTACGTCGGGGTGTTGGCGGATGCGGGCCGTGGCCTCCAGGCCGTTCATGCCCGGCATCTGGATGTCCATCAGAATCACGTCGTACACGTTGCGCTCAAACAAAGCCAGGGCCGAGGCGCCGTCGGCAGCCGTTTCCACCACCGCCTCGTAGCTTTCCAGCACCAGCTGGGCCAGCTGCCGGTTCACGTCGTGGTCTTCCACCAGCAGCACCCGTAGGCCCCGCACGCTTTCCACGGCCGCCGCCAGATCCTCCTCAACGGTGGCCTGCTGCAGCGCCCGGATTTCCTCGGCCCCGGCCTTGGCAAAGGTCAGTGTGAAGCCAAAGGACGTGCCCTGGCCCGGCTCACTGCACATGAGCAGGTGGCCGCCGAGCTGCTCGACCAGGCTGCTGCTGATGCTCAGGCCCAGGCCCGAGCCGCCAAAGCGGCGGCTGGTGTCGGCGTAGGCCTGGGTAAAGGTCGAGAAGATGCTTTCCTGCTTGTCGAGGGCCACGCCCAGGCCGGTGTCGGTTACCAAAAAGCTCACGGTCAGGTCCTGGGCCGAGTCGGTGAGCACCTTGCCAGTGAGCGTGATGCCGCCGTGCTCGGTAAATTTGAGGCTGTTGCTGAGCAGGTTGAGCAGGACCTGGCTTAGGCGCTGCGGGTCGCTGAGTACCACTGGCTCGGCTGCCGTGGCCACGGCCTCGATGCTGAAGCTCAGGCCCTTGCTGGCCGCCTGGAAGCTGATGGTCTGGCCTACGGCCTGCAGGGTCTGGTTCAGGTTGAAGGGAATCCGCTCCAGCTCCAGCTTGCCTGACGTGATTTTGGCCACGTCCAGAATGTCGTTGAGCAGGCCCAGCAGGTGAGTGCCCGAGTTACGGATAATGTTCACGTATTCGAGCTGCTGCTCGGTCAGGGGCGTGCGGGTGAGCAGGCCGGCCATGCCCAGCACTCCGTTCATGGGCGTGCGAATCTCGTGGCTCATGTTGGCCAGGAAGTTTTCCCGGGCCGTGGCCGCCGCTTCCGCCTCGCGCTTGGCCCGCTTCAGCTCCGTAATATCGGTGCACACGGTCAGGACTTCCATCTCGCCGTGGGGGCGCCGCAAGGGGCGCTTCACCACCTGCAGCTGCAGCACCTGGCCATTGGCCAGGGTAAAGGGCAGTTCCCCCGAAATTTCGTCGCCGGTAGCCAGTACCACCCGGTTCCACTCGGTGAGCTGGCGCAGCTCCTGGGCTTCGGGCGTATCATCGGCTTCGCGCACCTGACGGTGGTTGCTGCGAGTCAGGATATCGGCAAAGCTGACGTTGCTGAATACAGCCTGGCCCTGCTCATTGGTCACGTAAAGCAGGTTGGGCGAGGTATCCACGACTTGGCGGATAAATTCCTGCTGCTCCTGTAGGCGCACCTCGGCCTGGTGGCGCTCCGTAATATCGAGGCCGTAGGCTACAATCAGGCGCACGGCTCCGTCGGGTCCGAACACGGGCTGCATCAGGCGCAGCATGTGGCGCGGCCCCTGGGGCGTCTGAATCGTTTCTTCCTGCGTGACGTGGCGCCGCTCGTCAATGACCTGGTCAAACATCTGCTTGCGCTGCAGGGCCAGCTCGATGGGGCGCTGCCGGTAGGCGCAGTATTCGAAGTGGTCCTTGCCGATAATCCAGGCCCGCACCTCCGGATTCTTGATGCCCACCGGATTGACGTAGAGGTAGCGGTGCTGGGTGTCAAAGACGCCGATGTCGGCGGGCAGCTCATTGAGGATGGTTTCGTAGAATTCGCGCTGCCGGGCCAGCTGCTGCTCGGCCTGGCGCCGCTCGGTCACATCCAGCCCGTAGGCTACCATCATGCGTAGGCTGCCGTCGGGATTGAACACCGGGTGAAACCGGCGCAGCACGTAGCTCGTGCCATTTTGGTCTTCCACCGTTTCTTCCCAGTGCACGTCGCGGTGGCTGGTCAGGGCCAGCTCAAACTGGCGCTGCCGCTCTTCGGCCAGAGCCCGGGGGCGCTGCCGGTACGCGGTTACCTCGTAGTTGTCCTTACCGATCAGCCACTGGCGCAGCTCCTCGTTCTGGGTCACGTTGGGGTTGGCAAACAGGTAGCGGTGCTGGGCATCAAACACGGAAACACCCACCGGCAGCTCCTTGAGAATGGCTTCGTAGAACTCCCGCTGCTCGGCCAGCTGCTGCTCGGCCTGGCGGCGAGCCGTAATATCGACCAGGTAGAGGGTGGCGTACTGCTCCCGGGGCACGGGGGCTACCTGCAACAGGTAATGCTGGGCGCCCACAGCTATTTCCTGGCGCTGGGTGCCGGCCGTGGCCAGGGCCGTCGTGACCAGGCTCAGCAATTGGGGGCGCAGCTCGGGCTCCGTATCGAGGGCCGCTACCAGCCCGACTGCCGCTGGGTTGGCGTAAATCAGCTCCCCGGTGGCCGTGAGGCGCACTACCGGGTTCGGGTTCTGCTCGGCAATCAGCGAGACGGTGCGCAGCTGGGCCTCGCGCTGGTAACGCTCGGTCACGTCGCGGTAGCACACCAGGCGCCCGGCCATCACGTTGTCGAGCACCAGATAGTCGCGCTCCAGCACCCGGCCGTCGGCCAGCTCTAGTTCCTCGTTCAGCACCGACTCGCCCCGCTGCCGAATGGCGCCGGCCTGGGCCAGGTAGTAAGCAGGGTCTTTGAAGTTGTGGCAAATGCGGGCCGCCACGGCCATGCCGGTGGTCTGGTGCAGCTCGCCGGGCACTTCGCTCAGGCCAAACAGCTCGCAGTAGCGCTGGTTGACCAGCTCCACCCGCCCGCTGTCGTCGACCAGCATAAAGCCCAGGCGCATGTTTTGCACCACGGCCGCCAGCTGGGTGCGGGAGCGGTGGGCCGTGGCTTGGCTGTCGGCCAGCTGCCGTTCCAGCTCGGCCACGCGGGCTTCGGCCCGCTGGCGGCGGGCCCGTTCCTGTTCTAGTTCGGCGGCAAGGGAATCGGGAGGAGCAGAAAGGGCAGACATAGAGCGGCGGGAGCGGAAGGAGAAAGGCGCAATAAAAGATAAATATACAAGGCAACAAATGCAGCAGCCAACTTCAAGAGACCAGTAGGCCCCTCGGAGCCAGGAACCGGCCAAAAGCGCGGGACCGAGTACGGCTAAACAATATTTTGCCGGCAAATGCAGTTTACCTCTTACACCAACCTTTTCTGTGATGAATAAAGTGCTGCTGCTGATTGGCGTTGTGTTGTTTCTGCTGACTGGGCAAGCCGAGGCCGCCCGACCCAGCGCCTATGCCCGGGCCAAGGCCCGGGGCCGGATGTACGTGCACCGGCCCAACTATAAACTCTACCGCGGGGCCAAGCGCCACCGGAGCAAGAAGGTATTTCGCCTGCCCCAGCTCACGCGCAAAGCCAACGGCAGCCGGAGCCGCTTCTAACCCCCAAAACGAGGCAAAGCGGGTACCTGCGCCGGCCGGCGAAACGGAGTTGGCTCTCTATATTTGGCAGAAGTTATATTCTGTCACCGGTTCCTGCCTGCGCCGCTTTGCCTCGTTTTCCCTCTTTCGTACTTACAAGCTGCCTGTCAGCCCTACTGACGGCTTCCTGTTCCCAACCCGCGGAGCACACTTCTGCCCCGAACCCGACGGCCCCCACTGCGGCGCAACCAACGCCTGAGCCTGCTGCCCCGGTACCAGCCCCGGCCCTCGATACGCTGGCAACCTACGTTTGGGAGTCCGACGTTTGCCGGTATACGGGGCAGTATGACCCACGCCGCTACACGCCGGCCCAGCTCCGGGGCACCTGGGACGTGCTCAACAACGAGGCGCTGCTAACTTACTATTCAACCGTCTTTAGGCCCGCTAGCCTGGGAAACCTGCGCCTGGATTCGCTGGAGGCCAACTACGCCAAGCGGCGCCGGCACTACCTAGCGCTAGAAGTAGTGCCGCAGCCGGTGTGGCAGCAACTCAAACAGGCCCGCCTGCGCGAGTTGGAGGCCGATTACCGCAAAACCCGCCTCTACATCCAGGGCTTTACCGAGCCGGAGCTGCTGCTGGGGGCCCCGTATCCGGCGGCTTGCCACCAGTTTGTGCGCGGTCTGGCGGCCCACAACGACAGCCTGATCCGCCACGACTGGCAAGAGCTGGTGGAGCAGAAACTCCGGAACAATGCGGACCCGGAGGCACTCAAGGCCACCTACCTGGCCCACGCCGCTGCCGCCGACTGGCTTACGTATGCCAAGATTGACCTGCTGACTTTCGGCTGGTCGAACTGCGCGAATCAATCGGTGCCCCGCGTGGAAGTTAGTGCCCGGCAGCACCGGCTATTCGACCAGCTTTTCGTGCGCATCGCCTCGGAGTGCGACGAGGTGTAGTTGCTTGCTCCCGGCTGCGGGCTAAGGGAGGGAGCAGCCGGACGGGTTCTTCGGGGCGGCCTTCGGGGCGCACCTTGGGTGCTTCGGGTGGGTTTCGGGCTGAACCCGGAGCTGCTTTCCGGGTTTCCAATGTGGGCCCGATGTCGTAAGTTGCTCGCCGGCCGCGGCGGTGCGGTGGCCCCTTGTGTATCCTAGCTGCTCTTCTATGTCTGTTTCCGCTTTCCTTTCCTGGCGTCAGCTGCTGCCTGCCAGCCTCCTGGCCTTGGCCCTGACCAACTGCCAGACTCGCCCAGCCGCCACGTCCATGCTGCCTTCGTCTACGGCCGGCTCTCAGCTCCCCGCCGAGGCGGCCGCTACATCTGGTACGGCCGCACCCGCCATTTCGGCCGCTACCATTGGCCAGTACCTGCAGGCCGTATCCTCCGACGAGATGCAGGGCCGCAAGCCGTTTACGGTCGGGGAGGAGCGCATCACGGCCTACCTGGCCCAGGAGTTCAAGAAGCTCGGGCTGCAGCCCGGGCCCGATGGCAGCTACTTCCAGGCCGTGCCCATGGTGGAGGTTACCGGCACGCCTTCCAGCACTCTGCAAATCAAGGGCAAGGGCCAAAGTCTGAGCTTCCAGTATAAGACCGACTTTGTGGCCTTTACTCAGCAGGAGAAGGAAAAAGTAACCGTCACGAACTCCCCGCTGGTGTTTGCCGGCTACGGCGTGACGGCCCCCGAGTACGGCTGGGACGATTACGCCGGCCTTGACGTGAAAGGCAAGACGGTCGTCATTCTGGTGAATGACCCCGGCAACGCGGGCAACGACACCACGATGTTTAAGGGCAAAGCCATGACCTACTACGGCCGCTGGACCTATAAATACGAGGAGGCCGCCCGCCACGGAGCCGCCGGGGTGCTCATCGTCCACGATACCAAGCCCGCGGCCTACCCCTGGAGCGTGGTGCTCAGCGGGGCCACCAGCCCCAAGCTACGCGCCCAGACCCCGAACAAAGGGGCCGACAAATGCGCCCTGGAAGGCTGGCTCACGATGGACGCGGCCAAAAAGCTGTTTGCGGCGGCCGGCCAGGACTACGACCAGCTCTATGCCGCTGCCAATAAGAAAGGCTTCAAGCCCCGGGCTTTGGGTGGCCTGACCCTTTCGGGTAGCATTCAGAACAAGCTGCGCCGCCAGACCAGCAAGAACGTGCTGGCCGTGCTGCCCGGCACTACCCGGGCCTCAGAGTACATCATCTATTCGGCTCACTGGGACCATTTTGGAGTTGGCAAAGCTATTGCCGGCGACTCTATCTACAACGGAGCCGTGGACGACGGTACTGGTCTGGCCGCCTTGCTCAGCATTGCCCAGGCGTTTCAGCAGGCTCCCACCAAGCCCCAGCGCAGCATCGTGTTTCTGGCCGTGACCGGGGAGGAGCAGGGCCTGCTCGGCTCGGCCTACTACGCCCAGCACCCGCCTTACCCGCTGAACAAAACCGTGGCCGACCTGAACATGGACATGCTCTGGCCCTACGGCCCGATGAAGGACCTCACCGTTATCGGCTACGGGCAGTCGGAGCTGGAGGACTACGCCCGCGCCGCGGCCAAGGAGCAGGACCGCTACGTGCTGCCCGACCAGACGCCCGAAACCGGCATGTTCTACCGCTCCGACCACTTCAACTTTGCCCACGTGGGTGTGCCCTCGCTCTACGCCAGCGGCGGTTTCGAGAGTCGCAGCGGCGGCAAGGAAGCCATTGCCAAGCAGCGCCAGAACTACACCACCAACATGTACCACAAGCCCGCCGACCAGATGGACCCCAGCTGGGACCTCTCGGGCATTGCCCAGGACGCCGAGCTGTATTGGCGCGTGGGGCAGCGCCTGGCCGCCGAGGCTACGTTCCCGCAGTGGAAAGCCGGTTCAGAGTTTAAAGCCGCGCGGGACAAGAGTATGGGGAAGTAGTGAAGTCGCTGCTGCTTATCCTGCTGCTGAGTTTGCCCGGCTTGGTTAAAGGCCAGCATAAAGGATATAAGAAGCCACAAAAGGTCACCCTCTTACGCATCGATGTGTTTGCCTATCTGGGAACGGAGCAGCACTACACCATTACGGCTGACTCATTGGTTGTAAAAGACCTTTCAATGGGAGCAACAGATACATTGTACACAAGAAGGCTGACCCCAACTGAACGAAATTGGCTTTTGGCACCCTTCGACCAAATCTATCTGTCCTCCATTCGGGATAAGTACGAACCTGCCCGCATCAGCAATTTGCATGACATCAGCTACCGTGTCGTGCTATATAAAGGTGAGTTCATGCGGGTGACGGATATCTACAAGAAGAAGGTCAGGTTCTTTGACACCTTCGTGCAGCGTTTCAATAGGCTGGTGCCGACGCCTTACCAGATGTATTATACGGCTGAGTATTTCAAGTAGGAAGAGAAGTTGTCAGCTAGTCCTTACAACTCAGGTACGCGCCCTTCTTTAATCCTTGTTGTCGGTACCGCCGCGCTTTTCCTCCGGGAAGGGCGCGGCGGTTTGCGTATCGGGCAGCCTCTACCTGGCAAGCTAGCCCCCCGTTTGAAGTTGACTTTCCTGCCCTGGTGCCGGAGAGTAATCTGCTTGATACTTGCTACGTATTCTCTGACAACGTTCCCGGCAACGTTTGCATTGATTTATAGTGGTATTCGCGGATTTAGTGTGGTTGTAAAGGCGTACGTTGATGGAATATTTTACATGTAGTTGGATTTGAGTAGGATACCGCGGCGCTGCGTTCCGGCCGGACAGCCCGAGGGAATTTCTAGCCAAGGTCAATCCGTGTGAAATGCCTATTGCCTCGCCCTGAGTACCCGCCATGACCGTGGCGGGCTTCCACCAACCACCAAAATTCCCCATGAAAACCAACACGTTCCTCGCGTCCGCGCTTTTATCCTTTTCCGGGCTGCTGGCCGGCTGCGACACGAGCAGCCCCACTCCGGCTGCTCCCGCTGCTGCCCCAGTCTCCTCCTCAGCCGATGTAGAAGCCACCTGCACGGCCAAAGGCTGGGCGGCCCAAAACGGCGGCACCAACGGCGGCGGTACCGCCACGCCCACCATCGTGACGACCTACGACCAGCTCAAAGCCGCCATTACCAACTCGGCCGTGAAGGTGGTGCAGGTCAACGGTACGATTACCATTCCCTCGGGCGGACGGATCTCCTTCCAGGACCAGACCAACAAAACCCTCTTCGGCTCGGCCGGGGCCCGGCTCGTATCGGCCGACCAGACCAAGGACGGGTCGGGCATCATCTACGTAAAGCGCTGCTCCAACATCGTGATTCGCAACCTGGTCTTTGAAGGGCCCGGGGCTTATGACGTCGACGGCTGGGACAATGCCACCGTCGACGCCTGCACCCGCGTCTGGATTGACCACTGCGAGTTCCGCGACGGGGTGGACGGCAACCTCGACTTCAAAAACACAGCCGACTTCATCACCGTCTCCTGGACCAAGTTTGCCTATCTGAAATCCCCCCGCCCGGATGGTCCCGGCGGCTCCGATGACCACCGCTTCTCCAACCTGATTGGCTCCTCTGATACCTCCACCGGCGACCGGGGCAAGCTGAGCATCACCTTCGCCCGCTGCTGGTGGGCCCAGGGCTGCGTGGCCCGTATGCCCCGCGTGCGGTTTGGCAAAGTTCACGTAGTGAATAACCTGTTTGGCAGCTCGGTGAGCACCTCGGGGGTAATGGCCGGCTTCGAGGCCAACCTGCTGGTGCAGAACAACGTGTTCGAGAACATGAACCGCCCCATCGACCTGATGGCTAATAATGCCACGGCCGTGCAGGTCACCGGCAACGTCTTTACCAACGTGACGGGCAACACTGCCGGCAACGGCAAAACGGCCTTCACTCCGCCCTATACCCTGTCGGTACTGGCGGCTTCGAACGTGAAGTCGGCCGTCACGGCTTCGAATGGCGCTGGCGCTACCGTGGGGGGCAATACCTGCGTCAACAGCGGTATCTAGGCTGAGGCCAGCTAGGGCGGTTGCCGCCTTCTGCCTAGCTCGTGAGAAAGATCTTCAGGCCGTCGGCGCAGTAGTTCGCCGGCGGCCTGAATGGCTGTTGGGCCCTGGCCGCTCCGGCCGGAACGAAGGAATAGTGCGCCGTTTGGTCTTTTTCTGCAACTTACGGCGGCCCGGCTGTAGTCGGCTCCTTACCCCACGGCTACCTTCCTGATATGAAGTTTCCTGTGCTCCTGCGCGTCAGTCTGCTGCTGCTACCTTCGCCCGGGCTGGCGGCCAAGCCCACCGACTACCTGGAAAAGTGCTGGCAGCAACAGGGCGCCGGCCTCAAGGACAAGTACGCCGCGTTTTCCTACCGCGAAACGACCAACGAGCTAGAGCACAAGCAGTACCCCTGGCAAGCCACGACGTACGACAAGAAGGGTACGGCCTGGCTGAGTGGCCAACGCTTCCTGCGCCAGGATACCCTGACCCAAGGCACCAAAACGTACTACTCCCGGACCCAGGTGGGAGCCGGGGAAGTGCTGTTTCAGGACTACGGGGAAAAGGATGTGGCCCCCGCCACGCCCGAGCGGCTGGCCGCCCAGCTGGTAAGCTCGGCCCGCTACTCACCGGTGCTGCTGCTGGGTTATTTGCGCGAGCACCACGCCCACGCCGAAGCTACGGCCCCCGCCGGCCTAGCAGCCTACCGCACAACTCTACCGGGCGCCCAGGTTACGGTCCTGATCCGTAAGGCCGACCAGCTGGTGGAGCGCGTGCAGGTACTCAGCCACGACGAGCTATTTGGCGACGTGCTCACCACCTTTACCTACCAGGACTATACCCCGAGCAGACCACTGCGCTTTGCCCGCACGGTAGCTGTGGCCAAAATCAACGGCAAGGTGCTGGACACGGTAACGGTACGCAATGTGACTGCCGTAGCAGCGGCCCCAGGGTTGCTAGAGCGGCCCGCCGGGTATCAGGTGGCCGCCGTGAAGCCCCCGCTGCCTATGAGCACCCTGGAGCACTTCCGGCCCAATCTGCACCTGCTCAACCTTGCCCACACGGATGACAGAGTGCTCATCGTGGAGTTTCGGGACTTTCTGGTGGTGGCCGAAGCGCCGTTGAGCAGCGAAAATGGAGAGTATATCATCCAGCAGGCCCGCAAAATTGCTCCCAGCAAGCCCATCAAGTACTTCGTGTTTGGGCACTACCACCCGCATTACCTAGGCGGGTTGCGGGCCTTTGTGGCCCAGGGCGCTACTATCCTCGGCGGACCCGGCACGGCCGATTACGCCCGCTACCTAGCCGGGGCCCCGCACACCCTGCAGCCCGACAGCCTGCAGCGCCGCCCCCGGCCCCTGGCTTTCGAGGAAGTCACGACCAGTAAAACTATTACCGACGGCCAGTTTACGATGCAGATTCACTGCATCGGCCAGCAGTCGGCCCACACCAACGACTACCTGATCTACTACTTTCCCAGCGAGAAGCTCTTATTCGAAGACGACCTGGTCTGGATCAAGCGGGAGGGCGGCCCGCGCAAGGCCAGCGCCCGGCAGGCGGGCCTTTACCAGGCCTTGCAGGCCCTGAAGCTGCCCGTCGAAACCGTGGTGCAGTCCTGGCCCGTCGCTGATTATGGGGTGAAGACCGTTATTCCCTTCGCCGAGCTGGAGCAGGCCATGCAGGTAAAGTAAGTAGTCCGACACTCCGCGCTACGGGCGCACTGCCGCAGTACGCGCGAAGCACGGCTGCCCGTCCTTGTAGGTTTCGGTCAGGCGGGGCTGGAGCTTGCCCCAGTACGTCAGCAGCTTGCCTTTGGGGTCTTTGTGCAGGCGGAAAAGCACGGCGCCGGGCTTGAGTTGCTCATAGCCGGTGCCCTCCAGGCCGCGCACGAAAATCACCTGGGCATCCTGGGGTGTGCCGCTTACCCGCACCTGCAGCTTCATAAACGTCTGCTGGCCTTTTACTTCCAGGTTGCCGCCGAGGCTGCCAGCCTGGGGCCGCAGCGTCAGGTTCCAGCTCATGGCCATGCTGTAATCGGCCAGGGCTTTCACCGGC
Organism: Hymenobacter cellulosivorans; assembly: GCF_022919135.1. Taxonomy (NCBI): domain Bacteria; kingdom Pseudomonadati; phylum Bacteroidota; class Cytophagia; order Cytophagales; family Hymenobacteraceae; genus Hymenobacter; species Hymenobacter cellulosivorans. Next base: position 4,306,871 of record NZ_CP095049.1, on the reverse strand, counting down.
TTTTCCTCGTAGGTGTAGGTTCCGGCCCAGCTCGGCAGACCTTGGTCCGGCGCAGGGGCAGCAATGAAGGGTAACCAGACGACCAAGCGCAGCAGGAAGGGCAGCATAAACAAAGCGGTGAGGTGAACTACCTCCAACGAAAAACCGCCGCCGTTGGCCGGGTTTAGCCCGGCTTTTACGACCAGTGCAAGTCCTTGCTCCTAGTGGTAAATCTACCGAAACCGGCCCTAGCTACCTCGGCCAGGGGCTTTCCTATTTAGCGCAGGCCCGTCACCCGGACTTCCACGCGGCGGTTGAGCTGGCGGGTGGCTTCGCGGGCGTTGCTGGCCCGGGGTTGAGCCCCACCCAGCCCGATACCCGTGATACGCGGGGACCCGACACCGTGCTCTACCAGATAGGTCTTGACGGCGGCCACGCGTTCCTGGCTGAGCACCACGTTTTTCTGCGGGTCGCCCTGGTTGTCGGTGTGGCCCCGCAGCTCGATGGTCATCGTCGGGTTCTTGCCCATGAGCGTCACCAGCTGGTCGAGAGCGGGGAAGGACGAGGGCAGCAGCACGGCCTGGCCCTGGGTGAACTGCACGTTGTCGAGCGGCAAGGTCGAGCCCACGGCCAGCGGATACAGCAGCACGTCCTGCACGTAGGGTCCGGCCGGGGGCGTGTAGGTGCTGTCGAGGGCCAGGTAGCCGGGCAGCTGAATGTGGGCCGAGTACGTCAGGCCGGGCTCGGCGGTAATGGCAAACGTGCCCTGGGGCGTGAGCGGTACCTTGATTTCACCCCCATCGGGCCGGCCCAGCCGCACCTGGGCCTGGGCCAGGGGCTGAAAGGTAATGCCATTGAGCACCCGCCCCCGCCAGATGGCCAGTGCCGGGGCGGACGGGGCCGGGGCTGCGGCAGTGCTGGGTGCTGCACTGGCCTTAAACAGGTTGCAGCCGGCCAGGTCGGTATAGGTACCGCGCCGTACCAAACGCACCTGCCGGCGTTCCTGATCCACCTGGTACAGGGCTTTGGGGCCGGCCAGGTAGAGGCGGCGGTTGCCCTGCTCGTCTTGTTGGAGCAGCAGGTCACTGTAGCCGCCACGCTTGGGCAGGCCCTGCAGGGCAATGGGCTCGGCGGCGGGCTGCAAGGTCTTTCCATCCACGCGCAGCAGGCTGCCGTCGGTGCTGTATACCAGCAGGATGTTGCCCGTATCATCGAGGCAGAAGTTGCCGTGGGAGCCCGCGCCGGCAAACCCGATTTGGGGATAATACGCGGCCTTGCGCAGCGGGTCCGATTCCCACACGACCGTTATCGTGCCGGTGCTCGGGTCAATCTTAACGAGCTTGCCCGCGTCGGCGGTGCTGAAGTAGAGGTTGCCCTGTTCGTCGGTGGCTCCGGATATCCAGACGGTTTCGGGGCCCTGGGCCGGCAGCTGCCAGGTGGTGTACTGGCCCTGGCGGGTGGCCGGGTTGTAGCGGTACACGTACTCGGGCGCGTCGGTGGGGGCCTTGGTTACCGAGTAGAGGCAGTTGTCGAAGCCCTTAGCCAGGGCATAGGACTGAAAGGGCAGCACGTTGCGGTGAATTCTGGGCGGCGCGCTCAGGTCGTTGGATCTAAACTCGTGAATCGTGCGGCAGTCATCTTCCCACAGGTCGCCGCGAATGCGCAGGGCCGCAATGCCGTACATCTTGTCGTCGCACTGCCCGGTAGGGGAAGCCGCGGCCGGGGCGGCTTGGGTAAAGTCGAAGGACTCAACCAGCTCCTCGGCCTCGGTCAAGTACCGGTTGTCCTGGTCGGCGGCCCGGTACTCCAGGTCAAACTCGGTTCCGTTGTGCCAGAGCCGGCGGCCCAGCACCCGGGTCCGGTCGGCCGAGCTCTGGTCGGGCGCGAAGGTGTAGTGGTAGCGGACCTCGGCGTAGTCGGTGGCCTCGTGCTGTTCGAGGCGCAGCACCTGGGCCCGGGAAAGGTGCTGAATGCGGCTCCACACCGAATCCTGACGGCCCAGTAGGGCGGCGGGCGGCCCGTCGGGGCGTATGGTGAGCGTTACGATGGGGTGCTGCCGGGCACTGCCGGCGTAAAAGGCCACCTGACGTCGGTCCTCGCTGCGCTGCCGCTGCCAGGCCGTGGGGTAGCTGAGCTGGAAGCGGCCTTTCCCGTCGGTATACGTCTGCCGGGATTCCGGAGCCTCCTGCGCCAACAGCTTCAGCCAGCCTACGGTCAGTACCAGCGTCAGCAAAAACTTCATAGGCAGGCAGAGAAAGGCCGAAGCCGGAGGAATGCAGGAGAAGAACCAATGGAAACCACAAAAGTAAGCAAGGTTACGCTACTTTACTTGCTGCTCTCCGGCTATAATCCTCTTTCCTAGCTGCTGATATTCTTTTTATACGGTATGCGTCCCGGATTATTTCAATGTGCAGCGGAGTTTACCCCCAGCAAGGCCAGCCTGGAAAACCGGTTTTGCCAACGCACTACGCCACGTTGGGTACAGCCGCAGCTTCGGGTACGCTGGGAGCCGGGTGCCCGTCTTCTCCCGTGTGCATGATGCGGTGGCGGTGCAGCTGGCCCCAGTTGTGCAGGGCCCCGATGACGGGGTAGAGCGTTGTGCCGTAGGGCGCCAGGGTGTAGGTCACGGCCACGGGCACCGTGTCGGCCTGGACGTGGCGGGTGAGCAGGCCGTTCATTTCCAGTTCTTTGAGTTCCTTGCTGAGCATTTTGGCCGTGATGCCCGTTACGTCGCGCTGCAATTGTTTGAAGCGCTTGGGGCCCTCGCTCAACCCCAGGATGATGGGCAGCTTCCACTTGCCGCCAAGTAAGTCGAGGGCGTCGCGCACGGAGCGCATGGCCGTGGTGCAGGTAGCGGCTGAGGTGTGGGGCGGAGGGTAAACCATGAGCGAAAGGTCGTTAGAAATCAGGTAGGTAGCTTCCAAGATACCGGTATCCTTTGGGAAACCACTATCCGGATTATACCCGGCTGGCGCCATCTTTACACTACTTCCCCGGCCATCGACGGCCGGAGACAACCGGGCATCTGCTGCCCTTTACTGCTATGCCACTCAACAAGAAAGCCCTGCTTACTGGCCTGGTTACGGCCGTACCCGCCCTGATGATTATTGCCAGCGGTATCATGAAGCTCACCGGCGCCGAAGAAGTGCGCCAAGGCCTCACCGCAGCCCACATGGTGGAGTACATGCCCGTGCTGGGTTTGATGGAGCTCATATTTACGGCCCTGTTTATCTACCCCAAAACCATGAAGCTGGGCTTGCTGCTGCTCACCAGCTACTTCGCCGGGGCCATTGCCGTCGACCTCTCGCACGCCCACACCGCCGTGCCCGCGGCCGTTATCCTGAGCCTGGTCTGGATTGCCGCCTTCGTGCGCGACCGGTCGGCGTTTCTGCCGGTGAGCGAGGCAGCGGTTTAAGGCAGTAAGCGCAAGCAGGCCGGCGGACAGCAGGAAAAAAGCCGGAGTCACGGTACACGAGGCCAGACAAGGCGGGTGGGGCCGGGGCAACTTTTGCTATGTTTGCGGCCTAGTTGGCCCCTATGCTCCCGCCCCGAATCCTTGTTGTTCTCGCTATCGTGCTTGGCCTGGTCAACTGCGAGTCCGGCGGCCGGAATGAGAGCTTCAGTGCGCCCCCAACTGTGCCGAAGCCCGCCGACCGGCGGGCTCCGGTCAACCCCCAAATTCCGCCGGGCCCCGGCGCGGCGGTGCGGGAGGTGTCCTTGCCGGATGGCTTGTGCCTGCAGCTGCGGAAGGCCGAAGAGCTGGAGGACTTTGTCCTATTCTCCTCGCTCACGCTGCTCAAGGATGGCCGGGTGCTGGTGCGGGATACCAGCGCCGATTACGAGCTCAACGAGAAATTCTACCCGATTCTGCTTCGCAACCCAGCCGGCGGCCACGACCTGCTGGTCGAAGTGAACGGCCGGCCGGGCATGAGCCGGGGCCGGGTTTTCCGAATCCGGGGCGGCAAGCTGGCGGGCCAGCACGACGTGCCGGTGTTTGTGGCCCCGGCCGCCAACCTTGACCAGGACCCCGCCCTGGAATTTGCCGGCTACGGAAGCTTTTTCGAAACCTGGGAGGAACCCTCGGGGCAGCCCGTGACCAGCTACAACCCGCTGCTGTTCTACGAGCACACTGCCCGCGGCCTGCAGCTGGATTCGGCCCTGACCCGGGAAGTCAACCAGCGCATTTACGGGCAGTTTCACGGCTTCGCCTTTCGCGAAGACCTGCCCCAGCCCGTCAGCATCGTGGGGCGGCTCGATGACGAGGTAGCCCAGGTCAAGCACCGGGCCGCCCGGCCCCAACCCCCTACAAAGCAATAGTGCGGGCCACGCCGATATCGGCCAGAAACGCCGCGTCGTGCGAGACGACCAGCAGGGTGCCGGCGTATTCGTTGAGGGCTGCGGTGAGAATGGCAATGTTCTGTAAGTCCAGGTTATTGGTGGGCTCGTCGAGCACAATCAAATCGGGAGCCTGCTGGCTCAGGGTGAGGCCGCACAAGGCCAGCCGCATTTTCTCACCCCCGCTCAGGCTCTGGCCGGGCTGGTCCCAGGTGTCCTTGCCAAACAGGAAGCGGGCCAGCCGGATCTTGACTTCATGCTCGGGCATGGCCGCTTGGTTGAAGTGCTGGGCCAGCTCGTAGAGTGTGCCTTGGGCGGGCAGTAGAGAGTAATCCTGGTCGATATACACAGCCCGGCAGGCGGCGCGCTGCACCGTGCCCTGGGTGGGCGCGGCCGGGCCCAGCAGTAGCCGGATCAGGGTGGTTTTGCCCGCGCCGTTGGAGCCCCGCAGCGCAATTCGCTCCCCGCTCCGAATCTGTAAGCTTAGTGGCTGGGGCCAGAGCGGCGGGCCGACAGGATACGTGAAGTTGACCGCTTCGGCCGTCACCAGCACTTTGCCCGCGTGCAAGGCCGAGTTGTCGAAGCCAAACTTCATTTTATCTGCGGCGGGCAGCTCCCGGCGCAGGTCGGTGAGTTCCTGGGCCAACTGGCCGGTTTTCTCGGTGTGCTGCCCCTGCAACCGGGCCGTGCTGTTCTCGGCGTTATTGCGCATGGTGTTGAGCACAATGGCGGGCAGGCCGGCCTTGTCCTGATTTTTGCGGCCCCGGGCATCCTGCTTCTGCTTGCGCTCCAGCGCCTGGCGCGCCACTTCCCGGGCCTTGCGCAGCTGCTTTTCCCGGCTGTGCACTTCCTGGGCCAGGGCCTGGTTTTCGAGCTGCTTCTGCTCGGCATAAAAGTCGTAGTTGCCGCCGTAGAGCGTCAGGCCGCGCGGGCTGAGCTCGTATACCGAGTCGAGCAGGTTGAGCAGCTGCCGGTCGTGGCTTACCACCAGCAGGGTGCTGCTAGTCGTTTGGATGTAGTCGTAGAGCAGCTGGCGGCCGGCCGTGTCGAGGTGGTTGCTGGGCTCGTCGAGCAAGACCAGCTCGGGCCGGTGAATGTTCAGGCCCGCCAGGAAAACCTTGGTTTTCTGCCCGCCGCTGAGCTCGGCCAGGGGCTGAGTCAGGGGCAAGGCCGCGAGCTGCCAATAAGCCAGGGCTTCGTGGCAGCGTTCCTCCAGCGTCCAATCGTCGTCGAGCACGGCCATAGCAGCCTCGGTGGCCTCGCCGGCCAGAATCTGGTGCAGGGCCGTAAGCTTGTCGGCCACGCCCAGGGCCTGGGCCAGGGTCAGATGGTTGTACTGGCCGAAGTGCTGGGGCACGTAATATGGCGCACTATCGGTGCTGATGCGCCCGGCCGTGGGCGGCAGCAGGCCGGCCAGGAGGCGGAGCAGCGTCGACTTGCCGGCGCCGTTGTTGCCCACTAGGGCACTCTTGTGGTGGGGTTCGAGGGCCAGCTGCAGGCCGTCGAAGAGCACATCCTGATTTGGATGGCTGTAGCTAAGATTCTGTAATACCAGCACGGTTTTCTTCGAAGGAGTACACGGATATAGCGCGGCCACAAAGGGCGGGCTACTCGGGTTGCGGCGGAAGAAACGGGCTATTACAAGTGCGAATCGTAGGTGGTTAACGGGCCAAAAGTAACTTTTTTCCGGAAATGCGGCACGGGCGTACTTAGCCGCAGGGTTTGAGGTGGACAGAGCGCAGGGCCTGCTTGGCCACTTGCCAGTCGGGCATAAACTGGTCCATCAACCCCCAGAAGCGGGCGTTGTGCAACCGCTCGTGCAAATGCACCAGCTCGTGCACTACCACGTAATCGAGGCAGTGCGGGGGCTGCTTAATGAGTTCCAGATTGAGCCAGATGCGGCGGGCCCGGATGCTGCAGGTGCCCCAGCGGGTGCGCATCAGCTTGATGCCCCACTCCGCCGCCTGCTTGCCCACCACCGGCTCCCAGCGGGCCGCCAGGGCGGGGAGCTGCTCTTTCAGGCGGGCCCGGTACCAGCTGTGCAGGGCTTTTTCGCGCTGCTCCCGCGTGCTGCCGGCCGGGGCAAATAAGTCCAGAAAGCCGTCTTCCAGCAGCTTTACCCGCAGCGGCCCGGCCGCCGTTTCGTGCACACGCAATTCGTAGGGCTGGCCCTGGTAGAAGTGGGTTTCGCCCGATACGTATTCCAGTTCGGCGGGCTGTTCCCGGGCGGCAAACTGCTCCTGATGCTTGCGAATCCAGGCACGGCGGGCCGATACGAAAGCGTGAATGGCGGCATCGGCTGTGCGCAGCGGGGCGGCTACCCGCACCCGCCCGTCGGGGGCGTATACGGTCAGGCGCAGGCTGCGAATATTCTTGCGGACGACCTCGATACGCAGGTCGTCGATAAGCAACTGGGGCATTCGGAAAAGAAGGAAACCAACAAAACGTAGCGCAGCCCAGGTGGTTGGCTGCGGCAACACACAAGTAAAAGTACGGCGGCAAACCCAGCCGGCGAAACTGCCGGGCCCGGTTTGCCGCCGTACGTGCTATGCGCTATGTTCTATGTTTACTCGACCCGCACCTGCTTGCTGGCGCTGCGGCCGAAGCGGGTGGGAAAGTACATGAGCTCGGCCTTGGCGGGATTGAGGGTGTAGCGGCCCCGGTAGCGCGGCTGCAGGGCAATGCGGAAGGTGTGCTTTCCCACGGGCAGCCGGTCGATGAAAATGCCGGTTTGGTGGCGCAAATACTCGCGGTGCACCTCGAAGTAGTTGCCGGCTTTGTTGTCGCCGTAGGAGCAGCCGGCCGGAATGGGTACTTCCAGCAGCACGTAGCGGGCCTCGGCTTGCACGTTTACCGTCACGACCAGCTCGGCGGGCTGCCCGGCCCGCAGGTTTACGCGCTGCCCGCTCTGGCCCGCCAGCTCGGTTTTCACCGTGAAGGGCGCGGCCGTAGCCTCGGGTGCCGGGTTCCAGCGCGTCTGGTAGGCTGTGGCGTACACCGGCAGCAGGCCGGTTTTGCGCAGCGTGAGTGGGTCGGCAGTGGCGGGCAGGGTCAATTGCTGGGGGAAGGTGCTGAGTTGCTGAGTGGTGGCCCCGGTGAGCTCCACCTTCGCTAAAGTAGCCGGTTGGCCGGCGGCCAGCAGGTCGGGCCCGATGGTTTCCAGAATCTGGGCCGCCTCGTAGGTGCTGGTCCAGTGGTCGGTGCGGCGCAGGTTGAGCAGGTAGAGGCGGATGCGGGTCAGCTCGGGCTCGTGGCCGCCCTGGGCGCGTAGCAGGCGGTAGGCCAGCAAGGTCGAGCCCACGCTGGTGCGCAGCAAGTAGCGGTAGTAGGAGCTCTGGTGCAGGGTATCGGCATAAAAGACCCCACCGAGCTGGGTGCGCAGGCGGTAGCGCCGCAGCGAGTCGAGCTGGTAGGGCAGCTGCAGCTGCTGGCGCAATTGGGTTAAAGCCAGGTAGCGGTCCAGGGGCTGACGGCCTTTGTAGGAGCGTTCCAGGCGGGTTACGTAGGTGCGGTAGTCGGTTGTCGTGCCCAGCTGGTGCAGCACCCGCAGCAGCCGGATCAGGTCGTCGTCCGACTGGTAGTACCACGTGCGGCGCAGCAGCTCGGGCGTGGGCTTGGCGGTCAGGTGGTTGTCCAGCTCCTGTAAGAGGTACTGCTGGAGCTTGTCGCGCTCCAGGCGCACCTTGTAGCCGGCCTGTTCGGCGGCCAGCAAGGCTTCCAGCACGTGCGTAGTAGCCCACGGACTCACCTCCGACTTAGCCCAGGTGCCCCAGAGCAGGTTCTCGGGCTGGTGGCGGCCGTCGAGCAGCTTGCGAATCAGGAAGTTGATGCTCCGTTCGCCCTTAAACGGCTCCTGGCGGACCGTCCGGATTTGCTTTTCCAGCAGCAGGGCCTTGAGCTTGGAGGCGGCCTGCTCGTTGCACAAATAGGCGTAGGCCTGCAGGTGCTGAATTTCGGACAAGAGCACCGGCAGCGCGTCACTTTCCAGGCGCACCGTCACGGGGCCCAGCTTCGGGTCGAAGGGCAGGGTCAGGGTCGTGTCGTTGGCCGCGAGAATAGCGAAGGCGCCGATATTTTCCCGGGTTCCGGCCCGCAGCACCGGAATCGGGCGTTGCTCCCCGTCGGCGTAGCCGCCGGCCTGGCGCAGGTCGTAGCTCACCAGGAGGGAATCCTGGCCGGTGGGCGCGGTCAGGCTGAGCGTATCCAGAATGGCGCTGCTTACCACGTGGCTGCGACGGGGGCGGGCCACGCCGGCTACCGAGAAGCCGGTGCTGACCTGGGTGGAATCGGGCGCGTAGTTCAGGGTTTTGCCCAGCACCTGGGTCTGGTCGCCCTCGATGAGGAAGCGCGGCACGGCCAGCCCGGCCAGCAGAGCCTTGAAGGAGCGCAGCAGCTGAGTAGCCGAGCCCACGCGGCCGTGGTTGTCGGAGCCCAGCACGAAGGTGTCCCAGCCGGTTATGTCGTCGGGCAACTGTACCTCGGTGCTGGCCCGGCCCTGGGCGTCGGTGACGAGCGTAGGCCGCCACCAGGCGTAGTCGCGGAAGTTGCGGCGCAGGGCCAGGCGCGTGTCCCGGCCGGCGGGGTCGTTGCCGGCGCTGCTGGCTTTGGTGGTAATGAAGAGGACGCCATTAGCGGCCTGGGCCCCGTAAGTGGCTGTAGCCGCCGGGCCTTTCAAGAGCTTAACAGCCGCAATATTATCAGGACTCACGTCTTCCAGCCGGCCGTTGAAAGGCAGACCGTCGAGAATAATCAGGGGCTGAGCTCCGGCCGGTTGCGCCACTATGCCCCGGATAGTGACGGTCGGGGAGTCGCCCGGCGCGGCTCGTCCAGGATGTACCCCGGCCGCCTTGCCCGCCAACTGATTCGACATCGTGGCTACCGAGTAGCTCACGCTCCGACGCTGCGTTTCGGTGCCGTAGCCTACCACTACCACTTCCGAAAGTTGCTTGGTATCCCCCGTCAGGCCCACATTCACTTCGTTGTAGGTAGCAGGTCTTTCAGCCGTGATATAACCAACGGAGCTAAAGGTCAGGATGCTGCTTTCATTCGGAACTTGCAGGGCGTACGTGCCGTCGGCATCGGTCGAGACGCCAAGGGTAGTACCCTTCACCAGCACCGTTACCCCGGGCAGCCCTTCCCCCGAGCTGCGGTCCGTGACCTGCCCGTGCACCGTGCGCCAGCCCGGCTGCGGCTGGCTGTACTGGGTTACGGCAATGGTGCGCTTCGCCTTTTTGAGCTCCTCCTCGGATGTTACCAAGCTCCAGTCTTTGACCTCAAAACCGGGCAGCAGGCGGCTGATACGCCGCCGCAGGGCCGCGCCGGGCTGGCGGTCGGTGAGGCGCAGCTGGAAGTAGGTCACGCCATCGGGCCTGATGGTTACGTCCTCGGCGGGGAGCAGACTGGTGCTGTCTTCGAGCAGCACGGCCACCCGGTAGCGGCCCGCGGCCAGGGCGTGTACCAGGCTCAGGTTGGGCTGCAAGCGGTAGAATGTGGCATTGCCGGGCCGGGTGAGCAGCAAATAGGCCACGTTGGGAAACCGGTAACTGGGTCCGGCGTCGGCGGGGCGCGGGGGCAGGCGAACTTCCAGGCGGCCCTGCGCGGCGGGCGTTGTCAGCGGGGTTTGGAAATTGTAGCGCGGCAGGCGCGGGGCGGGTGTCCAGGTCGTGTTGGCGGGCAGGTAGCGGGCCTTGAAGGCGGCTTCGGTCAGGGCAAAATCGGCCAGGGGCAGGACCCCGGGAAAGCCGGCGCTGTGCAGGGAATTAAACAGTCGGGAGTGCGTATTGGGGTCCAGGCTAGTCATTTTTACCAGACCGGGCGCGAAGTAATAGTGGTAGAGCGGCTCAAACAGGAAGCTGCGCCGCAGCCCGTCGGAGCGCCGCAGTAGCACCGAGTCGGGCCGAAACGGGCCGCTCAGGCTGTAGGAGTCCACGGAATGGTAGGAGTTGCGGCTGACGGGCCGCAGCACGTTGCCCTGGCGCAGGCTGCCGTAGCTGTAGGCAGCATCCATCACCAGCAGGGAGCGGGTCAGGGCCAGCTTTTCCTCCGGTGTCAGCAGCGGCCGGCGCTTTTCCACGGTCAGCTCGGCGCAGGGCTGGTTGAGGTCGATGCTGAGCGTGAGCTTGTGCAAATGGCGCACATACACATCGTGCATAGTCACAAGGCGGGTGGCGGTCCGGATGCTGAGCGTGTGGAACCCCGGCTCGGCTACCAGGGCGTAGGGCTCGTGCTGGTTGACCTCGTGCACGTACACCGGCACGCCATCCAGGTACACGGCCACCGGGGGCTGCACCCGGCCCGAGTCCACGACGAAAGGGGCCAGCTGGGTCAGGCCGCCGGGCGCGGGCTCATACTGGTAAAACGCGCCCGACTCGGGGTAGAGAAACTGGTAGAACCGCAGCGAGTCGAGGCCCAGCTGGTGCCGCCACTGGGCCCAGGGCAACAGCTGCCGCCCGGCGGCCGACGACGAGTTTTCGAACCCGTCTTTCAGGGCAAACCGGCGCTTGGACCGGCGACCCACTACCCGCGGCTCGAAGCTGGGTATTTCCTGCTCAATCTTGGCCTGCCCAAACTTGCTGGTATAGGCGTAGGAAGTCAAATCAACGCCGGAAAGGGGCCGCCCGCCGCCATCGGTGACGGTGTACTGCAACCGGATTTTCTGGCCGGGGTACGCTACTTCGGGCTGCTCGGCGCGTACTACCAGCTGACGCTGGGGCAGGGGGATGCTATACTCGGCCGTGCGCAGCTTTTCGCCCCAGAGGTAATGCACTGACACCGACCAGGCCTCCGGGCCGGGGGCGGTGGTGTTTAGCTGCAAATCCGTGCCGTAGCCGCGCCGGGCCAGCGTATTGCCGCGGTATACAAAATACCAGAACGGCAGCCGGCGCGGATTCTCCACGCTGATAAAAATGGAGTCGTGGGTCCGGTCGGAGCGCACCGCCAGGCCGGCGTTGATTTCGTCCAGGGTAAGCTCAGTCGAGCGGTTTTCGGCATCGGTTAGCTCGTAGGTATCGGCCCGCGGGTCGACGGGCAGCAGCAGCGGCAGTTGCACGGAACCGGCAAACAAGCTGCCGGACCCCAGCTCCCGGCCATTGCTAATCTCCAAGTGGGCCGGGTGGGGAACCGATTTTCCCTGGACGAGGTAGGTCATCCGCACCGAGTCGCCGACCAGCTCTACGTGCAGCTTGCCCGGGTCGAGGCCGTAGGGCACGGTCGTGGTTTCGACGCGCCGCTCGTTGTCGGCGTTCAGGAACACGGCCCGCACGGCGTAGGAGAATTCGGCGGCGGGAAAAATGGTGGCCGGCAGGTTCAAACGGGTTTCGCCGGTGGCGTCCAGGGCCTGGCTGCGGGTCCAGAGCGTGTCGGGCAGAAAGGCCTGGCGCTGGGGGAAGGGGCCGAGCGGCGAGCTGGGCGTCACGCTCAGACGCACCCGGGCGTCGAGCAGGTTGAGCTCGTTGGAGTCGGTGCCGCGCAGAAACACGGCCTGCGGCTGGCCCCGGCGGTGCTCTTTCTCGGCCAGGCGCAGGGTGTAGCGGGTGCTTTTGAGCTCATAGTCTTCCAACTGAAAGTTGCCGCTGGCCAGGGTTTGTTCCCGGCGGTTTTCCAGCCGGAAGCCCACCCGTGTGTCGGCCCGCAACCCCAGCGTATCGGTCAGGGGCAGCGTGTATTCGTAAGAGCCGGGCCGCCCGGGCCGCAGCAGGGCTATTTTTTTCTCTGGTTGCCCGTAGCCGCCGCCCAGCCACAGCGTAAGCGCCTCCCGGCCGGGCCGACCGTGGGGGCGGCGCAACAGGCGCACCTTCAGGCGCAGCGTGTCGCCGGTGGGGCGATATTTGGGCTTGCTCAGGGCCACGTAGCTGGTCCAGCGCTGCTCCTCCTGCTCGTCGCGCCGGCGCTGCCGCTCGTCGCGCACGTCTTCGCTAAAGGCCGAGCGCAGCAAACCCACCGGCCCGAAATACGCATGGGAAGCATGTTTCAAATCCCGCCCCAGGCTCCAGACGGGCTTGGTGAGGTAGCCCAGCGGAAAGCCGAACACGATGCGCTGACTCCGCCACCAGATTCGGCGGGCCAGGGGCTGTTGTTGCTGCCAGTAGCTGCTCGTGCTGGCCTGATTTTCCACCACGTGAAAGGTGGTGCGCCCGGCCTGGGTGACGGCCAGCAGGCCGCTGCGGCGGGTATTGGCCAGGCGGTAGGCGCGGGTGGCGGGGTCGTAGGGCACCGGGCGGCAGGCCAGCTCCACGCGGGCATCGTCGAGCAGGCGGCCCAGGGAGTCGCGCACCACCAGGGTCAGGTCAATTTGGTTGTCGACTACTACCACTTCCCGGTCGGTTTCGGCGCGCAGCCAGTAGACCAGCTGCGCGCCTTCGGTGTGGGCCACCAGGTAGTAGCCCGGGGCCAAAGGGCGCGCCTGCCGGGCCGAGTCCGAGGGAAAGGAGTCGACGGGCTGGGTGAAAAAGTCGGGCCGGGCTGCCGCTAGGCTGTGGGTGTAGAGGTGGCGGGTTTGCTCGTCGGTCAGCCGGAATACCTTAGTCAGGTAACTGCGCTGCCGGGCGGTGGCCAGGCGCTGTTGGGCCTGGGCGGCAATAGGCAGCAGGAAATAAAGCGCGAAAAGTAGCAAACGAGGCATAGGCGGATGGAATAAGAAGCACGGTATACTAGCTGGATGCAGCAGGGCCACCGGATTCCACACGGCGCACTGGAAAATTCCGGGCGGCTTGGACGCAATGGGGCCCGCACAGCGCCGGCCAAGTCCCGGCTGCTTACCTTCGCGCCAGGTTGGGCCGAGTAAAAGCTCTTTTTTCACCGCCCTGGTTTCACCTGCTAGTTCCTGTTTAGCCAACTTGCTCATGCCCGACGGCACCCTGCTGCTCATCGACGACGAAGGCCCCCTACGCCAGGCCATTGCCCGCATGCTGGAGCTGGAAGGCTACACCGTGCTGCAAGCCCAGGATGCCCGGCGCGGCCTGGAAACCCTGCAGCAGCACGCCGACGACATCCTGGTCATCTTATCCGACGTGAAGTTGCCCGACGGCTTCGGCCTCGATTTGCTGCCCCGCTACCAGGCCAAGGCCCCGCTGGCTGAAGTCATCCTGCTCACCGCCTTCGGCACCATTGCCGATGGGGTGCAGGCCATGAAGCAGGGCGCCTTCGACTACCTGACCAAGGGCGACTCCGATGACCAGCTCGTGGTGGTCGTCGACCGGGCTGTGACCAAAGCCCGGTTACAGCGGCGGGTGGCCGAGCTGGAAAAGAGAGTCGGAGCCCAGTACAGCTTCGAGAGCATGATTGGCCAGGCCCCGGCCCTGGAGCAGGCCAAGCGCACGGCCCGCCAAGTAGCCCAGACCGACGCGACGGTGCTGCTGGAAGGCCCCACGGGCGCGGGTAAGGAGCTGTTTGCCCAGGCCATTCACTACGGCAGCCCCCGCCGGAGTAAGCCGTTTGTGGCCCTGAACTGCTCGGCCTTTCCCAAGGATTTGCTGGAAAGTGAGCTATTTGGCTACCGGAAAGGCGCCTTTACCGGGGCCCAAACCGACAAGAAAGGCTTGCTGGAAGAAGCCTCGGGCGGCACGCTGTTCCTGGACGAAATCGGGGAACTCGACGTGATGCTGCAAGCCAAGCTGCTGCGGGTGCTCGAAACCCAGGAATTCACCAAAATCGGGGATACCCGGCCCACCCGCGTCAACGTGCGCGTAGTGGCCGCTACCAACCGCAACCTGCGCCAGGAAGCCGAGCAGGGCCATTTCCGGGCCGACTTGTACTACCGCCTCTCGGTGGTCGTAGTAGCCGTGCCCCCACTCAGTGCCCGCCGCAGTGACGTGCCCCTGCTGACCCGGTTTTTCCTGCAGCACTTTGCCGCCAAGCTGCGCCGCCGGCCTCTGGAGCTCATGCCCGAAGCCCTGCAGGCCCTGGAAAATTACGGCTGGCCCGGCAACGTGCGGGAGCTCAAGAACGTGTTGGAGCGGGCCTCCATCCTGACTCCACCCGACCAGCCCCTGACCGTCGACGACCTGCCCGTGGAGCTGCAGCTGGCGGCTTTGAACAGTGCTAGTCCCGATGCGCCTCCGCTCGATGAGCGCAACCTGCGCAGCGCCGAAAAGCAGCACATTCAGCGCGTGCTGCTGGAAGAGCACGGCAACAAAACCGAAACCGCCCGGGTGCTCGGCATTGCCCTGACCACGCTCTACCGCAAAATCCAGGATTACGGCCTCTAGCTGACGCCTACACCTAGCTGTTACCCGACGACCCCGCCCATCCAGCGGGGTCGTCAGCGTTTCGGGGTCTAGTGTTTTGCGAAACACCCTAGCGTTTCGCTAGGGTCGGCTCCAGGTCATGCAGGGCTGAAAGAACGTGAATGAAAATTATTGGCGCTGACTGGTAGTGGTTTACATAAAAGGTGAGCAGGAGAGAGGCGCTTAGGGTCCGGGCTTGCTAGGGCTGGGGCGCACCGCAAGTGCTTCACCTTTTACCCGCTTTTATGACTGCTCTGATGATTCCCCTGCTTACGGGTGCCGGCCTGGCCGGCTTCTGGCTTTTTTACAAGTCCGTGGACTTTTTCGACCACATCTAAGCCCGCCCCGAAGATGATGTTTGCCTTGTTTCTGCTGTCCCTGGCCACGTTTGGCTACCTGAGCTACGTGCTGCTGCGCCCGGAAAAATTCTAACCAATGAACCACGAACTTCTCAGCATTCTCGTCATTTTCTTTGCGACGCTGCTGCTGGCCCTGCCCCTGGGCCGCTACCTGGCCACCATCTACCGCGGCGACCCCAGCTGGAGCGACTTTCTGGCTCCCCTGGAGCGCCTGATATACCGCTTCGGCGGCATCGACCCCGGCAAGGGCATGAGCTGGCAGCAGCACTTGGTGGCCTTGCTGACCATCAACCTGGCCTGGTTTGTCTGGGCCATGCTGATTCTCTGCACCCAGGGCAGTTTGCCGCTCAACCCCGACCACAACCCCAGCATGACGCCCGATCTGGCCTTTAACACGGCCATTTCCTTTCTGGTCAACTGCAACCTGCAGCACTACTCGGGTGAGTCGGGGGCCACGTATTTCTCCCAGCTCTTCGTCATTACCTTCCTGCAATTCGTGACGGCCGCTACTGGTATGGCTGCCTGCGTGGTTGTATTCAATGCCCTCAAAGAAGGCACGACCGAGAAGCTGGGCAACTTTTACCAGTACTTCGTCAAAAGCATTACCCGGGTGCTGCTGCCCATCGGGCTGGTCGTGGCCCTGCTGCTCGTGTTTCAGGGCACGCCCATGAGCTGGGCCGGCAAGGCCAGTATCGTGACCGTGCAGGGCGACTCGGTAAGCGTGAGCCGGGGCCCGGCCGCGGCCATGATTGCCATCAAGGAGCTGGGCACCAACGGGGGCGGCTTCTTCGGGGCCAACTCGGCCCACCCGCTCGAAAACCCGACCTTCCTCAGCAACGCCGTCGAGAACATTGCCCTGGTGCTGATTCCGCTGGCCCTGGTCTTTGCCCTGGGCCACTACCTGCGGCGGCCCAAGCTGTCCTACATGGTGTTTGGGGTGATGACGGCGGGCTTCCTCATGCTGCTGGCCCCGACGGTGTATTACGAGATGCACGGCAACCCCGCCATTACGGAGCTGGGCGCCGACCAGCATCTGGGCGCGATGGAAGGCAAGGAAGTGCGCTTCGGGGCGGCGGCCTCGGCCTACTGGGGCATTACCAACACCGTTATCAGCTGCGGCTCGGTCAATTCCATGCACGATTCGCACATGCCGATTTCGGGCATGGCCGAGCTGCTGGGCATGATGACCAATGCCTTCTACGGCGGCGTGGGCGTGGGCTTCCTCAACTTCTTCGTCTTCGTCATCATTGCCGTGTTCATCTCGGGCCTGATGGTGGGCCGCACCCCGGAGCTGCTGGGCAAGAAAATCGAGGCCCGGGAAATGAAGATTGCCGTGCTGGTGGCCCTGCTGCACCCGTTGCTGATTCTGGCCGGCACGGCTATGTCGGCCCACCTCTACGCCAATAACCCCACCGAATACGCCGGCTGGCTGGCCAACCCCGGCTACCACGGCTTCTCGGAAATGCTCTACGAATTCACTTCCTCGGCCGCCAACAACGGTTCGGGCTTCGAGGGCCTGGGCGACAATACGCCGTGGTGGAACATCAGCACGGGCCTGGTAATGCTGCTGGCCCGCTACCTGCCCATTATCGGCCCGGTGGCCATTGCCGGGTTGCTGGCCCGCAAAAAGTTCATTCCCGAATCGGCCGGTACCCTGCGCGTCGACACGGCCACCTTCGGTATCATGGTCTTCTTCGTGATTTGGATTATTGCCGCCCTGGCCTTCTTCCCAGCCCTGGCCCTGGGGCCCCTGGCCGAGTATTTCACGCTGTACTAGAAGGTAGGACTCGGAGGTAAGAAGTTAGAGATAAGGCTTTTCCTGGTTTGGCCAGTCTCGTTCTAAAACCTGCACCTCGAGCTCCTAATGGCCTTTTTACTCCTTCTTCTAAGCTCTGAGCTCTCACCTCTAAGCTCTATATCCATACCCTTCTAAGTTCTGAGCTCTGAGCTCTAAGTTCTACATCATGCCTTCTCAATCCCAATCTTTGTTTCAACCCGCGCTGGTGGGCCAGGCCGTGAAGCAGGCCTTCGTCAAGCTCGACCCGCGGGTGATGTTCCGTAATCCGGTCATGTTTACCGTGGAAATCGGCACGGTGGTGATGCTCTTCGTCACGCTGGGGCTGCTGGTCCGGCCCGACGCGGCCCAGGGCAGCTTCGGCTACAACTGCACCGTGTTCGTGGTGCTGTTTCTGACCCTGCTCTTCGCCAACTTCGCCGAGGCCATTGCCGAGGCCCGCGGCAAGGCTCAGGCCGATTCGCTGCGCAAAACCCGCCAGGACACCCCCGCCCGCCTGCGCACTGCCGAGGGCAGCTTCGAGGAAGTCAGCTCGGCCCAGCTCCAGAAAGGCGACGTATTCGTAGTTGAGGCCGGCGAAATCATTGCCACCGACGGCGAAATCATCGAGGGCCTGGCCACCATTGATGAGTCGGCCATCACGGGCGAATCGGCCCCGGTTATCCGCGAAGCCGGCGGCGACAAATCCAGCGTCACGGGCGGCACCAAGGTCTTGTCCGACCGCATCGTGGTGCAAGTGACCACGGCCCCCGGCGAGTCGTTTCTCGACAAGATGATTGCCCTGGTGGAAGGCGCCTCGCGCCAGAAAACGCCCAACGAAATTGCCCTCACCATCCTGCTGGCGGGCTTCACGCTGGTCTTCGTGATTGTGTGCGTGACGCTGGCACCCTTCGCGGCCTATGCCAAGACGCCCATTGCCATTGCCGCCTTCATTGCCTTGTTCGTGTGTCTGATTCCGACTACCATTGGCGGCTTGCTCTCCGCCATCGGCATTGCCGGCATGGACCGGGCCCTGCGCGCCAACGTCATTACCAAGAGCGGCAAGGCCGTGGAAACCGCCGGCGACATCGACGTGCTCCTGCTCGACAAAACCGGCACCATCACCATCGGCAACCGCAAAGCCACCCACTTCTGGCCCGCCCCGGGCGTGCCCATCAGCCAGTTTATCGAGGCCGCCACGCTTAGCTCCCTCACCGACGAAACGCCCGAGGGCAAGAGCATCGTGGAACTGGCCCGGGACAACAAAGTAAGCCCCGAGCAGCTTCAGGCCCGGTTGCAGGGCGCCGAGCTCATCAAGTTCACGGCCGAAACCCGCAGCAGCGGCGTGACCCTCTCGGACGGCACCCGCCTGCGCAAGGGCGCCGCCGACGCCATCCGGCAGCTGGCCGAGCAAACTGGCAACGCTTATCCTGCCGAAGTAGCCGAGCGGGTAAAAACCGTGGCCAGCAACGGCGGCACCCCGCTGGTGCTCAGCCACAACGACCGGGTGCTGGGCGTAGTCGAGCTGCAGGACATCATTAAACCTGGCATTCAGGAGCGGTTTGCCCGTCTGCGCAACATGGGCATCAAGACGGTGATGGTAACGGGTGATAATCCGCTGACGGCCAAGTTTATTGCCGAAAAAGCCGGAGTCGACGACTTCATTGCCGAGGCCAAGCCCGAGGACAAGATGCACTACATCCGCCGCGAGCAGGAGCAGGGCAAGCTGGTGGCCATGATGGGCGACGGCACCAACGACGCCCCGGCCCTGGCCCAGGCCGACGTGGGAGTAGCCATGAACTCGGGCACCCAGGCCGCCAAGGAAGCCGGCAACATGGTCGACCTCGACAACGACCCCACCAAGCTCATCGAGGTGGTCGAAATCGGCAAGCAGCTGCTCATGACCCGCGGCACGCTCACCACCTTCAGCATTGCCAACGACGTGGCCAAGTACTTCGCCATCGTGCCGGCCCTGTTCATGGTGGGCATTCCGGCCCTGGGCGCGCTGAATATCATGGGCCTGAAGTCGCCGCAGTCGGCTATTCTCTCGGCCGTCATTTTCAACGCTATTATTATTCCGGCCCTGGTGCCGCTGGCCCTGAAAGGCGTGGCTTACCAGCCGGTGGGTGCCTCGGCACTACTGCGCCGCAACCTACTCATCTACGGCCTGGGCGGGGTGCTGGTGCCCTTCGTGGGCATCAAGGTCATTGACCTGCTTGTGGGAGTGTTTTTGTAGGCTTCAAAGCTCTACGAAACGAAAGTCCTGCGCAATGACATATCCCTTGTCACCGACGAGAAGCAAGTGAAACGTAGGGCTTGCCAGTGGAGAATTCTCAATCTCGCCAAGAAAATAAGCCGATACACCGTGTTCGGTACACGCATTCATAACGGCTTGAGCAACAGAAAGTGGCGCGCCCGACAAAAGTAATCCGGACCCATCGAGCAGGTTTCGTCGGAGGTGACTTTCACCGAATGCCCCTCTTCCAAATAACACGCAACGCCAATCGCGCCACTCCTGAAACACAAGCTGAATTCGCTTACGAATCTCAGCAAGCAGTTGCCGCGGGTTTTGAGGCCGGGAAGTGATGTATACATCAACCAAGCGGCTATTGAGGCTTAGCAGCAAGGGATGCTCTGAGCAACTCATGGATTCTCCCCGCATTCCCGGCTTAAGACGCGCCTCGGCTTTTTCTACAAAGTCAACCCGAAACTTTCTGCCTGGCATGGTCAGAACCGCAAACGTGGTTTCGGCCACCATCACGGTGACCATCTGATTATCGGGAATCGGGCTGTCAGGCATACCTCAAATGTACCAATTGCGAAAACCAACCATGAAAAATCAACTCATTCCCGCTTTGCGCCTCACGCTGGTGATGCTGCTGCTGTGCTGCGGCTTGTATCCGGCCCTGGTGTGGGCCGCCGCCCAGGTGGCGCCCGGCCGCGGACAAGGCGAGCAAATCACCCGTCAGGGCCGGGTCGTGGGCTTTGCCAACGTGGGCCAGAAGTTTGACCGGCCCGAGTACTTCACCAGCCGCCCCTCGGCCGTGGACTACAATGCCAGCGGCTCGGCCGGCTCCAACAAGGGCCCGTCGAACCCCGAGTACCTGGCCGAAGTCCACACCCGGGTGGAAGCCTTTCTAACCCAGAACCCCACGGTGAAACGGGGAGAAGTGCCCGCCGAACTGGTTACGGCCAGCGGCTCGGGCCTCGACCCGCACCTGTCGCCCGAAGGCGCCTACGCCCAAGTGGAACGGGTGGCCCGGCTGCGCCGCCTGCCCGCCGAGCGGGTTCGGCAGCTGGTAGCGGCCCACGTGGAAGAGCCCATCTTCGCCTTTTTCGGACCGGCTAAGGTCAACCTGCTAGCCTTGAACCTGGCCCTGGACGAGCTGGCCCCGCTGCCGCAACGCTAACGGGCAACTCACTTTTTCCTTTTTCTATTCACCCGGGCGGGCCTGAATTCTTGGCGGCCCGCACCACTCCCTTCGCCCCACGGGCGACTCCATAATGAAACACTTCTTGACCTTGGGCCTGCTGCTCACCACTGCCGGCGCCGCGCTGGCCCAGGCTCCCTCGGCCGCCGATTCGGTGGCTGCCACCCCACCGCCTGCTGCCAATCCGCTGACCTTTTACGGCTTTGTGGATGGCTATTACGGCTTTGATTTTAAGCACCCGGCCACCAACACCCGCCCGGGCTTTCTGTACTCGCACAACCGTCAAAACGAGTTTACCGTCAACCAAGGCCTGGTCGGGCTGCGCTACGACGACGGGCGGGTGCGCGGGGCCGTGGGCCTGCACGCGGGCAGCTACGTGGCGGCCAACTACGCCGCCGAGGACCCCGTGTTCAAGCACATCTACGAAGCCTACGCCGGCTTCCGGCCGTTCCAGAAAGCCTGGCTGGACCTGGGTATTTTCAGCTCCCATATTGGCTTTGAGTCGGCCCTGAGCAAGGACAACTGGACGCTGACCCGCTCGTTGATGGCCGAAAACTCGCCCTACTACGAAGCCGGGGCCCGCTTTACCTACGAAGTAGCCCCCCAGCTCACCCTAACCGGCCTGGTGCTCAACGGCTGGCAGAACATCCGCGAGACCAACCAGGGCAAGGCCCTCGGCACCCAGATTCAGTGGAAGCCGACGGATAAACTCCTGATCAATTCCAGCACCTTCCTGGGCAACGAGCAGCCTCAGGACTCGCTCCGCCGCCGGCGCTACTTCCACAATTTCTACCTCACCTACGCGGCCACCGAGCGGCTGGCTCTGGCAGCGGTATTCGACGTGGGCAAGCAGCAAAGCGCCGGCCGCCGTGGCTACGACACCTGGCACACGGCCGCCGCCTTTGTGAAGCTGAAGCTGGCCGACAAGCTTTCCGGCACGCTGCGCGGTGAGTACTACTACGCCCAGCGCGGGGTCATCATCAGCAGCCTGCAGCCGGCCCGCACCGACGCGGATTTTCGGGTGGCGGGCGGCTCCCTGAACCTGGATTACGCCCCGGCCGCCAACGTGCTGTTTCGGGTGGAAGGCCGCTACCTGCAAGCCCAAGACGCCATTTTTCAGCAGCGCGACGCCCAGACGGCCGACGGCTACGGCAACCTGACGACCAGCGTGGCGCTTTCGTTCTAACCCACTTCTTCCTGCTTTCGCCATGAGTTCATCTTCCGAGCAGGACCAGCGCGACCAGTCGGCCGAGCGGTTTCTGCGCCTGGTGCAGGGCAAGCGGCGCGGCACGCTCAAGGTGTACCTGGGTTTGGCTGCCGGCGTGGGCAAAACCTACCGCATGCTCCAGGAAGCCCAGGATTTGCACCAGCACGGCGTGGATGTGCTCCTGGGCTATATCGAAACCCACGGCCGGGCCGGCACGGTGGGCCAGCTTATCGGCCTGCCGCTGCTGCCGCGCAAGCAGCTGTTTTACAAGGGGCGGGCCCTGGAGGAAATGGATGTGGAAGGCATTGTGCAGCGCCGGCCGCAGGTGGTCGTAGTCGATGAGCTGGCCCATTCCAACGTGCCCGGCTCCCGGCATGAAAAGCGGTGGCAGGATGTGGCGTTTTTGGTAAGTCAGGGTATTTCGGTAATTACGGCCCTCAACGTGCAGCATCTGGAAAGCCTGCACGACCAGGTGCTCAAAATCACCGGTACCGACGTGACCGAGCGAGTCCCGGATCAGCTCCTCAAGCAGGCCGACGAGGTGGTCAACGTGGATTTGACGGTGGGAGAGCTGCGCACCCGCTTGGAAGAAGGCAAGATTTACGACCCGGCCAAGGTGCCCACAGCCCTGCTCAACTTTTTCCAGGCCGAAAATCTGCTTCAGCTGCGCCGTCTGGCCGTGCGCGAAGTAGCCCAGCTGCTCAGCCGCCAGGTCGAAACCGATGCCGGCGGTGCCTGGCCCGTCACGCCCCAGCGCCGCAACGACGACCGGCTGCTGGCCTGCATCAATGCCAACGACCAGGCCGCTAAGGAAATTATCCGCAAAACCTCCCGCCTGGCCGACCGGTTCGGGGCCGCGGCCTGGTACGTGCTCTACGTGCAAACCACCCCCGAAGCCGCCGACCGGATCAACCTGGCCACCCAGCGCCGCCTGCTGGGCAATCTGCAGCTGGCTACCGAGCTGGGCGCCCAGATTCTGCGCGTCAAGTCCGACGATATCGTGGGTGCCATCCGGCAAGTGGCCGCCGAAAAAAACGCCACGCTACTGGTGTGCGGCATCACTCGGGAGAAAAGCCTCTGGGAGCAACTCAGCCGCCGCGGCGTAACTCAGGATCTGCTGCGCGCCGTGGCCCGCACCGACCAGGACCTGGACGTGTACCTGGTTACGTATTAGCCTACGGGTGAAGGAGCCAAAACAGTAATGTCGTCTCAAGCGGCGCAAGCAGCACAGAGGTTGACGCTGTTGGAAATAGAACGTCATTTCGAGCCCCGCGAGGAACCTCGCATGCTGGCGTTGTTGAGGAAAGAACCTTCTGCTTTACTAGGGCACAAGTCAGCTCAAGCGTCTCCGCCACTTCTTTGCCAGGGCCATTGATTACCATTGCACGCGAGATTCCTCGCCGGGCTCGACATGACGTTCTTAATTGGCCCTTGCCGAGCTCACTCAACCTCCGCCTTCCGGCGCTTCGCGAATGAATTTAAAAACCAAAATCAACCTGGGGTTTCTGGCCATGCTGCTGCTGCTACTCAGCATCGGCGGCTACGGCTACTACTCCCTGCGGCAGCTCGACCGCAACTCCCGGGACGTACTCACGGCCAACCTTTACTCTGTTACCCTGGGCCAGCAGATGCTGCGCAGCCTGGATGAGCTGGCCCGCCAGCCTTTAGCCGATACGGTAGCCACAGCCCGCTTTGCCACCGCGTTGCGCAAAGAAGCCGGTAATGTGACCGAGGCCGGGGAGCAGGAGGTCGTTGAGGAGTTGGGGCAGCGCCTACGGGTGCTTCAGCAGCTGCAACGCGCCGCGCCGGGTTCTGCAGCCTTGGTGGCCGCCCCGCCTACCGTGGCCGAACTGCGCCGCCTGACCTA
The DNA here is from genome assembly GCF_022919135.1 of Hymenobacter cellulosivorans. Lineage (NCBI taxonomy): Bacteria > Pseudomonadati > Bacteroidota > Cytophagia > Cytophagales > Hymenobacteraceae > Hymenobacter > Hymenobacter cellulosivorans. The sequence goes on along the minus strand of NZ_CP095049.1, from coordinate 4,283,696 downwards.
CCAGATGGTCGAGGTCAACACGGCTGCCCTGACCCGCAAAACCGCCCAGGCCAACCGCCGCGCCGACGAGGCCAACCGCAACCTGCTCGTCTTCCTGACCCTGGCCACGCTCTTGGCCCTGGGCCTGGTGGGCAGCGTGCCCGAAGCCGCCGTGCAGCCCCTGCGCCGCCTCACCGCTGCCCTCAACCACGCCACCGAGCGCGACTTTTCGGCCAGCATCCCCCAGGAAAGCACCGACGAGTTTGGGCAGGTGGCCCGGGCCTTCAACCGCATGCTCAGCCAGCTGCGCGAGTACCGCACCTCCACGGCCGCTGAACTAATCACCGAGCGTAACCGGGCCGCCAGCATCGTCAACACCCTGGACGAAGGCCTACTGCTGCTCGACGAGCACCGCCGCATTCTGCTGGCAAACCCCGTCATGTGCGAGCTGCTGGGGTTGCAGCCCGAACAAGTTGTGGGGCAGCCCGCGCCGGTGTTGCGCCTGCACAACGACCTGCTCCAAACCATGCTCAGTCCGCTCGACGCGCCTAACCGGGCGGCGGCCGTGGCCGAAGCCCCGCTGCTGCACATCAGTCAGCGCGGCGAGGAAGCGTTTTACCGCCTAGCCGTGCAGGATTTGGTGTCTTTCAACGAGGCCACCGAGAAAACCGAGTTTGTGGGGCAGATCCTGACTCTGCGCAACGTGTCGGACTTCAAGAAGCTGGATCAGGTCAAGTCCAACTTCCTGGCCACCGTCTCGCACGAGCTCAAAACTCCGCTTTCGAGCATGAACATCAACCTGCGCCTGCTGCTTGACGAGCGACTGCCGGCCGAGGAGCGCCTGCGTATTACCGGCGACGTGCGCCAGGAAACCCAGCGCCTGCAGCGCATGGTGGCCGAGCTGCTCGATGTATCCCGCCTCGACGCCGGGGCCGGCATCCAGCTCGACCTTCGCCCCACTAGTCTCGCCGACGTGGTGGGCTATGCCACTGCCACGGTGCAGGCCCAGCTCGATACTAAGCAGCTGCGCCTGGATGTGCACTTGCCCCAGAATTTGCCCGCCGTGCGCGCCGACGTCGAAAAGACTACCTGGGTGCTCATCAATCTGCTGGCCAACGCCACGCGCTATTCGCCGGTCGGGGAGGTCCTGACGGTGCGGGCCAGGCCGGCCGGTAGCTTCGTGCAGGTTAGCGTGCAGGACTACGGCCCCGGCATTGCGGCGGATAATCACGAGCGAATCTTTCAGCGCTTTGCCCAGATCCCCGACAAAACCGGCTACCGAGGCGGCTCCGGCCTGGGCCTGAGCATTGCCCGGGAGTTTATTACCTCCCAGGGTGGCCGGCTCTGGGTTGAGAGTGAACTGGGGTCGGGCAGCATATTTCTGTTCACGCTGCCGGTCGTCGGCTAGCAAGCAGTCGGCTGAAAGCAACTGTTACACCCCCGGGTTGCCCTGCAGCGCAAGGCGACCCGGGGGTGCTTGTGTTTGCACAAAAGGATATATCCAAATGTGTAAAAATGGTTTGAGCTACTGCGTGGGGCCGGTATCCGTTTTGGCTTCCAGCGGAGCCTGAATGCCCACTGGCACCCGCGACATGATGTCGTAGCCGGTAGCCGCTTCGATGGCGTCGACGGTGGTACGGTAGCTGCCCCAGCTGGTGCTAAGGGTATTGTCATTGGGCGTATCCACGGCAATGATCCGAGTAGTGCTGCCGACGCGGCTCACGTCGTCGTTGCCCTGGGGCAATACCACAATGACCTTCCAGATGCGCTGAGGCACCGTAATGCGGCCGTTGTCGAGGGTTTCCTTGTAGCCGCTGGAGCCAGTGCCGCCTTTGCCATAATTACCCATAAGGATATACAGCTCATTGCCCTGATTAACCAGGGTGCGGCAGTAGTCTTCCAGGTTAGCCCAGGTCTGCTGGTTGTTTCGTGGGGCCTGGGGCACCATGTTGGTCATCAGGAAAGTCGCCGAGTTGTCGGCTACAGTCTTGGTGCGGTCGGCGGAGGGACAATTATGGCCCCGGTCGAAGCCCGAGCCGGTGTAGCTGCTGGTGCCTACCTGATACCACCCGGCCGGTAACGTGGCGTCGGGGCGGAAGTCGTCCTGACGGGGAGCCGAGCCCAGCCACTCAGGGCTGAGGTGCCAGCTTACCCAATTGGGAATGCCCCGGTCGCGGTGGTACGACACGGCATACTGGCTTTTCAGCAGCAGGTAATTAGTGGGCTGATTAACGTCGGCCGTGGCCCCACTGGGGTTGCCCAGCGTGATGTGCTCAGGCAGCGGTGCTTCGGGGACGACGGGCTTTGCTTCTTCCGTTTCCTTGGAGCAGGCAGCCGCGAGCAGGCCCAGCGCCAGCAATGCGGCGGTAGAAAATCTAGTGGTACTCATGAAGGCAATAGGAGGTGAGGGTAAGAGCAGAAAACAAAGAACGGAAGTTGGCCGCAAACAGCCGCTGAACTCCCGGGCCACCTTGTCCGGGAAGGCTGCCCGTCGTCTTCCTTCTGGTGGCCGATCCGAAAGCGCAGCGGCGGCGGTAAGCAGGTATCGGCTCTGGCCTGGCCGTTTGCATCGGTATATACGGCGGCCGGTACTCTGTTTTGGCAAACTGCCCTACCAAAATGGAAAGGTTTCGCGCCCATCGAACGGCTGTTAATAACTGATTGATATTTTTAGTAATTGATAATCAGGGTATTGGGTAGTGTTTCTGAAAATGCGCCCGGCGGCGGCACTGGTCTTGGCAACAGGGCCATATCCCCAATCAGCTAACCTGCCGCTCGCATGGACCTTTTCGACAACCTCGCCAAAGCCACCAAAGACTTCTTCGTTGAAGCCGACAGCCCCAGCGCCCCGGGTAAGGCCAGCAAAGGCCCTACCCAACCAGTACTGCCCCTGCCAACGCCGGTCCCCCAGCAATTGCCCGTAACGCCCGGAATCGGCACGTTCGCCCTCAACCAGCCCGCGGTAACCCAGCCCGAGCAGCGTCACCTCGACCACATTGCCTCGCTGCTGGCCGGCGACGGCAAAGACTTCGTGGCCTACACCAAAATGGTAAAGAGCATGGCTGCCAGCGGACTTGCCGGGCCGGTGCTCTACCAAACCGCCTTTCACGCCTTTGCCGCCGTCACGGGCCTCGACGCGGCTACGCTGCTAACCACGGGTGAGCAGCTGGAACAGAAGCTGGTGGCCGACCGCAATAAAGTGCTGGAGCGCCACCAGGAAAAGATGGGGGAGCTCAAAATTGCCAACGCCCAGCCCAGCACCATCGTGCAGCTCACGGGCCAGGAGCAGCGCCTGCAGGCCGAGCTAACGGAGCTGACCAAGCAGCTAGAAGCCAAAAGTCAGCAGCTCCAGGCTACCCAGCAGCAGCTCGTAGCCGAGCGCCAGAAGGCCCAGTCCTCGCTGGCTTCCTACGAACTGGCCAACGCCAGCGCCGCCGCCGACCTGAAAGCCCACCGTCAGGCCGCCCAGTCCTTCCTCTTAGGGGTGAACTAGTGAGGTGGTGAAATGGTGAGTTTTTCAGCGCCACCATTTCAGCTGCCAACTATCAACCTCCCTCTAAAACATCAAGCTCACCACCTCACTAGTTCACCATCTCACCATATGAATACGTTGCTTCCTGCCGGTACTTCTACGGATTTACCCAAATGGCAAAAGCCCGAAAAGGCCGCGGGCTGGGTTTTTCTGACCGCCGCCGCCGGGGCCGGCGTCTACTTCTGGGGCCAGATCGTGCCCTATCTGGTCGACATTGTCTTCGACACGGTCAAGCTCGGCTTCGGGCTCGGGGTGCTGTTCGTCCTCTTTTTGATTGTCACCAGCAAGCGGATCAAGGCCGGGCTGTGGTACGCCGGGCAACGCATCTTCCGCACCGCGGCCGGCATCTTCGTCGAGACGGACCCCATCGGGATTATGCAGGACTACATCCGCAATACCGAGAAGGAAGCCCAGAACATGGAGTCGGAAGTGGGGCACATTGAAGGGGCCCACGAGCTGGTGAAGCGCAAGATGGACGCCAACAAGCAGCAGCTCCAGGAGTACCTGCGCCTGGCTGACTCGGCTGCCCGCAAGGGCGAAAAGGACTTCGCCGAATCCTACGCTTCCCGGGCCGCTCAGCTGGAAGACTACAATAGCCGTCTGCAGCCCATGCTGACGACCACGGCCAACGTGACGCTGGTGATGCGCCAGATTCTGAAAGCCGCCCTGCGTCAGATCGACAACTCCAAGTTCAAGGTCAACCTGCTCAAGGACGAGTACGAGCTGGTGAAGCGCACTTCCTCCGGCATGCGGGCCGCCATGAACATCCTGCGCGGCGACCCCGACAAGAAGTACTTCTTCGACATGGCCACGGACCGGGTAGCCCAGGACATGGCCCAGCAGCTGGGGCAGATCAAGCAGGCCATGCGCTACAGCCAGGAGTTCGTGAAGGAAATGGACATTCAGAACGGGGTGATGAGCGAGAAGGGCCAGCGCCTGCTGGAGAAATACCAGCAGGGCGACTTCAACACCTTGCTTAATGAGCAGCCTAGTTCCAGTGCCCTGAGTGGCGCTGCCGCCACCGCTAAAGCTACTAACGATGCCTATTCTAATCTGCTGGATTAACCTGCTGCTTGCCCTCGGTCTGGGCTGTCTGCTCGGCTAAGCAAAGCCCGACCAATTCCCCTCCTTCCTTTAAGGAGGGGAACTCGACCAACCAAACAACTGACAACGAACAACCAACAACTACCATGACAACGCGCGGTAAAATCGTAATCGGTGCCCTGATTGTGGCGCTGCTCTACTTCGGCATCAACAAGCTTATCGGCAGCGGCCTGCTGTTTAAAAAGGCCGCTACGGAGTCGGTGCTGCTTAATTCTATTGAGCTGCCAACCCAAACGGCCGGCACCCGCACCAACCAGGCCGTGCCGCTAGCCCCACTACCGGGCAGCACACCCACCGAGAAGGGTGCCCCGGTGACCTGGGAAGTAATGGCCTGGAACTCGCAGATGGCCGGTATGCTGGCCAACGGCGGCCCCCGCACCACCGAGGGCTCCAGCATGGCCGCCAACGGCATCAACCTGCAGATCGTGCGCCAGGACGACGTGGCCAAAATGCAGGCCGACCTGGTCAAAAACGCCCTGGATATGGAGCAGAACCCCGAAACGCCGGGTTTGATTGTGAGCATTATGGGCGACGGGCTGCCGGCCTTCTCGGCGGTGCAGAGCCAGCTGGAAAAAGCCGGCACGGGCTTACAGATTCTGCCCTACAGCTGCGGCAAGTCGTTTGGCGAAGACAAGCTGATGGGCCCCAAGGAATGGCTCGACAACCCCAAGGCGGCCCTGGGCAAAACCATTGCCTGCTACCTGCGCGACGGCGACCAGAACATTGCCCTGAAGTGGTGCGCCGACAATGGCCTGAAAGTAAACCCCGACGAAACCACCTACGACCCCGAAGCGGTGAACTTCATGGCCGCCCCCGATTTTTTGGCTGCCGCCGAAAAGTACATTACCGGCAAGCCTGAGCAGCGCACCAAGGTGGTGAAAGGCAAGGACACCGGCGTGAAAGTCGACGTGCCCGCCGATGCCGTAGCCACCTGGACGCCCGGCGACGTGAATATTGCCAAGCAGAAAGGCGGCCTGGTCAACATCGTCTCGACCAAGGACTACAGCAACCAGATGCCCAACATCATGGTCACGACTAAGCGCTGGTACGACGCCCATACCAAAGAGGTGGAAGGCATGATGATGGCCCTGGCCGTGGCCGGCGACCAGGTGAAAAGTCACCCCGAGGCCCTGAGCCGCGCCGCCGATATTTCGGCCGAAGTGTACGGCGACAAAGACAAGAATGGCGGTTACTGGCTGCGCTATTATAAAGGAGTAAGTGAGGCCGACCGCACCGGCGAAGTCGTGGAGCTGGGTGGGAGCAAGGCCTTCAACTTCGCCGATAACCTGGCCTTGTTTGGCCTGGAGGAAGGCGGTACCAATGTCTACGCCTCGGTATACAAAACCTTCGGCGACGTGCAGCACAAGCTCTATCCTAAGGAACTGCCCAGCTACGTGCCCCTGGACCAGATGCTGGACCTGAACCTGCTCAAGAAATTGCAGAGCCAGTACAAGGGCAAGGCCATTGCGCCGGCCGACAAGCAGCAGTTTGCCGCCGACGATGAAATCCGCCGTAGCGTGAGCAAGCGGGCCTGGAACATCGAGTTCGAAACCGGCCAGAGCACCTTCACCCCGGCCGCCGAGCGGGATTTGAACCAGCTCTTCGACGACCTCGTAGTAGCCGGCCGCCTGAAAGTAGCCGTCCACGGCCACACCGACAACCAGGGCGACCCGCAGAAAAACCAGCAGCTCAGCGAAGACCGGGCCCTGGCCGTGCAGCAGTGGCTGAGCCGCAAAAGCTCCAGCGCCTTCCCTGAGGGCCGGGTGCAGATCTACGCCCACGGCGCCACCGAACCCCTGGCCAGCAACGCCTCGCTCGACGGCCGCGCCAAAAACCGCCGGGTGGAAATCGTGCTGGGCAACTAGGTGAGATGGTGAACTAGTGAGATGGTGAGTTTACCCTTCGAGCTGCGCGAATGGGTCAAACTACACCAGCAGAACATTGACTCACTAGGTCACAAACTCTCTATCCATCGTGCCTTATCCTAGCCGACTTATCCAACGTGTCCTATTCTAATGCATAGCGAAGAAGAAGTCCCGCCCGGAGCGGGGCTTCTTCGGGCTGTGAAGTAAGTCTAGTCCTTCCTCAACCAAGTGAGTTGAGCGCCTGCCGCTTCCCCAGCGCCATTTGCGCCAACAGAACAAAACTCACTAAGTCACTCATTCACTAACTCACAGTATGAAAGAGCTATTTGCCCCCAATGCCCAGCCCAGCCGACCGGTGTTTGCCACCATGGTGGGCGCCCAGTTATTGGTGCTGGTGCTGCTCTGGGTGTTTTTTCCCCTGCAGCTGTTCCCCAGCTTGGGCCAGGTGCTGCGCGCGTTGGGCGACCTAATCACCTCCCAGGGCTTGTTGCAGGAGCTTTGGGCCAGCATGACCACGGCCCTGCAGGCGCTGGCTATCGGCACGGTGCTGGCCCTGATTATATCCTACCTCACGGCCCTGCCGTTTTTTCGGCCCATTGCCTACGCGGCCACCAAGATGCGCTACCTCACGCTCACGGGCCTCACCTTTTTCATGGCGCTCATGCTCAGCTCGGGCCATCAGGTCAAGCTCTCGGTGCTCGTGTTTGCCACCACCGTGTACCTGGTCACGGGCATGACCAGCGTGATTCTGACCACGACTCAGGAGGAAATGGACCACGCCCGCACCCTGGGTTTGGGCGAGTGGCGCAGCTTTCTGGAAGTGGTGGTGCTGGGCAAGCTGGATTTGATGCTGGAAGTGGTGCGCCAGAACTTCGCCATCATCTGGACGATGATTACGCTGGTCGAAACCCTTTACCAGTCGGAAGGCGGCATCGGGCTGCTGCTCTACAAGCAGAACCGCTACCTCCACCTCGACGGAGTGCTGGCCATTCAGCTGGTCATCCTGGCTACCGGGGCCCTGCAGGACTATGTCTTCGTGCTCCTGCGCCGGGTGTTTTTCCCCCATTCGGCTTTGACTGCGGCCAGCTAGCTAGGTGTGATAATGAGGCGTGGTAATTTTTCCAAAGTATGAAAAAATACCACACCCGTTTCCCTCAGAAGCGTGGTAAATTTTTCATCCTCCGCAAAAATTACCACAAGAACAGTGCATTCACCGCTCAGTCACCATTTCACTGTTTCACCGCCCATGACTCCTTACTTTCATAAAGAACCGGTACTGACCCTGGAGGGCGTATCGATGCGCTATAACGGCGAGCTGGTGCTGCGCGACATCAGCGCCCAGGTGCTGAACGTGGTACGGCCCAATATGACCCAGGGGCAGGTTGTGGGCTTCTACGGCCGCTCGGGCATCGGCAAGTCGGTGCTCTGCCGCATCATTGCCGGCCTCACCCACCCGGCCACGGGCGCGGTGCGGGTCGGGGAGGAGCAGCACCCGGTGCAGGCCGGCGACGTGGGTTTGGTGCAGCAGCGCTACCCGTTGTTCAACCACCGTACCCTGGCCGACAACCTGCTGCTGGCCGCCGCCCGCAAGCACGAGCCCGAAGCCGCCCGGCGCGAAGTGCAGGCCTACCTGGAGCGGTTCCGGCTGGACTTGCACGGCAAGAAGTTTCCGGCTCAGCTCTCGGGCGGGCAGCGCCAGCGGGCCGCCATTGCCCAGCAGCTTCTGTGCTCCGACCACCTGATCCTGCTCGACGAGCCCTTCTCCGGCCTCGACGTAGCCATGATTGACGAAGTGAAGAAAATTATCCTGGAAGTCACCACGATGGACGAACTCAATACGGTCGTCATCGTTTCCCACGATATTGCTACTACCACGGCCTTGTCGGACACGCTCTGGCTGATGGGCTACGAGCGGGATGCCAGCGGCCAGCTGCTACCCGGCGCCACCATCAGCAAAGACCACCAGTACGATTTGGCCGGCATGGGCCTGGCCTGGCACCCCAACGTGGAAGCCGAGCCCGAATTCAACCGCTTTGTAGAGCACTTGAAAGGCGAAATCCGGCGGTAAATAAGTAAGAATAAGTGGCAGTAGTTATGCAGGTAGCCATCCTTCGGGGTAAGAATAAAGAAGTATGAAAGGCTCGGTTCCGGGGCGCGTCTACAAATCAGGTATCAGCCGGGGGCTGGTGCTGTTTTTAACGGTCGTGCTGGGCGGCGTGGCCCTGCTGATGGCCTATGAGCAGATATGGCCCGGGCTGGGCTTGGTTCTGGCCGCGGCGGGGTTTATTGCCCACGTGCTGGTTACCACCCGCTACACCATTGCCGGCGACTCGCTGCGCATCGAAAGCGGGGTGCTGTATACGGCCACGCTGGCCATCGGCTCCATCCGCCGAATCGCCGAAACCAACAGCGTCTTTTCCTCCCCGGCGGCTTCCTTCGACCGGCTCGAAATTGCCTACGGGCGCTACGACACCGTGCTGATTTCGCCCCGCGAAAAGGCCGACTTCATTGCCCACCTGCAGGCCCTGAACCCGGCTATTGAAGTAGTGTACAACGCAAAATAGCTGGCGGCAGGCCCCCGCGGAGAACCAAAGTTCGGCCTTCCCTCTACTTTTGACCTCCCGTATCTTCCTTTTCTACTTCTACGCCTGTTATGCCCACCGGTACTCTGCTCATTATCGACGACGAAACCCGCCTGCGCCAGCTCCTGAGCCGGGTCCTGGAGTTGGAAGGCTACACGGTGTTGCAGGCCGCCGATGCCCGGCGCGGTCTGGAAACATTACAGCTGCACGCCGATGAAATCCTGGTCGTGCTCTCCGACGTGAAGCTGCCCGATGCCCACGGCGTAGAGCTGATTCCGAAGCTGCGGGCCCGCTGCCCCGAGGCCGAAATCGTGCTCATGACGGCCTTCGGTACCATTGCCGACGGGGTGCAGGCCATGAAACAAGGCGCCTTCGACTACCTGACCAAGGGCGACTCCGACGACCAACTGCTCGTCATCGTGGAGCGGGCCGCCGACAAGGCCCGGCTGCAGCGCCGGGTGGCCGAGCTGGAACGCAAAGTCGGGGCCCAGCACAGCTTCGAGACCATGATAGGGGAGTCGGCGGCGCTGCGGGCTGCCCAAAACCTGGCCCGGCAGGTGGCCGTGACGGACAGCACCGTGCTGCTGGAAGGGCCCACGGGCGCAGGCAAGGAGCTCTTCGCCCAGGCCATTCACCAAGCCAGCCTGCGCCGGCTCAAGCCGTTTGTGGCCGTCAACTGCTCAGCCTTTCCCAAGGATTTGCTGGAGAGTGAGCTGTTTGGCTACAAGAAAGGCGCCTTCACCGGGGCCCTGACCGACAAGAAGGGCCTGCTGGAAGAAGCCAACGGCGGGACGCTGTTTCTGGACGAAATCGGGGAGCTGGAGCTCAATGTGCAGGCCAAGTTTCTGCGGGTGCTCGAAACCCAAACCTTTACCAAGCTCGGGGCCACCACGCCCACGGCCGTGCAGGTGCGCATCGTGGCCGCCACCAACCGCAACCTCAAGCTTGAAGCCCAGGAAAGCCGCTTCCGGCCCGATCTGTACTACCGCCTCTCGGTTTTTACCATCGACGTGCCCCCGCTCAAAGCCCGGGTGGCCGATGTGCCGGTGCTGGCCCAGTACTTTCTACAGTACTTTGCCGCCCGCCTCAAAAAGCGCCTACCGGGACTCGATGCCGAGTGTTTGCGCCTGCTGCAGGCTTACGACTGGCCCGGCAACGTGCGGGAGCTCAAAAACGTGCTGGAGCGGGCCGCCATCCTCACCCCTGACAATGAGCTGGTAGCGGCCGGCCTGCTGCCCACCGAGTTCTACACCCTGCCCGACGCCCTGCGCGCCACTGACGACCCCCACGACCGGAGTTTGCGCGCCGTAGAAGCCCGCCACATTCGGGAAGTGCTGGCCGAGGTGGAAGGCAACAAAACCGAGGCCGCCCGCCAGCTCGGCATCGGCCTGACCACGCTCTACCGCAAGCTGCAAGAGTACGGCCTTACGGCCTGATTTCTCTCTTTTTTCTACCTTCTCAATGCCCTGCCCGCAGCCGCTGCGCGGCGCAGCCGGTACCCCATACGTATGAAATTCGCCTCCTTTTTTGTTGCCGCTCTGTTGCTATCCGCTACCGGGCGGGCCCAGACCCTGGCTGCCGCTGACTCCGTCGAGGCGGTAGAAACCCCCACGCTGCTGCCCGCGGGCCTGCGCGTGTACGGCTTTGCCGATGCCTATTATGGCTACGATTTTACCGGTAAATCCCCGCAGCGGCCCGGGTTTTTGTATTCGCACAACCGGGCTAATGAATTTGCCCTGAACAACGCCGTGCTGGGGGTGCGCTACGAGGAGACCCGGGTGCGCGGGGCCGTGGCCCTGCACACGGGCACGTACGTAGAGGCCAATTACGCCAACGAGCCTACGGTGCTGCGCAACATTTACGAAGCCTACGCCGGCTTCCGGCCCACGGCCAAGTCTTGGCTGGATTTGGGTATCTTCAGCTCCCATATTGGCTTTGAGTCGGCCCTGAGCAAGGACAACTGGACGCTGACCCGCTCCTTGATGGCCGAAAACTCGCCGTACTACGAAACCGGGGCCCGCTTTACCTATGAATTTAGCTCCAAGCTCACGGCCACGGTGCTGGTTCTCAATGGCTGGCAGCAAATTCGGGACGTAAACCGGGCCAAAAGCCTGGGTACCCAGCTCCAGTGGAAGCCCACCGACAAGCTCCTGCTCAACTCTAGCACCTACTATGGCAACGACCAGCTGCCGGGTACCAGTCGGCGCCGCCGCTTTTTTCACGATTTTTATGTGACCTACAACGCCTCGGAAAAGCTCTCGGTAGCCGGCGTGTTCGATATTGGGACCCAGCAAACCGAGGAAAAGCCGAAGGACGACAATTGGGTTGCCGCAGCCCTGCTGGCACGCTACAAGTTCAGCCCGTCCTGGGCCGTTGCCGGCCGCTTGGAAGGCTATTCCGCCCGCGATGGGGTTATTATTCAAACAATCCGGCCCACACCAGCCAACTCGAACACCCAACTGAAAGGAGCTTCTTTGAACCTGGATTATGCGCCAACTTCCCACCTCACGGCCCGCCTCGAAGGGCGGGTGTTGCACAGCAGCCTGGAGTTGTTCGACAACGGCGGCCGTCTGCCGGGCCACACCTACGGCAACGTGACGAGTAGTATTGCCCTGAGCTTTTAATGCTCAACGACTATGACCTTAAAAAACCGTATCCGGCTGAGCGTACTCACCATGCTGCTGCTGCTGCTGATTGTGGGCGTCTACAGCTACAGCGTGCTGCACGGTCTGGACCACCGGGCCCAGCACGTGCGCCGGGCCAATCTGCACTCGGTGGAGCTCGGCCGGCAAATGCTCTGGGCCCTGAGTGGCTTGACCCAGCAGCCGGCCCGCCCCACAGCCCTCTCCGAGCTTCGCCGGGCCCTGACCCGCGAAGGCGCTAACATCACCGAGCCCGGCGAGGCCGAGTTGGTCGACAGCCTGACCCAGAACCTGGCCGACTACCAAAGGCTGCTCGACCACCAGGCGTCGCTCGGGGCCCAGCAGGCCGAACTGCTCCAACTCCAGGCCCAAACCAACCGCCTGCTGACGATGAACCTCCAGGCCTCGGGCCGGCAGGGCGAGGACGCGGCCCGGCTGGTGCGGGCCGCCAAAACCACACTCTTGCTGATTCTGGTGCTGAGCACGGTGCTGGGCGCCAGCCTGGTGCTGCGCCTGCCGCGTATTGTGGTGCGCCCCTTGCGCCGCCTCAGCGCCGATATTGAGCTGGCCACCGACCCCAGCACCGGCGTCCGCCTGCCCATTACCCAACAGGATGAAGTCGGCAACGTGGCCCAGGCCTTCAACCGGGTGCTGGGCCAGATGCAGGACCTGCGCACGGCCAGCCGGGCCGAGCTGCTGACCCAGCGCAACCGTATGGAAAGCATCGTGCAGGGCCTCGACGAAGGCCTGTTACTCATTGACCAGAACCGCCGCATCATCCTGGTGAACCCCGTGGCCAGTGAGCTGCTGGGCCAGCCGGCCGAGGCCCTCATTGGCCAGCTGGCCACCGACGTGGCCCAGCACAACGAGTTTTTGCAGAAGCTGCTCACGGCCGAAGCCAACCTGCCCCAGCGCGACACCCCCGAGCCGCCCGAGTACACCGTTACCCGCCACGGCCAGGAAGCCTACTACCGCTTGTCGGTCAACCCCATTCTGTCCTACAACGAGCTGACGGCCCAAACCGAGTTCGTGGGCCACATCCTGTCCTTGCGCAACGTGTCGGACTTTAAGAAGCTGGATCAGGTCAAGTCTAACTTCCTGGCTACCGTTTCGCACGAGCTCAAAACCCCGCTGGCCAGCATCAACCTGAGTTTGAAGCTGCTCCAGGACGAGCGCACCGACACGGCCGAGCGCCAGCGCATTGCTGGCGGCATCCGCCTCGAAACCCAGCGCCTGCTGCGCATGGTGGGCGAGCTGATTGACGTGTCCCGGCTCGACGCGGGCGTGGGCATCAAGCTCAACCCCGAGCCCGTGGCCCTGGCCTTGGTCATGGATTATGCCGACGACACCATCATGGCCCAGCTCGAAGACAAGCAGCTCGAACTCCGCTACGAACTGCCCAACGACCTGCCTGCCGTGCGCGCCGACCTGGAAAAAACTACCTGGGTCGTTATCAACCTCATGGCCAACGCCATCCGCTATTCGCCGCCGGGTGAGCAAATCTGCATCAGCGCCGAGCAGCGCGGTGACGTGGTCCAGGTGAGCGTGCGTGACTGCGGCCCCGGTATTCCGGCCGAGTACCACGAGCGAATTTTCCAGCGCTTCGCCCACATTCCCAACAAAAACGGCGTGAAAGGCGGCTCGGGCCTGGGCCTGAGCATCTCCCAGGAGTTTATTACCTCCCAGGGCGGACAGCTCTGGGTCGAAAGCCAGCCCGGCAGCGGCAGTATATTCCATTTCACCTTGCCGGTGATGAGTTGATTTCTAGTTGTCAGTTGCTCGTTGGCAGTTGTTAGGAACCGAAAGGCCTAACAACTGCCAACGAGCAACTGACAACTAAAACGACACCTGGTACTGGGCTACCACGGCGCTGCGGCGGCGGTCCACCACGTTTTCGCCGCGGCTGTTGGTAATGTAGAAGGGGCGGTTCTGGTAGCTGAGCGTGAGCTTGGAGGTGTGGCCGGCCAGCAGCCAGTTTACCCCCGCGTCGTAGTAGTGCAAGTCGTCGGCCAGGCGCTTATAGTGCGAATACTGGTAGCTCACGTAGGGCATAAAGGTGGTGGAGCCTACCAGGTTGTCGCGCAGCTTGTAGCCCAGCTGAGAGTAGAGCACGTTGCCGGTGCCGTACTGCGGAAACTGGTTGCCAAACTCGCCGAGCAACGCGTTATTGGTATACGCGGGCGTGTTGGGGCGGGTGCCGGTGGCCGGGTTCATCGGGCCGTTGGTGCGCAAGTAGCCCGGGCCGTAGTCCAGGTGCATGCCCACGGCGTAGAAGTGCACGCTGGGCGCGCCCTTGGCCGTGTCCAGGGGCGCGTCGTAGTACACATCGACGGCCACCTGCTTCATGGCCTGGGTGAGCGTGTCGCGGCCGTTGTCGGCCAGGTACCACATGGCCTTGGGCTGTACGATGGCACCGGCACCCACGTTGAGCACGTTCTTTTTGCCCAGGTAAGTACCCGTGTTGTAGGCCGTCAGGTTACTTTCCTGGTCCCGGAACTGCCACATCAAATAGGCCTGGTACTGGGGCTGGCCGGGGCGGCGCGAAAAGTTGGCGTTGCGCGTCAGGGCCGCTGTGCCGGCCGAGCCGCGGGTAATATCCAGCGGGTCGGAAAGGGCCACGCGGTAGTCGAGCTTGCTGAGCTTGCCCTTGGCGTAGATGCTGAGCTTGCGCCCGAACTGGTCATTCACGTCGTTGGTGGTTTCGGCTACCAGCGGCAAGTCAATGCCCATGATGCTCCCCGTGGCCGAGGCCGTGAAGCGCGACAAGCCGTTCCAGGCCCCCAGGCCCGTACCCAAGGACAGCTTGTTTTTCACCACCGCGTATTCGCCCACCGCGTCGTGCAGGAAGAAGCCCGCCTTGCGCTCCGAGAGGTAGCTATAGTTGTTGATGCCAATCTGGGAGTAGATAAACACCCGGTCGGTGAGCTGTCCGAAAAACTGCATGCGGAAGCGCCGGATGCCGATGTCGTAGGTTTCGGGCTTATTGAAGCCATTGACCTGGGTGCCGGGGTTGCTTTGGTTGTAGCGGGCCCAGACCTGGTTGAGGAGCGTAAACTTGATGTAATGACTGCCGTCGGGGTTTAGGGTAAGCTTACCGTCCTTGAAGCTTTGGGCCTGCGTGTGCAGGGCACCGGCTAGCAACGCGGGTAAAAGCATCCCGCTGCGCCACCGTAATTGTATCATGCGTACTGGTTGAATAAAAGAAGGAGCAAAGGTAAGGCTGGGTCCGTCCCCGAAGCCAGTTGTGGGGCAATTCACGCAGTTTTACCTGGAATAGGTAAAAACAAAACAGGGCGCCTCCCGTGAGAAGCGCCCTGTTGTAAGCGGATTTTGTTTGAAAAGTTATGCGTTAGCTTAAAAAACAGCCCGGATTAGTTCAGCCATACGGTGTGCAGCAGCTCGAAGCGGTGCGGGGCGTAGGCGTTGTAGTAGGGCGCTTCGGCCTGAAAACCCAGCACGTGCACCAGGGGCATCCCTTCCAGATGTGACTCCACCACCCGCACGGGGTAGAGCTGGCCTTCCTCCGGCCAGTCGCCCACGTGGTTGAAGGGGCGGTTGCCGGCGTCAATGCAGCGGGCGTAGTCCACGAAAGGGGCGTGGGTGGTAGCTTCGGCCAGGGTCAGGTTAGCAACTTCGTGCGGCATAAGTCAAAACAGTGAGAACCGGGCACGGTTCGATGGGAAATAACGGCCGGATAGGGTGAGAAAGCCACCCGAAAAACAGGAAAGCCGGCCGCAATAGATAACACTTTGTGGGGTATTCCAATTCCGAAGTTAGAAAAATACTTGAGTTTACCACCGGCGGCGCCACAAAAGGCGTAAGCCTTTATTTTGCGTCCAGCAACTTGGCGGCGGTTCTAACGCCGCCGTTACTACTCTTTGTATGGATAAGGCCCAGCTTACTCACCTCAGCAAATTCCTCAGCCTGCACCTGCGTCACCAGCCCCAGGAGCTGGGCCTCACGCTGGCCGAAGGCGGTTGGGTGAGCGTCGAGGAGCTGCTAGCCGGCTGTGCCCGCCGTGGCCGGCCCATCACCCGGGCCGAGTTGGCGGACGTAGTGGCCGATAACGACAAGCAGCGCTTCGCCTTCGACGCCACGGGTACGCGGATCCGGGCCCAGCAGGGGCACAGCGTCACGGTTGATTTGCAGCTGCCGCCGGCCTTGCCGCCCGCTCTGCTTTTCCACGGCACGGTGGCCGCGGCCCTGCCTGCCATTCGCCAGGAAGGCTTGCAAAAGCGCCAGCGTCACCACGTACACCTCTCGCCCGATGAGGCCACGGCCCGCCGGGTGGGGCAGCGCCGGGGGCAGCCCCTTATTCTGGCCATCGATGCGGCCGCCATGCAGCAGGCTGGGTTCGTGTTCTACGAGTCCGGCAACGGCGTCTGGCTCACGGATCAGGTGCCGCCACAGTACCTGCGGGAGCTGTAAAAGCTGCTGACGTTATTTGGCGCCGAGTTCAGGCTTAAGCCGGGCGTCGAAGGGGTGGGGCTCCAGGGCCACCACGCGCAGCTGCTGGTGGTCGGGGTGGAGCGGGTTGAGCAGGTAGTTCCACTCGGTGGGCGCGTGAGCCGAGGGCACGCGCATGATCCAGAACGTGCCTTCTTCCATCCAGGCCCGGGTCAGTTGCGCCAATTCCAGCGGGTAGGGCATTTCCTGCCAGTTGGCTGGCAGCTGGTCCACGGCCACTTTCTTAAAGGGCGTTGCCTCGGGCACTTCCAGAGTCAGGGCAAAGTAATTGCGCGGCAACGAGGGCGAATTGGCCAAAACTTCCAGCTTGGCCAACGACAGATGCTCGGAGGTGTACAGAATCTGGACGCCCTTTTCGTGCCAGCGCCCCGAGTAATATAGGCCGCCCTGGCCGGTCGTGTCTTGAATATAGGGAAACTTCCCCAGCCGGTACAGGCGCATGCAGCAGGTGTAGTAAGTGGTGTTGGTTGTCAGTTATTAGTTGGCAGTTGTTAGTAACAAGGCAGTAAAAGGCCTGACAACTAACAACGAGCAACTGACAACTAAGAATAAATACCGTACTCAATCCGGCCTAGAATTTCGCGCACCTGTTCCCGCCCGATGGCCGACGACAGCAGTTCCTTGGGCCGCACGCCGCCTAGAGCCGGGTTCTGGGTGTCGAGCCAGTGGTGAAAGTCGTCCTGGTCCTCAAATACGTCGAGGCCTTTGGCCAGCACGGCCGAGAGTTGAATAGTCTTCTCGGCTTCGTCTAGGGTCAGGGCGCGGTTGGCCTGCTCCCGTCGGGCCAGGGTGCTTTCCGACACGCCCAGCACCACGCTGATTTCCTTGTTGGAAAAGCCCAGTCGCTGTTGCAGCGCCCGCAAGGCCTGCACCGACAAGCCCTTCAGGGCCACGGCCAGCAAATCCAGCTCGTTGTGCACCAGTTGCGGAATGACGGCTCCACCGCCCATCAGATCAACCATGGTGGCTACCGGAGTTTTACGCATGACAGTCATTTGCTTATTCTTTAGTCGTCATTTGACGGCAATATACGCAATAACTTCCCAAACGGCCGAAAAATTCAATGCCTACCTATCAGCCCGGCCGCCCGGCTGAGCTGAACTTGCTAATTTGCCGCTTCAAGCCCGTCCCGTATGTCCGATCTTGTTTGCTTACCCATCAGTCTGGCCACTGCCGAGCACTACCGCTGGGGAGAAGGCTGCGACGGCTGGCACCTGGTCAAAACGCCCGTCCTGAGCATAATTCAGGAGCGCATGCCCTCTGGAGCCCAGGAAGTACGGCACTACCACGAGCGGGCCTACCAGTTCTTTTTCGTACTGGCCGGCGAGGCTACGCTGGAAATAAACGGCGTAGCGCATCGGCTGCAGGCCCAGCAGGGCTTGGCCGTGCCGCCACGGGCGGTGCACCAACTGCGCAATGAGTCGGGCCAGGAGCTGCACTTTACCGTCACGTCTCAGCCGCCCAGCCACGGCGACCGAATTTTAGTCTAAGTCTTTTTCAATGTCAATAACCCCGCTACCTACCGAGCAGATCATTGCTCAAACCGCTGACTTCGTGCGCGACAAATTTCTGGGCGAAGGCTCGGGCCACGACTGGGAGCACATCCGCCGGGTGTGGCACACCAGCCGGGCTCTGGCCGCCACCGTGCCCGCCGCCGACCAGCTCGTAACCGAACTGGCCGCCCTGCTGCACGACGTGGCCGACTGGAAATTCCACGCCGGCGACGAAGAAGCGGGTCCCCGCGCCGCCCGGGCCTGGCTTAGTGGCCTGCAGGTCGAGGAAGCCGTCATTCAGCGCGTCGAGACCATTATCCGCGAGATTTCCTTCAAGGGCCTGGGCGTGCCTACGCCCATGAGCACGCCGGAAGGGGAGGTGGTGCAGGATGCCGACCGCCTCGACGCCATCGGCGCCATCGGGGTGGCCCGGGCCTTTGCCTACGGCGGCCACAAGGGGCGCCCCCTGCACGATCCGGCCGTAGCGCCCATCGTGCACGAGTCTTTCGAGAGCTATAAGAAGAACACGGCGCCTACTCTAAACCATTTCTACGAGAAGCTGCTCCACCTGCGCGAGCGGCTGCACACGCCGGCTGCCCGCCGCATTGCCCAGGAACGCCACCAGTTCCTGGAAACCTTCCTGACGCAATTCCTGCGCGAATGGGAAGGCCAGGACCTGCCCGCGTTGCACACCCCCGCCTAACGCCTACCTTTACCTTATGAACTTTCGCCTGCTCGCCCTGCGCTTTTTTGTGCCGCTTTTGCTCCTGATTAGCGCCGCCGGGTGCCGTACCTGTCCCATGGCGTCCTGCCACACGCGCAAGGTCCATTTCCACAACGGCAACAAATACCGCGGCCAGCCGCTGTGGAAAAAACAGAACCCGGCCGTGGGCGAAAAAATCAAGACCTACAATCCCAAGTCGGGCACGCATAAGGCCGACAAGAGCAAGTCAAAAGAATAGGCTGGATTAGGCAAAACGGGCCTTTTTTCGTATCTTGCGGGCTTCTCGCAGTACTCATTCACTGGTGCCGAAAGCTCCTCTTTTCCGGGGCCTAGGCCGACTTAGATTTCCCTATGGCGGAAGGCGAAAAGATCATTCCGATTAACATTGAAGACGAGATGCGTGGCGCCTACATCGATTACTCGATGTCGGTCATCATCTCCCGGGCTCTGCCCGACGTGCGCGACGGCCTGAAGCCCGTGCACCGCCGCGTGCTCTACGGTATGTCGGAGCTGGGCGTATCCTACAACAAAGCCTATAAAAAGAGTGCCCGTATCGTGGGCGAAGTGCTGGGTAAGTACCACCCGCACGGCGACTCCTCGGTTTACGACACGATGGTGCGCATGGCCCAGGACTGGAGCCTGCGCTACCCGCTGGTTGACGGCCAGGGCAACTTCGGCTCCATCGACGGCGACTCGCCGGCGGCCATGCGTTATACCGAAGCCCGGCTCAAGCGCCTGGCCGACGAAATGCTGGGCGACCTGGACAAGGACACCGTGGATTTCCAGCCCAACTTCGACGACTCGCTGGAAGAGCCCAGCGTGATGCCCTCGAAGTTTCCCAACCTGCTGGTCAACGGCACGACGGGTATTGCCGTGGGTATGGCCACCAACATGCCGCCCCACAACCTGACCGAAACCGTCAGCGGCATCATTGCCTACCTCGATAACCCCGAGATTACCATCGCCGAGCTGATGGAGCACGTTACCGCTCCCGACTTCCCGACGGGTGGTACCATCTACGGCTACGAGGGTGTAAAGCAGGCCTTCGAAACCGGCCGGGGCCGTATTGTGATGCGCGCCAAAGCCCATTACGAAACCCTGCCCAGCGGCAAGGAGCAGATCGTCATCACCGAAATTCCCTACATGGTGAATAAGGCATCGATGATCGAGAAAACGGCCGCGCTGATCAACGAGAAGAAGATCGAAGGCATTTCGGACCTGCGTGACGAGTCCGACCGCGACGGTATGCGCATCGTCTACGATCTGAAGCGCGACGCCATGCCCAACGTGGTGCTCAACCAGCTCTACCGCTACACCCAGCTCCAATCCTCGTTCGGCGTCAACAACGTGTGCCTGGTCAAAGGCCGCCCGATGACGCTCAATCTCAAGGAGCTGATTCACTACTTCGTTGAGCACCGCGCCGACGTGGTCGTGCGCCGGACCCGCTACGAGTTGGCCGAAGCCCAGAAGCGCGCCCACATCCTGGAAGGCCTGCTCATTGCCCTCGACCACCTCGACGAGGTTATTGCCCTGATCCGTGCTTCCCGCGACGGCGACGTGGCCCGGGCCCAGCTTATCGAGCGTTTCGCGTTGAGCGAGATTCAGGCCCGCGCTATTCTGGATATGCGTCTGCAGCGCCTCACCGGCCTGGAGCGCGACAAGATCGTAGCCGAATACGAGGAGCTGATGCGCCTGATTGACCACCTGAAAGCTGTATTGGCTTCGGATGTGCTCCAGCGCCAGATCATCAAGGACGAGCTGATCGATATTCGGGAGCGTTACGGCGACAAGCGCCGCACGATGATCGAATACGCCGGCGGCGACTTCTCGATGGAAGACATGATTGCCGACGAGAGCATGGTGATTACCATCTCCCGCGAAGGCTACATCAAGCGTACCGCTCTCGACGAATACCGTACCCAGGGCCGGGGTGGCGTGGGTGCCCGGGGCGCGGCTTCTAAGCAGGACGACTTCACCGAGCACCTCTTTGTGGCCACCACCCACGAATACCTACTGTTCTTCACCGAGCTGGGCCGCGTGTTCTGGCTCAAGGTATACGAAGTGCCAGAAGGAGGGAAGAACGCCAAAGGCCGGCCGATTCAGAACCTTATCGAGATTCCCCGCGAAGACTCGGTGCGCTCGGTCCTGAACGTACGCGGTCTGCGCGACGCCGATTATCTGGAAAATACCTTCCTGATGTTCTGCACCGAGCAGGGTACGGTGAAGAAAACGCCGCTGGAAGCCTATTCCCGCCCGCGTACCGCTGGTATCAACGCCATTACCATCAACGATGGCGACCGGTTGCTCGACGTGCAGCTGCTCACCCCGAATGCCGAAGTGGTGCTGGCCTCGCGGAGCGGCCGCGCGGTTCGCTTCAACGAAAGTGATGTCCGCTCCATGGGTCGTTCTGCGGCCGGGGTGCGGGGTATTCGACTCGAGGAAGAAGACGGCAACCGTGTGGTAGGCATGGTCTGCGTGGCCGATCCTTCGCAGGAGTTGCTGGTAATCAGCGAGAATGGCTATGGCAAGCGTAGTCAGCTGGAGGAGTACCGCGTGACCAAGCGCGGGGGCAAAGGTGTACGGGCCATGAAGCTGACCGACAAAACCGGTTTGCTGGTCGCCATCAAAGACGTGCAGGATTCCGATGACATGATGATTATCAACAAGTCGGGCATCACCATTCGTTTGCGGATGAGCGACTTGCGGACCATTGGTCGGGCTACGCAGGGCGTGCGACTGCTGAAAATCAGTGCCGGCGACGAAATTTCCTCGGTAGCCAAAGTGGCTTCCGACGATAAGGAAACTGAGGCGTTGGATGGTGACGCAGCTGAAAACGGCACGCCGGATGGGGCAGGGGAAGTAGCCCTGGGTACCACCCTGGCTACCGATGAAACGGCAGCACTAACCGAGCCGGATACGCTGAGCGCAGATTAAGTTTCCAAAAGGCTTGAGTACTTTCGGGCACGGTATTCGTTTTGAATGGCCGGACTGAGCGTATTCAAGCCTTTTTCTTTCCCGCCGGCAAGCTGAACCAAGTACTTCTTCCGGTGGTTTCTTTCCTAATTCCTTCCACTCATCCACCATTATTCTTCGGCAAAAACCATGAAGAAGATTTTTCTGACGCTTGTAGCTGCGGCGGCACTGCACACGGCTTCGGCCCAAAACTCGGCGGTAACCAACGCTATTTTGAACCAGCGCAGTGGCTTGCTCGATAAGGCGCAGGCCGAAATTGACAAGGCCATTGTAAACGAGAAGACTTCCGGTAAAGCCAAAACCTGGTATACCCGCGGCGAGATTTACGAGCAGATGATAGGCAGCCCCATTTATGGCAAGTCGCTCAAGCCCGGCGAAGGCACCAAGGTGGCTTTCGAATCGTATAGCAAAGCCGTGGAGCTGGACGGTAAAACCGGTGAATTCGGCAAACTGGCCGTTGCCAAGCTCGATAACCTCTACGGTCTGGCCCTGAACGCCGGAGTTGAAGGCTATAATGCCAAAAATTACGACGCGGCCCTGGAGTCGTACCGGATGGCCCAACAAATCCGTCCCCAGGACACGACAGCGTTCCTATACGCGGCGTACGCGGCCGAGGCCAAGCAGGATTTTGCTACGGCCAAGGATACGTACGGCAAGCTGCTGGCTATGAACTATAAGTCGCCGGCCGTGTATGGTCGGATGCTACAGATTGCCCGGCAGGAAAAAAACGATGCTGAGGCCCAGAAAGTAATCCAGCAGGCTTTGGCGGCGTATCCAAATAATAAAGCCTTCATGCTTGAAGACTTGAACATGGAACTTAGCGCTGGTCGCGGAGCCCAGGCCATCGGCAAAGTGGAGAAAGCCCTTGCTGCTGATCCAAACAACGCCAACCTGTATGCCGTGCTCGGTTCGCTCTATGATCAGAGCAAGCAGTCGGAAAAAGCAATGGCCGCTTATAAGAAGGCCGTCGAAATTGATCCGAACAATTTCGACGCTCAGTTCAACCTTGGCGTTTACAACTACAACAAGGCGGCTGACCTGGTGACCAAAGCCAGCAAGATGGATTTGGCCACGTACCAGAAGGTGGGCAAGAAGATTGATGCTGACAGCAAGAAGTACTTCCAGGATTCGCTACCGTACTTCGAGAAGGCTCTGCAGTTGCAGCCTAATGACCGGGCCGTAATCACCTCGCTGCAGAAAGTATATGTACGCGTGGGCCGTACGGCTGATGCGGAGAAAATGAATTCCCGCCTGAACTCCCTCAAGTAAGAGCAGCAGGGGGATAGAAAAATACGCCCGGGACCTATCCCGGGCGTATTTTAGAAAACACTACTTAACATAATATAAATTATAAGACAAATACAGTTTTTGTTTTGCCCAGCCACCAATGTCATTATTCGCCGCACCGTTGTTAGCTCGCCGGACAATCCGACTGCTTGGACAGCAGATGATTGGTAGTAGCAGTTGCGCTGGCTTGGACGATATAGACTCATTAAACTCAAGGAAGCCCGGGGCATTTGCTGCCGTCTAATGAGATGCTCAAGGTTCTTCTTGCTGACACGCGGCCTTTGTGTGCTTGACCTGATTGTGGTCTCACCTCGTCTCACTAATAAACCGAGGTGTATCAGCAGTAGCCAGTAACTGTTTTACAGTGTTTCGACCTCCGCAGCCTACGATGAATCACAACTGTGGCCACGCGCTGTTTGAATAGCTAAAGCTAGGCCAAGTTAGATTCGGTTTAATGGGCCGTTGAGTTAAAAGCATACAATCCAGTACAGCGCTAGTAAGCTTTACTTAAAGCTGCTTGCCTTTAACGTCCTGATTGAATACCGAGATATAGTTTGAGGAAGCTACAGTTGCAGCTTGATATATCTGGGTGCCGCTTTTTCTAAATGCATTCGCGACAGACATCTCCCCTAGCGTTTATTTGCTCTTATAAGGCCTGTGCATTTTGCAGAGGTTCTGAAGTGGTTTATAGATAGATATGCTCGCTCACGTCTTAAGAAGCCATAGAAACCATCGCTCCTGCCCTGGCGGCCTTCTGCCGGCCTTATTGTATGAGTGGTATTTTTATACTCATTTCTAAGGATGGTTAATGTATTTCAATAATTAGTTATCTTAAGTATTATGAAGTATAAAAAAGCATAAAAAAGTAATTGAATTTAGTACTTTTTTATACTATGAACAACTTTTATGTACTTACTTATCTTTATACTTGCCCATCCGTAATCATGTTCTTACTACTCTTATTATGCCTAAGACCATTGACTACCCACGCACCAGTTACATGAGTGCCTGGGAAATTGCTGAAGTAGTAGATGACACTGGTGGAAAGTGTGCTATTGAAACCTGTGCCCGCAAGCTGAATCGTAAAGTGAGTGGCTCATTTAAAGCCATAATAGGTTCAGCTGTGAAGTTTGGGCTGGTTACCAGCAAGCGGGAATTGCTTACTACTACAAATCTGTTCCGACGCATTAAACACGCGTATGACAAGCAAGAAGAGAAAGTATTCCACCGGGAAGCGTTTCTGCATCCGCCTTTGTTTACCCAGATCTGTCGGAAGTTTCGCAACCGGGAGTTACCCGTGCACATGTTTGACGTAATGCTGATCCGGGAATTCGGTGTAGAAGAAATAAACGCCCAAGTAGTGGCCAAGGCCTTCGTGGACGGGGCCCGCATGGTAGGCGTGATGGACGAGCGGAACGTAGTGGCCGATATTGACCAACTGGCGGCCCAGCAAACTCCCCGGCGGGAACTGGCCAGCACGGAACTCCCCCAGAACTTATTCCGGGCGATGCCGCACACTCCTACTGTACCAGCTGCTGATGCTACCCCAGCTGCAGGATCAGCGCCTAGTAATAAACCTGCCGGTGGGTTTGTACCATCAGTAGCCCCGGCAAGAACCCAGGACGCCGTATCCAGTTTGTTTGGACTAGATACAGACGACCTGGAAGCAGAACACCATTCTCTCGATACAACCTATCCAACGGAGGCGTACGCGGGACCCCAGGCCGTATTTACCCCATCCAGTGCACCCACCCCAGCCGTAGCTTCCGACACTTCAGTAGCGGCGCCCTTGGATAGTCCTCAACCCGGGCGTGAGCCAGTGCCGCAGCAGGCGCTGGTTGGCTCTACTACGAGTCCAACGGCTACAGTAGAAGGCTATTTTATCCGCATTAGTGGCCCAGGTATTGACACTCAGCTTAACATTCAGGACGTAGATGACCTGCAAATCGTAAGCATCCTGCTCGAAAAGGTCCGAAAGCAATTAAGCCGCTGACAATTTGACGCAGCCCTCCTGCTGCTTTTCAAAGTTGAAGAATAGTCTTGTTTATTAATTATGTTAAATAAAAACTGCGTTGGAACGTGCTAATAGGCACCCTGGAGGCTGGGCTGGTTGACATTTCCCCTGGCCTGGCCTCCGGGGCCGGATGGAGACTGGTTTATTGACCAGGTCATTATTCTTATCCCACCGCCTGCTGCTCGCGGCGTAGCAGCAGAATATTGCGGGCATATACGACCGTGCCGAAGACGTTGCCCAGCAATAACACATAGTCGAGGCGCAGGACCGCGTAAAGCAGAATCAGCAGGGAGCCGGCCAAACTCACCACCCAAAAGCCCAGCGGCAAAACCGAGGTGCCCCGGCGCTCAGAATACAGCCATTGGTAAACAAACCGCAGCAGAAAGATGGTCTGCCCTACCGCCCCTAGCACCAGCCAACCGCCGGGAATGGCCGGGTGCAGCAACGTTGAAAGGTTCACCGCAGAGGTGCCACTGGCAAACCAGCTGAGCAGCCCCAACGGAAATCCGTAGGCGGCCGCCCGAAACCAGCGGCTTAGCTTCTGCCACTCGCCCAGCAACTGCAGGTTGCGGATGTAAATGCCGTAGCTCAACAACTGCGCGCCCAGGATAACCGGGTCATGCCGCAGCATGCCGTAGAGAATCATCAGAAACGAGGACAACAGACTAACTTTCCAGAACAGCGTGGGCACCAGCACCCGGCGGGCCCGTTCACTCTGCACCCACTGCAGCACAATCCGGCTGGAAAACAGCAGCTGCGACACCAGCCCAATCAACAACGCCAGGGTTTGCGTACTCATTCTCATCTGGGCCCTACCAACTACTGGATGTCAGCCGCACGGGATTCGGCGCGCAGGGTCTCCCCGATTTCGTAGTTTTTCCAGCGGCTCCGGATCCAGCGGAAGCCGAAGGTATCAACCAGGGGCTTCCAGGCCCGGTTCCAGAGCGTGTACTTGGCCGTACCGGCAAAGCGCGGGAAATGCTGCACGGGCAGCTGCTTGACCCGCCCGCCCTGCAACTGGACCAGAGCGCCCAGGAAACGGTGCATGCCGTGAAACAGCGGCAGCCGACGGGCATACTCCACCTTGAGAATCTTCAGCGGGCAGCCCGTATCCTGGATACCGTCGTTGATCAGGGTGCGGCGCACGGTGTTGGCCAGCTTCGAGGAGAGCTTCTTGACCAGCGTATCCTGGCGCTTGGCCCGGATGCCATTGACCATATCGTACTCGGGAAAAAACTCCAGGAAGCGCAGAAAATCGAGCGGGGTCGTCTGGATGTCGGAGTCGATATAGCCTACCAGGGTGCTGTGGCAATGGTCGATGCCGGCCTTAATGGCCGTGCTCAGGCCCTGGTTGCGGGAAAGGGAAATAAACTCGTAGCGAACGTCCTGGGCGCAGATACTGCGGAGCAAGGCCAGGGACCCGTCGGTACTGCCATCGTTGATAAAGAGCACGGTGGTAGGCAGCGGCGTTTGGGCTAGAAACCGGTTCATCTCGACCACAAATTGCGCCAGGCTTTCCTCCTCGTTATAGACGGGAACCAGCACGGTCAGGGTTTGGGTGGTCAGATACGACGCAGTAGAAGACTCGGACATGGGGCAGATGAGGAGCTAGGAAGCGTAAAGTAGCAACAAAAAAACCGCCCTGGGGCAGTACCCCAGGGCGGTTTACGATTGACAGGAGGTCCACCCCGGACCGTTGCCCAGGTAGAACCGGGCTTATTCCCGCCGGGTGCCGGCCGAAATCGTGGAATGGCGCTGCCGCAGTACGGCTACCACGTCTTCCAGCGTGAGGCCCGAGGCGGTGAGCAGCACCAGCAGGTGGTAAAGCAAATCGGCAGCCTCTCCGCTCAAGCCGGCGCGGTTGCCGGCCACGGCATCGATGACGGTTTCGATGGCCTCCTCTCCCACTTTCTGGGCTATTTTGGGCATGCCCTTGGCAAAGAGCGACGCCGTGTACGACTTGGGGTCTTCCTGCGGGTGCTGGTAGCGGCGCTGCACCAGGCGCTCAAGCTCGGCCAGAAACCCAACCGGCGCCGCGGGCACAGCCGCCTGTTCGGGCTGCTCGAAGCAGCTGACGGTACCCCGGTGGCAGGTCGGGCCGTCGGGAATAGCGCGGATGAGCACCGCGTCCTGGTCGCAGTCGGGATGCAGGCTCACGACCCGCAGGAAGTTGCCCGAGGTTTCGCCCTTGGTCCAGAGCCGGTTTTTGGAGCGGGAGAAAAACGTCACCCGGCCTTCGGTCCGGGTCTTTTCCCAGGCTTCCTCATTGACGTAGCCCAGCATGAGCACCTGCCCGGTAGCTGAGTCCTGCACGACGGCGGGAATTAGCCCATCGGGCATTTTGTTAAAATCGAGTTCCATGATGTTGGTGCTTGGTGCTTGGTGCTTGGTTGTCGGGACTCTCTTCTCAATCCGAAGCCCCAGGTACTACCTACTATGATTAAAGCCGCATGGGAATGCCTTCGGCCTGCAGGTGCTCCTTAAGCTCCCGAATACCGATTTCCCCGAAGTGAAAGATGCTGGCCGCGAGGCCAGCGTGGGCCTGGGCCTGCTGGAATACCTGGGTGAAGTGCTCCATCTGGCCGGCCCCGCCCGAGGCCACCACGGGAATAGTTACGGCCCTCGCTACGGCCCCGGTAATATCCAGCGCAAAGCCGTCCTTGGTGCCGTCGTTGCTCATAGACGTGAGCAACAGCTCCCCGGCGCCCCGGTCGGCAGCTTCCCGGCACCAGGCTACGGCATCCCGCTCGGTGTTGTGGGTCCCGGCCCGGGTGTATATCTGCCAGCCGGCCTCCGCAGTGTAGCGGGCATCGGCGGCCACGACGATACACTGGCTGCCGAAGCGCCGGGCCAACTCGTCGATCAGCTCGGGCCGGTGCAGAGCCGCCGAGTTGATGCTGACCTTATCGGCGCCATTGAGCAACAGGGCTTCCACATCGGCCACCGTGCCGATGCCGCCGCCCACGGTGAAGGGAATATCCAGCTCCCGGGCCACGTCGCGCACCAAATGGATAAGGGTCGTGCGTTTCTGGTTCGTAGCCGTGATATCGAGAAACACCAGCTCATCGGCGCCTTCCAGGGCGTAGCGGGCGGCCAGGGCCACCGGGTCGCCGGCGTCGCGCAGGCCCTCGAAGCGGACCCCCTTGACAGTGCGCCCATCCTTGACGTCGAGGCAGGGAATGATTCGTTTGGTTAGCATAGTATGGGCTAGAGAAACTTCTGCAGATCCTGCAGGGTAATGGTGCCTTCGTAAATGGCTTTACCGATAATGGCGCCATGCATGCCTACTTCAGCCAACGCTTCCACATCAGCTAGGGTCGTGACGCCCCCGCTGGCCACCAGACGGGCCGCGGGCAGTTGGGCGCGCAATGTGCGGTAAGTAGCCAGCGAAGGGCCCTGCAGCTTGCCGTCCTTGCTCACATCGGTACACACGAAGGTAGTAGCCCCGGCCTGCAGGTAGTCCTGGATAAACTCGGCCACCGTCCGCTCCGACTGCTCCGCCCAGGCATTGATGGAAATGTGGTTGTCGCGAAAGTCGGCCCCCAGCAGAATCCGTTCGGAGCCAAACTCCTGCAGCCACTGCCCTACCGTGGCCGGTTCGCGCACGGCAATGCTGCCGGCCGTAATCTGGGCAGCCCCGGCGTCAAAGGCCGCGCGCACGGCTGCGTCGCTCTGCAAGCCGCCCCCGAAGTCAATGAGCAGGCTGGTATGGCGGGCAATGCGCTCCAGTACGGGCAGGTTAACCGGCTGCCGGGCCCGGGCCCCGTCCAGATCCACCAGGTGCAGGCGCTTAACGCCGGCCGCCTCGAAGCGCTGGGCTACGGCCAACGGGTCGGCATCGTAGGTGGTTTGCTGGGCAAAGTCGCCCTCGGTCAGGCGCACGCACTGGCCGCCGATAAGGTCAATTGCGGGTATTATCTCCATGTAGTCTTAAAGCTTAAGGAAGTTTTCCAGGATGCGCGTGCCCACTGGCCCGCTCTTCTCGGTGTGGAACTGCACCGCGTAGAAGTTCTGGTGCTGCACGGCGGCACTAAAGGGCGCGGGGTACTCAGCTTCGGCAATGGTGTACTCGCCCACGGGAGCGTAGTAGCTGTGCACGAAGTAGACAAAGTCCTGCTCCCGCAACCCGGCGAAGAGCGGGGAACGCAGGCGCTGCAGGTTGTTCCAACCCATGTGGGGTACCTTGTACTCGGCCGCGGCCGGGAAGCGCTTTACCTCGAAGGGCAAAATGCCGAGCATGCTGGCATCGTTCTCCTCGCTGTGGGTCCCCAGCAGTTGCATGCCCAGGCAAATTCCCAGGAAGGGCTGTGTCAGGGTGGGCAACACCTGATCGAGGCCCTGGGCCCGCAACTCGTGCATGGCCGAAGCCGCTTCGCCTTCCCCAGGAAAGAGAATCTTATCGGCCCGCCGAATTTGTTCGGGGTCGGCCGTAAGGGTGGCCCGCACACCCAAGCGCTCCAGGGCAAACAGCACCGACTGTACGTTGCCGCCCTTGTAATCAATTACTGCTATTTCCATTTGAGTATATCCATTTGTTTACTCATTTGTGAAGTACCTCTGCCGCACAAACCTACTGCTGGACTTCTTTAGAAAACATTTGAGTTGCCGAGAGCCGCACAAACACGGACCTATTACTTTACCCAAATGTTTTAACATTTGGGTAAAGACTACAATACCCCTTTAGTACTGGGAATTTCCATCTTGCCCGCGTCCCGAACCAGGGCCATTTTGATGGACTTGGCTACGGCCTTGAAAATGGCTTCAATCTTATGGTGCTCGTTCTGCCCCTCACACTTAATGTTGAGGTTGCAGCGGGCCGCGTCGGAGAAGCTCTTGAAGAAATGGTAGAACATTTCGCAGGGCATATCTCCTACCCGCTCCCGCTTAAACTCAGCATCCCATACTATCCAGGGCCGGCCGGAAAAGTCAATGGCAGCCTGGGCCAGTACATCATCCATGGGAAGCAGAAAGCCGTAGCGGGCCAGGCCACGCTTGTCGCCCAGGGCTTGGTGGAAAGCTTCGCCCAAAGCAATGGCCGTATCTTCGATGGTGTGGTGCTCGTCGATGTGCAAGTCGCCCTGGACTTCGATTTTCATATCCACGCCCGAGTGCTTGCTGAGCTGGTCGAGCATGTGGTCGAAGAACCCCAGGCCGGTGTGCATGCTGGGGCGACCGGCACCGTCGAGGTTGAGTTCGATACGGATTTTGGTTTCGTTCGTGTCGCGCTGTACCACGGCCGTGCGGGCGGGTAGGCGCAGGAACTGATAGATGGCCTCCCAGCTGGTCGTCGTCAGAGCGGCCCGCTCGTCGGCCTGCTCCCGAATCAGGATGGACTGGCAACCCAGGTTCTGGGCCAGCTCCACGTCGGTGAGCCGGTCGCCGATGACAAAGGAGTGTTGCAGGTCGTAAGCGCCGGGTACCAGGTACTGCTGCAGCATGCCGATGCCGGGCTTGCGGGTGGGCAGGTTATCATGGGGGAAGCTGCGGTCGATGTGCTCGCGCACGAACTCCACTCCTTCCGAGCGCAGCACATCGAGCATCATGGTGTGGGCCGGCCAGAAGGTTTCCTCGGGGAAGCTCTCGGTGCCCAGCCCATCCTGGTTGCTGACCAGCACCAGCTCGTAGTCCAGCTCCCGGGCAATGCGGGCGAGGCCGGTGATGGCGCCGGGTACAAACTGGAATTTCTCCCGGGTCAGGGCGTCGACCTGGAAATCCGTCGGCGGCTCAATCAGGATGGTCCCGTCGCGGTCAATGAAAAGAACTTTCTTCATGGTATAAAAATCGGAAGCCGGGGCTTCGGGCGTAGAGCGTGAAAAAGAAAACGGGTTGGGGAGGTGGAAGGAGCAATTACTCTTCGGGTAGCAAAGAGCGTAGCAGCGTGGTGTACTCTTCCCCCAGGGGCAGCTCGGCATCGATGGTCAGCTGCTGACGGGTGGTTTCTACGGGCTGCTGGCTGAGGGGATTAAACCCCGTCTTTTTATACGGCTGCCAGTACAAGCCGACGCCGCGCTTCTGCCAGCTCGGCAGCTCGTTGAAATTGATACCCGCGCTGAAGAGTAAATCATGCTTGGCCGCCCGGCTCCGGCCCTTGACCTGGGCCGTAGCCTCGGCCACCGAGCGGCCTTGCTTGCGCAGCAGCCAGTAGCAATGGGCATTCAAAGAGTTGCGGGCGGCATCTTCCTGGCGCCAGCGGAAGTAGTCGAGTACATCCGTGCGACGGGGCAGCTGGGAAATCCGGCAGTCGAAGATACCCGGGCTACCCAGGGCCAGGGAAAACGTAGCCGAGGCCTCCCCGGCCAGCAGCGACGTGTACTTGCGCAGCTTGCGGCCAAAGGAATTTTCCTCGGGGTGAAGCAGCAGGGAAATTTCGTCGCTCTGCGTGTAGCCGTATACCATCCGAAAGCCCGAGCTGAGCAACTGCCGGGTGGTGTGTACCATCAGGTCCCGCATCCGCTCATCAAACGGCGCTTCGAATGCGTGGACCTCTTTGGTTAGGCGGGTAAAGCCCCGGCCGTCGAGGCGGACCACCAGGTAGAGCCCGGGCAGAGCGCAATGGTCGTGGGCCGTTTCGAAAACGCGCAAGCGCGCGTCGAGCTCGTCAAACTTCATGTTGCCAGGGGCTAATGGTGAATGTATGGTTGCCCAGGGGCCGCACGAAGTACAGCTCATCGAAGCCCTCCTCGTAGCGGGGCAGCTCCAGGCGGTTGCGGGTGGCGCGCAGACCGACGGCGGGCACCTGCCGCTCTACCGGGCGCTGCTGGTTGCGTACCAGGGCTTCGGCCACCGCAGCCTGAAAGAAGTACCCGGTAACGGTAAACCCCGCCCGCCGGGCTGGTTCGATATAACGGGCCCGCTCGGCCCGGGTCGGGTTCGTGTTATCAATCACGCACCGCATCTGCGTTTCCAGGCACAGCTCCAGCAGGCGCTGCTCCCGGTTCCGGGTCCGCAGCAAGTCGAGGCTGATCCGGACGTGGGAATGGAAAAAGTGCTGCTGGTAGAAGGTTGACTTCCCCGTGGCCTGAATTCCGCAGAAGACGATGAGCTGCATCAGGATGTGGATTAGACGGCGGAATAGTCCCGCAGGGCTGTAACCAGCTGCTCATTCTCGGCCGGGGTGCCCACCGTCAGGCGCAGCGTGCCGGCGCACCCGGGCTGGCTCGTACGGTTGCGCACCACAATGCCCTTGCCCAGTAAGTAGTCGTACACGGCCGTGGCATCGGGTCGGAACCGGACCAGCAGGAAGTTGGCATCCGAGGCAAACACGTGCTCCACGATGTCGACTCCCGGCAGGTGCTGCTGCAGCCACTGCCGGCCCTGGAGCAACTCCTGGCGCATTTGCTCGAAGTGCGGGGCATCGGCCAGGGCCGCCAACGCGTGCTGCTGGGTGGCTTCCGAGATATTATAGGGCGGCTTAATCTTGTTGAGGTAGCCGATGAGCTCGGGCGAGGCAAAAGCCATACCCAGGCGCAGACCAGCCAGGCCCCAGGCCTTGGAGAAGGTTTGGAGCACGACCAGGTTGGGAAACTCCGCTAGGCGCGTGGTCCAGCTAGGCGCGGCGGCAAAGTCGGCGTAGGCCTCATCCACCACTACCAGCCCACGGAAGCCGCGCAGCACCTGCTCGACTGCCGCGGCGTGCAGCAGGTTGCCGGTTGGGTTGTTAGGCGAGCAGACAAAGACCAGCTTGGCGTCGGAGGCCAGAATTTGGGCCACGGCCTGGTCGGACAGCTGAAAGTCAGCCGTGAGCGGCAGGCGCTCCAGACGCACGTCGTTGAGGTTGGCGGCCACTTCGTACATCCCGTAGGTGGGCGGCAAGATCAGGATCCGGTCCTGACCGGGCGTGCAGGTCAGGCGCACCAGCAGGTCAATGGCCTCGTCGGAGCCGTTGCCCAGGAAAATCTGGCTGGGCTCCACGCCTTTCAGCTTCGCCAGCTCAGCCTTCACGGCCCGCTGCTGGGGGTCGGGGTAGCGGTTGAACTGCTCGGGGCCGGCGCTGCCCAGGCTGTTTTCGTTGGCGTCGAGCATCACGCGGGCTTCGCCCTGGAATTCGTCGCGGGCCGAGGAGTACGGCTGCATAGCCCGGATATTGGGCCGGATAAGATTGGAAAGCTCAAACATGAACCGCGGAATGGTCGGCCGGGCCCTTATTCCTCCTAGTAGGATAAGGTTGCCCGGCCGGGATGAGAAGTGAACTTAGGCTTCGGCACTCAGGCTTTCCAGGCGCAGCGTCACGGCCCGGGCATGGGCCCGCAGGCCCTCAGCCTCGGCCATGGTTTCGACGACCGGCCCCACGTTGAGCAGGCCCTCGGCGGTGATGCGCTGGAAGGTAATTTTCTTCAGAAACGAATCCAGCGACACCCCGCTGTAGTTGCGGGCGTAGCCGCCGGTGGGCAGCGTGTGGTTCGTACCCGAGGCATAGTCGCCGGCGGCTTCGGGCGTCAGGTGACCCAGAAACACCGAGCCGGCGCTGGTTACGCCCTCGGCGTAGTCGTCGGCGTTGCGCACGGCCAGAATCAGGTGCTCGGGCGCATACTGATTCGAGAAGAACAGCATTTCCTCCGGCGTGCGCAGCAGCACGGCCCGGCTTTCGCGCAGGGCCAGGGCCGCTACTTCCCGCCGGGGCAGCTCGGCCAGCTGCCGCTCTACTTCGATCGTTACCCGGGGCAGCAGCTCCACCGAGTCGGTCAGCAGCACCACCTGGGAATCGGGACCGTGCTCGGCCTGGCTGAGCAGGTCGGCAGCCACGAAGGCGGGGTTGGCCGTTTTGTCGGCAATGACCAGCACTTCCGACGGGCCGGCGGGCAAATCGATGGCGACCCCGCGCTGGGCGGCCAGCTGCTTGGCGGCCGTTACGTAGCGGTTGCCGGGTCCGAAGATCTTGTCCACGGCCGGAACGCTCTGCGTGCCGCCGGCCAGC
Source organism: Hymenobacter cellulosivorans (assembly GCF_022919135.1). Classification (NCBI taxonomy): domain Bacteria; kingdom Pseudomonadati; phylum Bacteroidota; class Cytophagia; order Cytophagales; family Hymenobacteraceae; genus Hymenobacter; species Hymenobacter cellulosivorans. The sequence goes on along the minus strand of NZ_CP095049.1, from coordinate 4,250,120 downwards.
GCGGCCACTGCCTGGGCTCCGCCGGCTTTGATGATGGTGCTAATGCCCAGCAGCTGGGCCGTAAACAGAATCACCGGATTCACCGAGCCGTCTTTCTGGGGCGGCGTGCAGAGCACGACCTCCGGGCAGCCGGCCAGGCGGGCCGGCACGCCCAGCATGAGCAGGGTGCTGAACAACGGTGCCGTGCCCCCGGGAATATACAGGCCCACGCGCTGCACCGGCACCGATTTGCGCCAACAACTCACGCCCGGCATGGTTTCAACCCGCACCACTTCTTCGCGCTGGGTTTGGTGAAACTTCCACAGGTTGGCGTGAGCCTGCCGGATGGCCGTTTGCAGCGCGGCTGGCACCAGGGCTACGGCCGCGGCTACTTCCTCGGGCGATACGCGCAGCTCGGTGAGCGTGGCCCCGTCCAGCTCCTGGGCATAGTGACGCAGGGCCTCATCCCCGCGCTGGCGCACGTCGTCGAAAATCTGGCGGACCCGCTCGGCTACCTGCTGAGCTTCGCCGGCCGCGGGCCGCTGCTGCAGCGCGGCCCATTCGTCCTGGCCAGGATAGTGAACTACTTGCATATAGAGTACTGTGCTAATGGGTTGAAATCTGCTGAGCTACTGGCCGTACTTAAGAAATCATCTTCTCAATGGGCAGTACCAGAATGCCTTCGGCGCCGACAGCCTTGAGCTGGCCGGTGATGTGCCAGAAGTCGTCCTCGTTCACCACCGACTGCACCGACACCCAGCCTTCCTCGGCCAAAGGCGTCACCGTGGGCGACTTGATACCGGGCAGCAGGGCCTTCACCGCGTCCAGGGCGGCCACGGGGGCGTTGAGCAGGATGTACTTGTTGCGGCGGGCCCGGCGCACCGACTGCATCCGGAACTGCAGCTGCTCCAGCAACTGCTGCTTTTCGGCCGTCAGCTGCTGGTTGGCAATGAGCACGGCTTCGGAACGGAACACGGTTTCGACTTCGCGCAGGCCGTTGCCCAGCAGCGTGGAGCCCGAGGAAACAATGTCGCAGATGGCGTCGGCCAGGCCGATGCTGGGCGCAATTTCCACCGAGCCGCTAATCGTGTGCAGATTGGCCTGCACGCCTTCGCCGGCCAGGTAGCGGCCCAGAATCTGGGGGTACGAGGTAGCAATGTTCTTGCCCTGCAGGTCGGCCACCGAGTTGTAGCCTTCCGAGCGCAGAATGGCCAGCGAGAGGCGGCACTTGCTGAAACCCAGCTTTTCTACTTCCAGATCGGGAAAGCCCGCTTCTACCAGCACGTTCTGGCCCACGATGCCCAGGTCGGCTACGCCATCCTGCACGTAGCCGGGAATGTCGTCGTCGCGCAGAAATAGGATTTCCAGGGGAAAGTTAGTGGCTTCGGTTTTGAGCTTGTAGGAGCTGCTGAGAAAGGAAATACCGCACTCACGAATGAGGTTGAGCGAATCCTCGCTCAGGCGGCCCGACTTCTGAATGGCCAGACGAATCATAAGAATTGAATTGGGAGGGAAATTGGCGACCAACCGGCCTGGTGGACGGCTCTTGCCAGTGTGCGAAGTGATACGCAGAGAAGGGAAAAACGCCGGCCAGGGTACAGCAAGGGCAATAGCGAGCGGGGCGGCCTTTTCGGGGCGGCCAGGCACTTAGGGAATACCAAGTGCCCCACGGGGTCAATATGCTTGTATAGTTCCTCTCTTAAGAGGAATGATGCCCGTGCAGATGATGATGCGCCGCGCGCAGCCAGCCAGTAGCCTGGCCCGAATGGGCGGCCTGGGAGCTGAAGGTGCACAGGGAAAGCGCGGCGAAGGGCATAAAGGCGAATTGCTGGGCAAAAGTACGCGCGGCCGGGTCGAAACAAAATTATTCAAGCAAAAAATATTGGGAACCCTGACCTTTGTGGTTTCCTGCTCAGCCAACCGCGTTTTTGGCATCATTGTTTCGGACCCGCTGTTCGTTGTTGTTGCCCGTCGCCGCTCCCACCTCTTGCTGCTTATGATTTCACGCTGTTCTTTGTTTGCCCTGACCGCTCACCTGGGTCTGGGGCTGGCCCTGCTCACCGGAACCATTGCCCCGTCCCGCGCCCAACAGGCCGACTCCACGGTGCTGACCAAACCCACGCCCGAGGCCCTGCCCAAAGTACCCGAACTGCCCCTGCCCCAGGCCAGCCCCCGGGCCCTGGTCATGCAAACCATCGGACTCAGCGACGTGACAGTGGACTACCATACGCCCGCCGTGCGGGGCCGTGCCATTTGGGGCCAACTCGTGCCCTACGGGCAGGTGTGGCGGGCCGGAGCCAACGAAAACACGGTCATTACCTTCTCCGACGGGGTTATGCTCAACGGGCAGGCCGTGCCGGCAGGTAAGTACTCCTTCTACGTGCTGCCCAAAGCCGACCAGGACTGGGAATTGATCCTTAACCGCGTCATCAACCACTGGGGCGCCGAGGGCTACGATGCCCGCGCCGACCAGATTCGCCTGCCAGCCGTGCCAGAATCGGGGCCCATGCACGAAAACCTGCTCTACTGGTTTTCCGAAGTGAAGCCCGGCACCGGTAGTGGGCGCCTGAACCTGTCCTGGGAAAAGCGCACGGTGAGCCTGCTCATCGAAACCGACGTGCACACCAAAGCCCTGGCCGGAATTCAAAAAGTGCTGGCCGCTAACCCCGAAAACTGGCAGCTGCTGGCCCAGGCCGCCGACTACCTGGTGCAGCACAACATTCAGGCGGAGCTGGCCCTGCAGTACATCAACGAGTCGTTGCGGCTGAAGGAAGCCTACACCAACACCTGGATTAAGGCCCGGCTCATGGCCTCTAAGCAGGACTACGGCACGGCCATCGTCTACGGCCGGCGGGCTCTGAAGCTGGGCGAAAAAGAGGATCCCGACTTCAAGCAGCGGCAGCCCAACATGCGCATCACCCTCACCGAGTGGCAAAGCAAGGCCTATTAGGATACAGAGGGCAGTGCTTGATGCCTAGTGCTTAGCAATCAGTAGCCGGCAACGCACAAAAAAGCCCCGTCAGAATCTTCTGACGGGGCTTTTTTGTGCGGTATCCTCTCCTTACAAGTTGAACAGTCTACGTTTTCAACCCTAAAACCGGGCAATGACGCGCAGGTTGACGACCCGTTGCGAAAGATAGTTGGGCACGGCGTAAGTGCGGGCATTTACATCCTGCACGTAGCTGTAGCCGGCCACGTTGTTGGCGGCCAATACATTGAGCACTTCCAAACCCAGCCATAAGCTTTCCAGATGGCCCGGGCGGCGAGCTTCACCGGTGTTATTGAGCGAGAGCACCTTGGAAAAGCCCAAATCGACGCGCTTGTAGGAACGGGTAAGCTTGGTGGTACCGCGCTCCTCGGGCAGGCCGGGTGGGCTAAACGGCAGGCCAGTGCCGAAGACAAAGTTCACGTAGCCTTTCACCGAGGGATTGCCGGGCAGCTGGTCCTGGAAGAAGATGCCGAAGTTCACGCGTTGGTCGGACGGGCGGCGGATGTAGCCCTGGGCTGTGCGCCCGATGGTGTCGCCGGCGGCGTTGAACTGCGTCAGCGAGTCGCCCACGATGTTTTCACGGGTGGTCAGGATGCCCAGGCTAAACCAGGACTCTACGCCTTTCACAAACTCCCCGCTGACGCGCGTATCCAGGCCGGCGGCGTAGGCCGTGGCGTTGTTCTTGGCAAAGTAGCGCAGCCGCACGTTGTCGATGTCGTAGGGAATTACGTCGGTCAGGTACTTGTAGTACAGCTCCCCGGTAAAGACAAAGGGCCGGTCCCAGCGGCGGAAGCGCACCTCGTTGCCGGCAATGACGTGCAGGGAGCGCTGGGCCCGCAGCTCCGGGTTCAGAGCCGCCGTCTGCACCGTCACCGACTGCGGGGTGGCCTGGGTGCCGCGGGTTTGGTCGCGCAGCTCCCGGTAGAAAGGGGGCTGGTAGTAGAGGCCGGTGGCAAACTTAAACGAGCGGTTCGGGTGGCGCCGGCTGATAACCGAGTACTGCACGCGCGGACTCACGGTCAGCTGCTGATTCACGCTCCAGTAGTTGGCCCGTACCCCGTAGGTGAGCGTGCGCAGGCTATCGAATTCCAGGCTGTGCTGCACGTAGCCCTGGGTGCGGGTGCTGCTCAAATCCAGGTTCGACACCAACCGGGTACGGCGGTAGTCAGGCACGAAGTCGGCCGAATCCACGAAGCTGTACTCGTTGAGCTGGTCTTCGATTTTCTCCCGGCCCACCTTCACGCCCCAGCGCACGGTGTGCTGGGTGCCGGGCGTCCAGCGGCCCCGGGCTTCGAGCGTAGCCACGCGGGCCAGCAGGTTGTTGCGCGAGTGGTCGAAGCGCGAGCCCACGTCGCGCTGCCGCACGGGCTTGTTGTAGTCGGGTGAGTTCGGATCCCGGTTGATTTCGGCAAAGCTGTAGGCCGCCTCCACGTCGCGATACTCAAACTCGCGGGAAAGCATGGCCCCGGCCAGCAGCTCGCCCTGCAGGCTGCGGCTGAAGTTGTGGCGCAGGTTAAGCCCGCCCTGGTAGGTGTCGTACTGCATCCGCTCCCGGCCGTCGTAGGTAATAAAGAGGCGGGTCAACTGATTGGTTGCCGTACTGAACGTGGCCTGCCCCGACTCGGGGCTGAAGCGAAAATCGTTGTGGGCAAACGTGGTCAGCAAGCCCAGGCTAGTCCGGTCGGGATTGTCTTTGGGTCCCAGCGCAGCGTTGATGTAGGCCTGCCCGTCGTAAAACGTCGGATTGTAGCCACCCTGTTGCTGCTTTAAGGAGCGCAGCACGTAGGTGGCATTCTTGTAGCGAATCCCGGCCAGGTAGCTAATGCGCTTGTTGGGCGAGGTGGCTTCGACGTGCACCGTGCCGCCCACCAGGCTGCCCGTGGCCGAGCCGGCAAACTTCCGGGGCTTCTTGTACTCGATGCTCAGCACCGAGGAAAGCCGGTCGCCGTACTTGGGCTGCCAGCCCCCCGACGAAAACTCAATCCGGTCGACCAAATCGGGGTTCACGAAGCTTAGGCCTTCCTGCTGGGCCGAGGTCACCAGAAAGGGCCGGTACACTTCGATGCCGTTGACGTAAACCAGGTTTTCGTCGTAGTTGCCGCCGCGCACAGTGTAGGTGCTGGTCAGCTCGTTGTTGGCCACCACGCCCGGCAGCGTGGTCAGAATCTTGTTGAAGTCGCCGAAGGCCGAGGGCAGCTCCTTTACCGAGCGGGGGTCGATGCGAATCATGCTGACCTGCTCACTGGTGTTGGCGTCGTCGTTGCGGGCCCGCACGGTCACGTTTTTCAGGGCCCGCGGGTCCAGCACCAGCGTAATGGTCAGGTCACGGGTGTCGGCTAGGTTGAGCACCAGCCGCTGGGCCTGGTAACCCAGGCGGCGGGCCACCAGCGTGGGCGCCTTACCGCTCAGAGGCCGCACCACGTTCAGGGCAAAGCGCCCCTTGTCGTCGGTATTGGTGCCGCCGGGCTGGCCTTCTATCCCAACACTGACCTGCTCCAGGGTGGCGCCCGCCGCATCGCGCACGGTGCCCGTAATCAGCACCCGCGCGCCCGACTGTGCCCAGGCCGGGGCCGTCAGCGTCAGGAGCAGCCATACGCTCAGCAGAGAAATCTGCCAGGCGGGACGGGAATAGTACAGGTGCGGCATTAGCGGGACGACTGCGCTTCTTCCGCCTGAGCAACCTGGGCATTAAGCAGCTGGCGCATGTCGGCCAGCGTAGCCACCGGGTCGGGCGAGTTGAACACGAAGCTGCCAGCCACCAGCACATCGGCGCCGGCCTCCACCAGAGCCGCCGCATTATCGAGGCTCACGCCCCCGTCAATTTCAATCAGGGCGCTGGAATTATAGTCCACGATGAGCTCCTTGAGCGCGGCCACTTTGCGCAGGGTATTGGGAATAAACGACTGTCCGCCGAAGCCCGGATTCACCGACATAATGCAGACCAGGTCCAGATCGGCAATAATATCCTCGAGCAGGGCTACCGGCGTATGGGGGTTCAGGGCCACGCCGGCGCGGCAGCCCAGGGTCTTGATTTGCTGCACCACGCGGTGCAGGTGCGGGCAGGCTTCGTAGTGTACGGTGATGTTGGCGGCACCCGCGTCGCGGCAGGCAGCCAGGTAGTTCTGGGGCTCCTCAATCATCAGGTGCACGTCCAGAGGCTGCTGGGCGTGGCGATGAATAGCCTGCAGCACCGGAATGCCGAAGGAAATATTGGGCACGAAGCGGCCATCCATGATGTCGCAGTGCAGCCAGTCGGCGGCGCTGCCGGCCAACCGCTCGGTTTCGGATTGAAGATTGGCAAAGTCAGCCGCCAGCAGAGAGGGAGCCAGTAAGGGCGCGATACGACGAGTAGGATTCATAGTGCGAAGGTAACGCTTTGGGGGGCAGGTTTTGGTATACTGCCGAGCCCGGAAACGGCTACTTTTCCGCCGGAAGCTTCCCTACAACGGCTGGTACTGCCCTAAAGCAACGAACCGTAGCCCGGCTGCAGGGCAGCCCAACCACGGTTCGGGAGTAAGCAGAAGTGCGAAAAACAAGCCGCCTCAGCAGGCCGGCCGGAGTTTATTTTTCCGCTTTCTTCCAGGCCTGCCAATCCAGGTGGCCGTCCTCGCGCTTGCGCAAAAACACGGTCTGGTCGTCCTTCTGGGTTTTGCCAAAGGTTACGTCGCCGCGGCAGTCGAGGCACTTGACGGAGGTGTACTTAAACTTATCCTGAGCCACGCGCGACGACAAATCCAGGTTGTCGGAGCCGCACAGGCCGCAAGCCAGTACGTCGGGGAAGCTCAGCCGGTCGTATTCGGATACCACTTCGTGGAAGTTGGTGCCCTGAACGGTGAAGTGAAACTGGCGGCGCCCAATGCGCTTGGTAATCATTAACTGTAGCATGCGAAGGAAATGTTAGAGTCGTAATGCAGGTAGAAAGATACTAATATTTTTAACATTACTAAAGTTCACAAAGTAAATTATCTTGGTCGATGCAAATAAAAAAGGCTCCCAAATTACCCTGGAAGCCTTTTTACACACCAACTAATTAAATTAGCAATCTACATTCTCACGAAGCGCACCGTTTGCTGGCCTTTGCGGCCGATGAGCGTACACTGGTAGACACCTTTGGTAAGCGCGCCGGATTTGAGCGACAACTGGGCCTGGGTCGTGGCCGGCAGTTTCTGCTCGGTTACCAGCGCCCCGCGGGCATCGGTGATGCGCACGGTCAGGGGCTGGTTCTGAAAGTCGGGCGTGAGCTGCACGTACAGCTCGTCGGACTGGCTGGGATTAGGATACACCAGCAGCTTTTCCGGCCGGGCATCGGGGCCGGCCGCGGCCAGCGGCTCGTTGGGCCGGGCCAGGTTGTAGGCGCGCACGAAGTTGGGAATGCCATAGCCCACGCGGGCATCCGGGGCCGCGACCTGGGAGCCCGAGCGCTGCAGAAAGCTGATAACCTGCTGGGCCGTCAGGTTGCGGTTGGCCTGCCAGAAGCCCGCCACCATGCCAGCCGTAATCGGGCAGGCAAAGGAAGTACCATTGCCGCGGGAGACTGCGCCCGACGGCGTCACGATGGCCGATTGCACGCCTAAGGCTGCCACGTTGGGCTTCACCCGCCCGTCGGCCGTTGGGCCAAAGGAGCTGAAGCCGGCCGGCTCCCGCGAGGCATC